>CADARO010000134.1:7152-9506 GCA_902790345.1 uncultured Eubacteriales bacterium | reverse complement strand
CGGCTGCAGGATGTGCTGTTCTCAAAGCCCAACGTGCGCCTGATTGCGAACACGAAGATCAACCGTCTCGTCGCGGAAGGCGGCGCGCTCAAGGGCCTCGAAATTGAGGATCGCGTGTCCGGCGAAAAGCGGGACATCCCTTGCGACGGCCTGTTCGTGGCCATCGGGCTGATTCCGGAAAACGACCCCTTCGCCCCGCTGGCAAAGCTGAACGACTATGGCTACTTTGACTCGGACGAGCGCTGCCTCACGGCCACGCCGGGCGTGTATGTGGCGGGCGACTGCCGCCGCAAGGGCGTCCGCCAGCTGACCACCGCCGCCGCGGACGGAGCCACTGCCGCCCTGGCCGCCTGCCGCTATCTGGACGAACAGGGCTGACAATCAAAACGCAAAAGGACCAGCGAAGGAAAACCGACGCTGGTCTTTTTTTTGTGGTTATTGTGTTTACAGGGCTGCGATCAGGTCGTTCAGGTACTTCTGCGTTTCCAAAATGTCCTTCGTCTGCTGCTCGCCCTCGATTTCCCGCTCGATGGTCAGGCTGCCGTCGAAGCCGTGGGCCTTCAGCTCCTTCAGGAACACGGGGAAATTGACCTTGCCCGTGCCCACCTTGACCTCGTGGCCCAGCTCCCGGCCGTTGGTGGGATAGAAGCCGTCTTTTGCATGGACGCCGCGCACATAGTCGCCCAACAGATCCAGCGCATCGACGGGATTGGCCTTGCCGTACATGACCAGATTGGCCGGGTCGAGGTTGACAAACAGATTCCCCGTGCCGATCTCCTCGAACAGGCGCAGCAGCACCACTGGCGTCTCCTGGCCCGTTTCAAACAGCAGGTTCTGCCCGTTGCGCTTGAGCTCCCGGGCCACGGCCATCACAGCGGCGCGCACGCCGGGATAATTGGGATCGGTCATGTTCTCCGGAATGAAGCCCATATGGGTCACCACGTCCTTGATGCACAGCTTGCGGGCGAACGCCGCGCCGTCGATGAGGTTCTGAACGCGCTCAGCGCGATACGCCTGCGGCACGATGCCCAGGGTCTCCGGGCCTTCGGTGAAATTCCAGAACTTCGGGCCGGCCCAGCCGCACCAGAACGCGGTCAGTTCGATGTCGAATTCCCTGCAGAGCGGCGGAATGCGCTGAGCCATTTCGTCTGTCCAGAGGGAGGGATCCCAGCTGACCAGCTGGCCGTGATGAAATCCGTTCTTCGCGGCGGTCTCAAACACATGCCTGAGCTCCGCGTCGCAATGCCTGATGATGATGCCGACATTCATGAGGCAACGCCCCTTTCGCTTGTATTTTTCTTGAAAAGAGCCCGACGGACGAACCGCCGGGCTCTTTCGATTGTCTGCTAAGCAGTCAGAGATGAGTGTGAATTACAGGCCCAGCTCTTCGATCTTCGCGTTGATCAGATCCAGGTAGTCCTGAACGCCCAGCGCGTTGAAGCCGTTCACGTACTCGTCCCAATCGGCGTCGACATCCTTCTCACCGGAGATGAAGTGGGCAGTCCACTCATCCAGGTAGGTGTCGAAATCGGTGGTCATAGCGGACACTTCGGAAGCCACATCCGTGTCGAACATGAAGGGAGCCCAGATGGCGCCGCCGTTGTTATCGGGGGTGTAGTTGATGAGGCCAGCAGCGGATTCCAGAGAAACCGGCCAGGTCTCGCCGCCCTTGAACAGCTCGTTGGTAGCGCAGGAGGGGTTCGTGCCGCCGGCCCAGGTGCACCACTGAGACTGCACGGACTCGAAGTTGCGGCCCTCGGGGTCGTTCAGGATCATGTCGGTCAGCGCGTAGGTGTCGGTCGCCTCATCATAGGTGTAGGTGACGTCCTTCTCGCCCATGAAGTAGGCCACGATGCCGTCCAGGGAGTAGAAGTAGTCGGCCCACTTCGCCATGATCTCGCGCTTCTCTTCGGGGCACTTGTAGGTGATGTTGAAGTTGGTGGAGGTGGAGGCGGGCATGGAGTAGTTGTTCCAGCTCTTCTCGCCGTTGAAGCCCTCCAGCGGCTCGGTCATGGGCACGGTCAGCGCCTCATACTTGGAGCCGGACACGGGGCTGTTGTTCACGAAGGTGTAGGTCAGCGCGCGGCCGTTCTGGGCCTTGACGATCTCGTCCGCGAAGCTGGCGGTGAAGATGTCGGGGTCAATCAGGCCTTCAGCGTACAGCTTGTGATAGAAGCGCATGAGCTCCTTGTAGCCGTCGGCGGTGTGCCAGAAGCGGGCGGTGCCATCCTCGTTCTGGTCAGCCCAGTAGTTGGAGGAGCCGCGGTTCATGACGCCGAAGGAACCGGTCAGGACATACTCCATATTGCTCCAGTCAGAGCCGACCAGCGGGATGGTGTCGTCCTCGCCGTTCT
>CADARO010000134.1:0-7102 GCA_902790345.1 uncultured Eubacteriales bacterium | reverse complement strand
TTGCCGTCCTCGGTCTTCGGCGGGTTCTCAAGGCCAGCATAGGCCAGCACTTCGCTGTTGTAGAACAGGCGGGTGCCCATGCGGATGGCGTAACCGGTCAGGATGTAGGGGCAGCCGTAGATGTTGCCGTCAGCCTGGGTGATGGCGTTACGGGCCGTGGGATACGCATCCAGCCAATAGGTGAAGTTGGGCATGATGTCCTGATACTGCTTCAGGTCGATCAGCATGCCCTCGCCGCCGTACTGAGCAGCCTGGGTGCCGCTGACGCCCATCTTGAAGAGGATTTCCGGCAGGTCGCCCGAGCCGAACATCAGGGTCAGCTGGGTGGCGCGGTCAGAGGAGGGAACGGGGGTGAACTCAACATGAACGTTGGTCAGCTTTTCCAGCTCCTGCCAGAACCAGACGGTGGACCAGTCAGACGGCATGACGTCGGTGTACATGTGCGTCACGGTCACGTTCATCGGCTCTTCAACGAGAGGATACAGCGAGTAGTCGGTCGCGGGGCCTTCGACGGCGTACGCGGTGCAGCTGAGCACCATGATCGCAGCCAGCAGAAGAGCCACTAGAGTCTTCTTCATGGGATTACCTCCTATAAAATATTTATACCAGCCCTTTTCGGGCCAAGTACCGATGGAATGTCAGCCCTTCACCGAACCAATCATGACGCCCTTCACGAAGTAGCGCTGGATGAAGGGATAGATGACCAGCATGGGGATGGAGGCCAGCACGCAGATGGCGTACTTGATGATCTCGGCGCGCATGGCGCGGCGGGCCATGTCGGCCACGTCGCCGCCGTCGACTGCGGACAGGTCGGCGTTGACCAGAATCTGTCTCAGGAACAGCTGAAGCGGCCACAGATTCTTGTCCGACACGTAAATCAACGCGGAGAAGTAACTATTCCAAATACCCACGCCATAATAAAGGCCTATAACGCAGATAACCGGGATAGATAGGGGCAATATGATCCGGATCAACGTGCCAAATGGCGTGCTGCCGTCAATCTCCGCGGCTTCCTGCAATTCAAACGGTATTGACGTCTGGAAGAAGGTCCGCATGATGATCATATTGTAGGTGGACACGCCGCCCACCAGGATAACCGCCGCCCAGTTATGAAGGTTCAGCGTCTTGGTGACCGTCAGGTAAGTGGGGATCAGGCCACCGCCGAAGAACATGGGAATCGTGCAGAAAATCATGATGCCGTTGCGACCCCACAGATCCCGTCGGGACAGCGGGTATGCGCAGAGAATCGTGAGGAACAGGTACACTGCCGTGCCGATGATCAGCAGGATGAAGGCATTCTTATAGCCTAGCATCAGGTCGCCATTCTTGAAGCACTCCATGTAATTGTCCAGTGTCAGGCCTTTGGGCAAGAATATGACATCGCCGCCCACGACAGCCTTGGCCTCGGAAAAGGACGCGATGACCACGAAATACAAGGGATAGATGATGACCAACGCCAGAAGCGCCAGGAGAATGATGACGATCGTCTCGAAAACAATATCGCCGCGTGACTGCCGGGAATTGCGCCTGTGCTTGATAACCTGTCTGGTTGTTGCCTGTGCCATTTCGTTCGTCCTCCCTTCTTACCACAGCTGAACGTCGCTGACCTTTTTGGAAATCTTGTTCACCAAGACCAGCATGGCGCAGTTGACGACGGAATTGAACAGGCCGATGGCCGTAGAAAGCTCAAATTGGTTGGAGGAAAGCAGCGAGATGCGGTAGACGTAGGTGGAAATAACGTCCGACACCGCCATGTTCAGTCCGTTCTGCATCAGGTAGACTTTCTCGAAACCCACCGAGAGGATGTGTCCGGAGTTCAGAATCAGCATGATGATAACCGTGGGCAGGATGCAGGGCAGGTTGATATGCCACATGCACTGATAACGGTTCGCGCCGTCGATGTAGGCTGATTCATGCAGCTGCGGATCCACGCCGGCCAGAGCGGCGATGTAGATGATGGAATCCCAGCCCATGTTCTGCCACACGCCGGAACCGACGTACATCGAGCGAAACAGGGACGGCACCTGCATCCAGTTTTCCGCCGTGCCGCCCAAGGCGACAATCAGCTTGTTGACGATGCCGAAGTCGCGGTTGGTGAAGCAGGTCAGCATGCCGACCAGAACCACCGTCGAGAGGAAGTGCGGGATGTAGGTCACGTTCTGGACGAACTTCTGGAAGGTCTTGTTGCGCACCTCGTTCAGCAGCAGCGCCAGCAGGATCGGCAGCGGAAAGCCGAACAGCAGCGATGAAAAGCTCAGAATGAAGGTGTTCGTGATCGTCCGGGCAAAATAAGGCGACTGATAGTACTTCATGAACCACTTGTACCACGGGTCGACCCAGGGACTGCCGAGAATGCCCTTCATTGCACTATACTTCTTGAAAGCAAGCACCACGCCGTACATGGGTAAATAACAGAACAGAACGTACCAAAGCAACGGCAGAATCAGCATCACGTAGAACTGCCAGTTCTTGTTGATGCGACGCTGCCTGATCCAGTGGCCCAGCCCTGTGCGCTTGTAGGTGCCGGCGGTCTTGATAGAACGGTCACTCATACAACTCATTCCTTTCAGGATAATGGCCCATCGGCTTTCAAACGAACGGTCAATCGCTCAGTTCCTCCGGATCGCGCCATAAACCCATAATATACGGCCAACCTTAACAGACAATATTATACACGGGACTTGAGCAAAAATCAATAGCCTTTTAACGCAATATGCGAAATATTCCGGTCAATTATGGCAATTCCATAAACGATTTTTAGTTTTCAATGAAAAATAAGTCTGCTTCTGTTAAGGATCATAATGTTGCTTTTCAGCCCCGTGTCATGTGTTCAGCGTCACGCTCAGCAGGGAGTTGACGGGCCGCACCATGCCGGCCAGGCTGTCCATGGAGGAGGAAGGCCAGCTGTATTCCACGAAGCGCCGCCCCGCCGCGATGCCCAGCACCGCAGAGCCGCCGCCGTCCACGTTCATCATCTCCCAGGCGTCCGGCACCAGCTTTTTCGCAATCTCCCCCATCTCCACGTAATCCGCGCCGGCGGAAACGCTGGAGCGCCCGGAAAACACCAGCACGAACAGCGCGCCGGACTGGGTGAGGCCCACCGCCGTGCGGGGATGCCGGGCCAGCGCGGCGATGTCGCTTTCCTGCGTCTGCGCGGACAGGGGCGACGTCCAGCCCTCCCGGGCCAGCTTGTGGGCGGCGTCCTCGCCCCGCCTGAAAACCGCCTCGCCCTCGTGCATGAGCGTGAGGCCGCCGCCATAGGCCCATCGCATGGTTTCCCACACCCGAGGCTCGATTTCCTCGGGGTTTTGCAGGTGCACGGAGAAGGTCGGCGCGTCCTTCCGAACGAAATAACCGTCTTCCACAGGTTCAAAGCCGCAGGCCTTCAAATACGCCAGGCCCTTTTCCCGCTCCAGCGAGATCACCACGCCGGTGCCGGGCAGGATGACGTCTCCGTCGCGGGCACAGGTCAGCTCCGTCTGGTTGACCACCAGATTCACGCGCCCCTGCCCCACGGCTTTCGCGTAGCCAAACCGATTCGCCCCTTCGTCCGCCCGGCTCAGATACGGCGTGTACACCGCCACGTCCCCGGGCTGATTCGGATCTACGTCATTTTCATTCCAGACTACGGTCTGTTTGTCGATAGTCAGCTTGCCGCCTCTTAACCGGAAGTGGAAGAAGCAAAACCGACCGTCGTCCGTCATGCCCATGCAGGCCTTTCGGTAGAGCGGAAAGGTCTCCACGCGGCGACCGGCCTCGTCGGTGTAGAGCATATAGTCCAAATGCCCGCCCCGCATGGCGGTTTGCTCATGGGGTCGGCCGGAGCGCAGGCGGTTGTACAGCTCCGCCAGGCGCGGCGTGAGAAAGAACAGGTAATTGGAGATCAGCTGCCGCGCCGGGGGATTCTCCCCCTCCCTCAGCAGCAGCCGGGGCGATATGGGCGCGCCCGAGGCCAAGCGCACGCCGGCTCCCGCCACACGCTCCGCCACGACGCCGTGAACCATGATACCCTTCGCCTCGCCCGTGGCGCTCCAGGGAATCTCCCCTTGCGTCAGCGTGTCCAGCTCAAACCAGGCGCTCATGCCACGCAGACCCGGCGTGTCGTTCAGCCAGGTCTCGATGGCGCTGTTTCGCCGGGCGCAGAAATCGGCGTACCAGTCCGCCGCTCCATCGCCGCCTCGCGGCCATTTCAACCCCTCAGGCAGATCGGAATCGTATTCGTCGTACACGGAGAAAAACGCCTCCGGCCAGCGGCGATACAGGTCTTCCGCGCTCATGCCGTCGATCTCGTCGCCATGGGCCGCGCGAAGCCAGGCGAAATGGCGGTAGTTGGCCAGGGTGCGCCGCACGATGGGCACGAAGGGCACGATGTCGAAGCCCGTCGGCACATAGATGGCGCACAGGCCCTTGCGCGTAAACTGACCGGTCAGCGCGCGGGCGGTGAGGGATTCGGGGCGGCACCACACCATGGCGGGCATGGCCGTGCGGCGGCAGCGGGTCAGACCCGTCTCGCCATACCAGAAAAGGCAGGCCTCTCCCCTGTCTATCGCTTCGATCAGCGCTTCGTCGCCTTCAAGCGCGCCGTCATCGGTTAGCTCAATTGGCAGTGCCTCCGGAGCGAGGAAGCGCATGACAGTCTCTCTGGGCAGCATGGTTCCCGTTTCTCCGCCACAGGCCACATAAATCACCGCGCCCTGTTCGCGGGCCCTGATCATGTGCTCTTTCATCAGCGGAGACAAGCGCGGGTCAGCCAGCGCGAACAGCGCGACGCGGCTCTTCGCCAGCGTCTCCCAGCCCAGCGCCGACTGGTCGATGTCCATCTGTTCATCGGCGTCCGCCGGTTCCCGGGCGTCGCGGCGGTCCATCTCGTCCACGGTTTCTTCGCCGAAGGCGCTCAGGCGCAGCCGCCGCACCGCGCCGTAGATTTCCTCAACCGTGGCGTTCGGGTCCGGCGCGAAGCGGGCCATGGCCTCGTTCAGGTTCTCGCCGTAGCGCCGGGCCGCGTCCCCGTCGATCAGGCCCCGGGCCAGCGCCCGTTCCACCCAGGCGTCCCGGCCGCCGACGTGGCCGGGCACCATGATGCCGCCCACGTCGGCGTAGGAATACAGCGCGCCCAGCAGCGACACGCCGTGGATCTCCTGGCCATTCAGGCTCCTCAGCACCGCTGTCTCGCCGGGCTTGATGCCCATCATGAAGGCGTACACCGCGCCGTCCTTCTGGGTGAAGCGAACGTCCGAGCGGGTCCAGTCGGTCTTGTCCTCCCGGAAGCCGTCGATCTTCACCCGCGTCTCGCCCTCGCCGAACACGCGCCAGGGCCGCGTGCCGTAGACCGCTTCCGCGTTCACCGCGAACCAGGTTGCCAGCTCCGCCAGGATGAAATCCGCGTCCTCGTCGATGGTGCCGTCCGGCCTTTGCAGCACATTCAGCAGCATGCAGCCGTTCTTCGAGATGATGTCCGCCAGCATCTCGATGATCTGGTCGGGCTGCTTGTAGGGATAGTGTACGTCGTAGAACCAGTTGCCGATGCAGGTGTCCGTGTGCCAGGGCGCGGGCATGATGCCGGGCAGCTGGCTCTTTTCGATGTCCAGAACGCCCACGGAGTAGATCTCCGGCCGCCGATCCTTCTGAAGATAAACCGCCTGATTGCTGCCGTGCTTTTCCGCCGAGACGTTGTAGAGATGCGCCACCGCCTCCAGACCCTGCCGGTAGTCCGCCTCCGCCACGGCGGTGCCCTCGTTGCCCTGCCAGTGGCTGCCGAAGGGCAGCGCCCCGTCCGTATAGAGGATTTCCGGCTTGAAGGTGTCGATCATCTCTTTGACGGCGCGAAGCCAGTAGGCCTTAAACGCGGCGTTGTCCGTGTACCAGGGCCGGGCCTCCCGGGGATTGTCGGTGCCGTGCTCATAGTTGTCGAAGTAGAAATCGCGGTAGGCGGGGTCGTTGCCGTCATAGGGCACGCCGGCATAGGGGCCGGTGGCGTCGCAGCCCTTGTTCACGCGCCACCAGGAGAAGGACGCCCCCAGGTGCTCCGTGATACCGAAGGGTAGGCCGTGCCGGTCCGCCGCGGCCTTCCACAGGGCCAGTATGTCCTTGTGAGGGCCCACGTTCACGCTGTTCATGCGATTCACAGCCGAGGCGTAGTTGAAGAAGTGATCGTGGTGGGTGGCCTGGGCCACGAAATAGCGCGCGCCGGCCTTCACGTATTTGTCCATCAGCCCCTCGGGATCGAAGCGCTCCGCCTTCCACAACTGAACCAGATCCTTGTAGCCGAATTTGGAGGGATGGCCGTAGTGGCGCACGTGGTATTCATACTGCGGCGTGCCCTGGATGTACATGTTGCGGGCATACCAGTCGCCGAACATGGGCACGCTCTGAGGACCCCAGTGGCTCCAGATGCCGAACTTGGCGTCGCGGAACCAGTCGGGCGCGCTGTACTGGCGAAGGGAATCGAAGCTTGCGTCAAAATGGCTGGTCATGGTTTGTTCATTCCTTTCCTTTTTTGTATTATCATCTTGTTAATTGGATTATACTATCACCCCGGGAAAAACGCAACCTCAATTTCGCGCCGCAATTGGGCTGTTCACGGACATTCCTCACGCCCAGCCCTGAATTCCACGCTGAACGAATCCCTGTACGGCGCGTCCATCGTCGCGAATTGGGCGGAGAATGGATCTGCCGCGACTTTCTTGACCGGTTCGCCATCGTGACAGATGATATACCGGCCCTCCGCGTATGGCCGCGCCTTCTCCCAGCACACGATGGTTTTTCCGTCATGCCCGGCATACCAGAACACATTCTTCACCCTGTCCTCGTCAGGTGCCGCCATGCACGCCTCTGCCTGCACGCCGGTTTCCAGCAAAAGCGTGGTGTAGGCGCGCGGCTCGGCGATAAACTCAACGCAGCTGCCCTCCGCGCCGGCGAGGCGATCGGTTTTCTCCCCGGCTATGCCCGCGTAGCGCGCCGATTGAATCTCAAACGGCAGGCGCGCGGCAACCCGCCCGGCGTAGCCCGCGCATTCCCGCACGCGCAGCAGCCACCTCCCGGTTTCCCCCACGGGAAAGAGAGCGCACAGGCGAACAGAGGACGGCGCTTCGAGGCGAACGAG
>CADARO010000133.1 GCA_902790345.1 uncultured Eubacteriales bacterium | reverse complement strand
TTTGCACCGCTTAACAGGCGGTGCTTTCTTTATGCCCTCAAGGAGGTGATACCCCATGATCTGTGTCTATCCAGCGGACTGCACCGACTTCTCCACCAATGGCAACGGCACTCTGGCTCCGCTGTCGGCGGAGGTCACGGAAACGCTGAATGGCGAATACGAACTGATTCTGGTGCATCCCATCGATGAAGCCGGGAAATGGCAGCGGCTGGTGGAAGGCTGTATTCTCCGCGCACCTGTGCCCGCTGCCATGACGCCCCGCGTGAACTTCACCGCACCGGGGGACGATATCGTCTGCTGTCGTGTAGTACCTGAAAGCGGATTTGAGCGACAAATAAGCTACAGATCAACAGAAAAACCGCCCGAAACCCCTTGATTGATAGGGATTTTGGGCGGTTCGTATATCATCTTTTTCAAAGGTATCCGATGAAATCCCCGTACCCACCCTCGCTTCGCGATCCATATCCGGTCGTAACGATGTGCTGTGACCATGCGTGTGTGCGCGATCGGGACATAACGATGCTGTAGGGATTCGGACCCCCGCGCTGTCCGGACGCTGCCACTATTGCAGCCTTGGGCCGCTGCCGCCTGATATGCGCACCCGCGGAGCTACCATGCCATCTCCGGCGGAGCCGGTTTACAGACCGATCAGCTTCGTCTTCCAGTTGGTCTCCTGGAGCAGATTGTCCAGCAGGCGGATCTCCTTGGCCAGCTGATCCGCCTTCCGCTGCAGGTCGGACGCCTTCAGCAGCGCTTTGACCCTGATCTCGGTTCCCCGGGCGCGGCTGGTGTTCTGCCCCGCCGTGTAGGCCAGGCCCCGGTAGGCGGAGAGCTGCACCGTCAGCGCGTCCTTCCGGGCGATCAGCTGGGTCAGGGTCATGCCATTTGCCTTCGTGCGGCTGTTGGTCAGGTTGATGGCCGCCATCAGAGCCTCCAGGCGGGCGGCGGCCTCGTCCAGCTCCAGGAGCAGGGCCGCGGGGTCCTCCGCCGGCTCCTCGCCCTCCTGCACCAGGATGCAGCTGTCCAGACGGTTCCTGAGCTCTTCGATCTTCTTATTCAGGTCTGCGCGCTCCTGCAGCGCTTCAGCCAGTTTCAAGCGGGTCGACCTCCTGCCGGTGTCTTACTTGGTATAGCCTTCCACCACGTGGAGCAGAATCTCCACGCAGACATCCATCTCCTCGGCCACCGCGTGCTCATAGGGGCCGTGGAAGCCATAGCCGCCGGTGCCCAGGTTGGGGCAGGGGAGGCCGCGGTAGCTCAGCTGGGAGCCGTCGGTGCCGCCGCGCACGGGCTGGCTGACGGGCTCCAGACCCACCGCGCGGATGGCCGCCTCGGCGATGGCGATGCTCTCCGGGTGCTGGCGCACGACCTCCGCCATGTTGCGGTACTGGTCGCGCAGCTCACAGACCACGGTGCCCGCGCCGTACTTCGCGTTCAGGGCGTCGGTGATTTCCAGCAGCTTCTGCTTGCGGGCCTCGAAGATCGCCGCGTCGTGGTCGCGGATGATGTACTGCAGGCATGCGCTGGACACATCGCCCTGGGCGTCGGTCAGGTGGAAGAAGCCCTCGCGGCCCTCGGTCTTGGCGGGGATTTCGTCGGCGGGCAGCAGGCTGTTGAACTCCATGGCCACCAGCATCGCGTTGATCATCGTGTCCTTGGCGGAGCCGGGATGGACGCTCAGGCCGGTGAAGCGCACCTTCGCCTGGGCGGCGTTGAAGGTCTCATACTCGATCTCGTTGGGCGCGGAGCCGTCGCAGGTGTAGGCGAGCCTGGCGCCGAACTTCTCCAGATCCAGCAGGGACGCGCCGTGGCCGATCTCCTCGTCCGGGGTGAAGCAGACGCTCAGCGGGCCGTGGGGAATCTTCTCCGCGATCAGCCGCTCGCACAGGGTCATGATCTCCGCCACGCCGGCCTTGTCGTCCGCGCCGAGGACGCTGGTGCCGTCGGTGGTCATGAGGGTCTTGCCGACGCAGTCCTTCAGGTGCGGGAACATGGCGGGGTCGATGACCTTGCCGGAGGTCCCCAGGGCGATGGGCTGGCCGTCGTAGTGCTTGATCAGCTGCGGATGGGTGTCGGTGCCGCCGCAGTCGTCTACGGTGTCGATGTGGGCGATGAAGCCCAGGGGCGTCTTGCCCTCCAGGCCGGCCGTCGCGGGCAGGAAGCCGTAGGCGTAGGCGTGGTCGTCCACGAAGACGCCCCGCAGCCCGAGCTCCTTCATCTCATCGGCCAACAGGTTGGCGAGGTTGAATTCGCCCGCCCCCGAGGGCGTCACCTGCTCGTTCGCCTCACAGCTGGTGGTGTTGACCTGGACATACCGCCAAAGCCTTTCATAAGCGCGCATAAGAAGTTCCTCCTTTTTCTTAATCCTAAACAAACATCATATAAAATACAGCCGACG
This sequence comes from uncultured Eubacteriales bacterium, assembly GCA_902790345.1. GTDB lineage: Bacteria > Bacillota > Clostridia > Christensenellales > Aristaeellaceae > Firm-10. The sequence goes on along the minus strand of CADARO010000133.1, from coordinate 10,093 downwards.
ATGTGGCGAAAGGCGAAGGGGTGCAGGGGGCGATCGCAAAGCCCCCTGCCCGCGCCCGCAGGCGCGGAATCCCCGCATCCGCCGAAACCGATCAAACGCATTATATCATGCCATATGATTTGGAACAACAAGCATTTTATGCCTGAATAAACCGCAAGACCGCGTCGAGGTCAACACCCTCATCCTCATCCACGATGAGCACCTTCTCCCGGGGAAGACTCTCCGCCCACGCGTCATACAGCGCTTTCTGATTCTCCACCCACGCCTGGTCGAGGGTCTGCTCATAATCCCGCCCGCGCTCCCGCAGACGCGCCATCAGCAGCGGCACCGAGCAGCGCAGGTAGATGTACTTGTCCACCTGGGGCATCAGCCCCGCGATGCCGTGGGCGAGCTTGTCCAGCACGGCGTACTCGTCCTCGGTCAGGTCGCCGGTGAGCTGGCGGAACTTGGCCAGCACGAGGTTCTCCAGGAAGCAGCGGTCGTAGAAATAGTAGTCGTGGTCGCCGCGCAGCCAGTCCGGGTTGTCGAAGTAGAGGGCCAGGAAGGTCACCTGGCTGTGGAAGCTCCAGCGCTTCTTGTCCGCGTAGGAGCCGGAGATGAACGGGTTGTCCTGCGGGCGCTCCTCGTGGGCGATGGCGCGGTCGCCCAGGACCTCCAGCAGGCGGTTGAGCAGGGTGGTTTTGCCCGCGGCCACAGTGCCGCTGACGGAGATGTATCGCATGGGGTTGTCTCCCTTCGTGATGATCGTGAAACGCAAACGGTAAATCAATTGGACAGCGCGGGCGAAAATCCTGCAAGAGGCGAGGGATTCTTTTTGGGGCACGGGGTGACCTCATCCGTCAGCGTCTGGCGACGCTGACACCTTCCCCAGAGGGGAAGGCTTGACTTACCGCTTGCTGGCTTGCAAGACATATATAATAGCTGCCAGAACAAGTGCGGCAGGCGATGCGAAGGGGTCCAGGGGGCGATCGCAAAGCCCCCTGGTCGGCCCGCAGGCCGAAACCCCTGCCGCCCGCAAAGAACAACCCCTCAGTCATCGCTGGCGCGATGACAGCTCCCCTATGAGGGGAGCCAAGGCCCTCATCCGTCAGCCCTGCGGGCTGCCACCTTCCCCCAGAGGGGGAAGGCAAGATGAGGGCCGCTGTTCTCCTTGACATTTTTCTTGGACATGCTATAGTCGATTGGAAGCAACCCCTTATCCCAAGGAGGTTATCGCAATGACAAAGACGAACTGCATCCGCTGCCTCTGTGCCCTGCTGCTGGCGCTGACCCTGCTGGCCTCCGCCCTGGCGGACACCGTGATCGACGGGAAGACCGAGCGGAAGATCACCCCGATCCCCTCGGAGCCCCGGGCGCTGGAGCCGGGCGTCAGCCCCACCACGGGCCGGACGCTGGATTCTCTGCTGGTGCCGGAGGGCTATGCGGGCTACGCGGCCACGGGGCGCTATATGCCCATGCTCGTGCAGATCGACAATACCAACGGCGGCATCGGCAAGACCATGCCCTGGGGCGTGAGCTGGGCGGATATCATCTATGAAACCCCGCTGCACCGGGCGGGCTACACGCGCCTCTCGGCCCTGTTCTCCGACGTGATCCCCACGGCGGTGGGGCCGGTGCGGTCGGCCCGCGTGGGCCACGTGTGGCTGCGGCAGGAGTGGGACTGCGGCTTTATGTATTACGGCGGGCAGACCCGCAAGGGCTCCAGCATCAAGACCGAGTTCGGCAAGCTGAAGGCGAAGAGCGGCGTGGTGCTCTTCAACGGCACCGACGGCCAGGGCAAACCCTGGAAGAAGTTCTACACCAAGCGCAAGGGCACCGTGGCCCCGCACAACCGCAGCGGCAACGCGGCCGCCATCAGCGCGCTGATCCCGGCCAGCCACACCGCGGCGCAGCGCAGCTTCCTCTTCACGGATATGCCCCACGAGGGCGACCCGGCGCAGGAGGTCAGCATCACCTGGGGCGCGAAGGGCTATGGCTCCACCCTGGTCTATCTGGAGGGGGCCGGCGAGTACGCCCGGTACATGCGGCAGGCGGACGGCAGCCTGGAGCCCTGGGTGGACGCCGACACCGGCGAGCAGGTGCTCTTCGACAACGTCATCATCCAGTATACCAACATCCGCTACAATGACTCCGAGGACGCCCCGGTGCCCACGCTGACCGGCCACGGCAACGCGGACGTGTTCCAGGGCGGCATGCACGTCGCCGGCATGTGGCAGCGCAAGGACATGCAAAGCCCCACCGTGTTCTATGATGGCGAGGGCAAGGAAATCCCTCTGCTGCGCGGCAGAACCTTGGTGGTGCAGCTGCCCTTCGCCAAAGAGGTTTCGTATCGGTAAATCAACAGCCTTCCCCTATGGGGAAGGTGGCGGCAGCTTTGCCGCCGACGGATGAGGTCCAGCAGGCGGTTTCTGTTCTGCCGGGCAAGAACCTCATCAGTCAGCCTGACGGCTGACAGCTTCCCCTAAGGGGAAGCCTGAGTAACTCGGGAGGATCCCCCTGATGGATAAATTCGTATTGAAGGCCCCCTACCAGCCCAGCGGCGACCAGCCCCAGGCCATCGACGCCCTCGCCAGGGGCGTGGAGGAAGGCCTGCGCGACCAGGTGCTGCTGGGCGTGACCGGCTCGGGCAAGACCTTCACCATGGCCTCGGTGATCGAGCGGGTGCAGAAGCCGACCCTCGTCATCGCCCACAACAAGACCCTGGCGGCCCAGCTCTGCTCGGAGCTGAAGGCCTTCTTCCCCGACAGCCGCGTGGAGTATTTCGTCAGCTACTACGACTACTACCAGCCCGAGGCCTACATCGCCTCCTCCGACACCTACATCGAGAAGGACGCCTCCATCAACGAGGAGATCGACCGCCTGCGCCATTCAGCCACGGCGGCCCTGCGCGAGCGGAAGGACGTCATCATCGTCTCCTCCGTCAGCTGCATCTACTCCATGGGCGACCCCAGCGAGTACGAGGGGCAGATGGTCTCCGTGCGCCCCGGCATGCGCATCGACCGCGACGCGCTGGTGCGGCGGCTGATCGACATCCAGTACGAGCGCAACGAGATCGAGTTTGTGCGCGGCACCTTCCGGGTCAAGGGCGACACGGTGGAGATCATTCCCGCGGCGGAGAACGAGCACGCCCTGCGCATCGAGTTCTTCGGCGACGAGGTGGACCGCATCAGCGAGATCGACGCGGTGAGCGGCCACGTGCTGACGCGGCTGGAGCACGCCGCCATCTTCCCGGCGACCCACTACGCCACCGACCGCAGCCACCTGGAGGAGAACCTGGCGGTGATCGACCGCGACCTGCAGGAGCGCATCAAGTATTTCACGGACAACGGCATGCCCCTGGAGGCGGAGCGTATCACCCAGCGCACCCACTACGACATGGAGATGATCCGGGAGATCGGCTACTGCCAGGGCATCGAGAACTATTCCCGGTACTTTGACGGCCGCAAGCCCGGCGACGCGCCCTACACCCTGCTGGACTATTTCAAGGAGGACTTCCTGGTCTTCATCGACGAAAGCCACGTCACCGTGCCGCAGATCCGCGCGATGTACAACGGCGACCGCGCGCGCAAGGACACCCTGGTGCAGTACGGCTTCCGCCTGCCCTCGGCCTACGACAACCGGCCGCTGCTGTTCCCGGAGTTTGAGGATCGGGTGAAGCAGGTGATCTACGTCAGCGCGACGCCCGGCCCCTACGAGACCGCCCGCGCCCAGCAGACCGTGGAGCAGATCATCCGCCCGACGGGCCTGCTCGACCCGGAGATCATCGTCCGCAAGGCCACGGGCCAGGTGGACGACCTGGTGGCGGAGATCGGCAAGGTGGTGAAGGAGGGCGGCCGCGTCCTGGTGACGACGCTGACCAAGCGCATGGCGGAGAGCCTGACGGACTACCTGCGCGAGCTGGACGTGCGGGTGCGCTACCTGCACTCGGACATCCAGGCCCTGGACCGGATGCAGCTGATCCGCGGCCTGCGCCTGGGCGAGTACGACGTGCTGGTGGGCATCAACCTGCTGCGCGAGGGCCTCGACCTGCCCGAGGTGCGGCTGGTGGCCATCCTCGACGCGGACAAGGAGGGCTTCCTGCGCTCCGAGACCTCGCTGGTGCAGACCATCGGCCGCGCGGCCCGCAACGTGGACGGCCGGGTGCTGATGTACGGCGACATCCTGACCGACAGCATGATGAAGGCCATTACCGAGACCAACCGCCGCCGCGCGATTCAGCAGGCCTACAACGAGGCCCACGGCATCACCCCGGAGACCGTGCGCAACGCCATCCGCGATGTGCTGGAGATCACCAGGCAGGTGGAGGCGGCCTCGCCCACGGCCATGACCGAGGACGAGCGCGCCGCCCTGATGGCGCAGATCGAGGAGCAGATGCTCAACGCCGCCAAGGCCCTGGAGTTCGAGAAGGCCGCCAAGCTGCGCGACCAGCTGTTGGAGCTGCGCGGCGAAGCCCCCAAGAAGCAGGAGGTGCAGCAGCGGAGGTCGAGAGCGCCCCGGGCGAGGAAGTCGGAACACTAAACCCTCATCCGTCAGCGTCTGGCGACGCTGACACCTTCCCCCAAAGGGGGAAGGCAAGACATAACGCCTGCAATTTGATTAAGCTGCCAAAACAAACATGGCGGCCCGAAGGTTTCCAAAGGGCGCCCGGAAAACGCCATGTTATGGCGTTTTCAGCGGAGAGCGGGCGGCAGCCCCGGACCGATCGGAAAGCCCTTTGGTCGCCGCCCGCAGGCGGCGAAATCCCCATGCTACCATAAAAAACTCTGTGTTACAGAAGGTAGAACCCTATCTGTCGCAAGTTGAAGGCTCTACTTTCCCATGTGGGAAAGTAGCAAAGGACACCGGGGGACACGTTGCGACGTGTGTCCCCCGGACCCCCCGCACACGCTTTTGGTATCGTGCGCCAGCATTCGTATGGAAATCCTCTGCATGGAGGAAAAGCTGTAAAACGTAAAACGCCCGCAGCCCATCGTCACCACGATGCGCCTGCGGGCGTTTTTCATTTGCGCCGCAGGAAAGAAAACTCTTCGCTCATCCGTTTGGATGAGCGGAGCCCCTGTTCACACTATGGTTACACTTTTGGAACATCCGTAACAATTCGCCGCGATTTCTTTACATCCTGTGGCGCGGCGGGTATACTGTTCCCAGGGGTGGACTGCCCTTTTTCCCGTTGTCCAGAGGAGGTGTACCCTGTGCGAAACCTGATTGCATCGCGGGCCGGAGGCGTCCGGCGGGCGGCGGCCTGGCTGCTGGCGCTGACGCTGCTGCTGAGCTGCGCGTTTTCCTCCGCCCTGGCGGACGACAGCCGCCTCCGCTACGGCGACAAGAGCAACGCCGTGCTGGAGCTGCAGACCGCGCTGAAATCTCTGGGCTATAAGATCGGCACGCCGGACGGCAAGTTCGGCGCCTACACGGAGAACGCCGTGCGCAAGTTCCAGCGCAGCCATGGCCTGAAGGTGGACGGCATCGCCGGGGCGCAGACCCAGGCGGCCATCTACGCCGCGGCCAAGGGGAAGACCTCGTCCTCCACGGCGGCGAGCGCTTCCGCATCGACCGTTTCAACCACGACCACTTCATCCGGCGCCAACGGCCTGGCGAACTATTTCGGCGGAGATTACTCCACCATCGAGCAGGGCCAGAGGGGCACCCGCGTGCTGCACCTGCAGAACGCCCTGCGCACCCTCGGCTACAGCCTGAGCGCGGACGGTTCCTTCGGCTCCGGCACCCAGACTGCCGTGGCGGCCTTCCAGAAAAACCATGGCCTCACCGCGGACGGCAAGGCCGGCAGAAAGACGCTGAAGGCGGTGGAAAACGCCCTGGTCAGCGCGAGCAAGGCCGCCCAGGCCATCACGGCCTCCGCCGCCGCATCAGCGTCCACGTCGTCCTCCGGATCGGTCAGCGGTACGCTGCGGCCGGGTGATTCGGGCTCGTCGGTCTCCGATCTCCAGCAACGCCTGAAGGCCCTCGGCTGGTACACCGGCTCCGTCGACGGCAAGTACGGCGGCGGCACCACCTCGGCGGTCATCGCCTTCCAGAAGGCCGCGTCCCTCTCGGTGGACGGCGTGGCGGGCAGCAGAACGGTCAAGAGGCTCTTCAGCTCCGACGCGCCCTCGGCCAGGGGCACCAGCGCCTCCGCGGCTTCCACCGCCTCGTCCGGCGCATCCTCCGGCTCCTCGGCCTCCGTCAGTGTGGGCCAGATCCGCCTGCTGCACTGGTACAACGATGTGAAGCCGTCGCTGCGGTCAGGCCAGCGCATCCTGGTCTATGAGCCGAGGAGCGGCATCAGCTGGACGCTGCGCGTGCTCTCCCTGGGCCGCCACGCGGACGCCGAGCCGCTGACCGCCGAGGACACCGCGAACATGCTGCGGGCCTTCGGCGGCGTGAACACCTGGAGCCAGAAGGCCGTCTACGTGCGCCTGCCCAGCGGCGTGTGGACGCTGGCCTCCACCCACGATATGCCGCACCTGACCGGCTCGGTGAAGGACAACAACTTCGACGGCCACCTGTGCGTGCACTTCCTGCGCGACATGGACGAGGCCCAGAGGAACGATCCCAGCTACGGTGTGAGCAACCAGAACACGATCCGCGCCGCCTGGAAGGCCCTCACCGGGGAGACGGTGAATTGACACGATGAACCGAGAAGGGACTGCCTTGCAGGGATTGCGAGGCAGTCCCTTTTTACGTGGCGGATACCATGATCTTGATTGCACTTAGTGACGAAGATGTTGTTGTTTTGCTTCCTTTTTGATGATAGAATAGCACTGCGAAAGTGACACAACATTTTGGAGACACAACATCAGGGTGAGAATGCGCGGATTTTGACTGCAGGAAGGAAGGGTGACACAACAAAAACACAACTGCTTGTGCCGAAGATAAAAGAAAAGGAGTGATCCCTTGCGGAATCCCCCCATGAAAACGCTTGAAATTACTTCCCGAAATCCCGATTCAACAGGCCTTCAAAGACTCTGTGGCATCAGAGGTTGCGGAGACGGCAACGCTGTCCTCATACAGCCAATCCGGATCGATGTCAATATCGTCAGGCCAGGTCACGCAGCCGTTTTGAACGGAAACCTGCGCAAGGAATCGCGGATCGTTCAGACGCGCGTAGCACTTTCGCCCCAGCAGAGGCGTAAGATCAAAGATACGCTTTTCTCCGTTGGAGAAGCTGACGGCAAGACAATGATCTCCCTGGATGGACACGTTCACGGCGTCGGGTGATAACATACGCATACACATTGCTGCCTCGCTATATTCATTTCAGATTGTTGTTTGAAAATCTCTGAGAATTAAACACAGATGTATTTCGATTCCATATGTATACGCTTATATATCGTTATTTCTTTCTTGCTGAATTTCATTTTCTCTTTGTTGTCGTTCAGTCAGTTCTTGTTCGTGCTTTTTCCTCATGGCTTCTTGTATAGATTCCAGTTCATATTTTGATACGATTCTGTACTCCAAATAGTGTTCGCCAGAAAAGAATAGGTTGTAATCTTCGGTGTACCTAGGAAGGTTGTTGTAGTATAAACCATGAGTAATGTATATTCTATATGTGTCGTTGTATTGAATGTAATACTTTTCATACGATTTGACGGCTCCATTTGTCATATTGTTGAAGAAATAAACTAGATTCGAGGGAGCCGTTCCATCATTTCGTACCCATTGTTGAGAGTATTTGTTTTCCAATAGTTGTTGAATATCTGTATACGCATCGGTGCTGTGATCACCAAATACATAAACCATATCAAACAGTTTCTTTTGGCTACCAATATGATAATAGTTCACCCTGCTATCACTAATGCCCGCTACAGAGCCAAACATGACTAATCCGTCTGTTTGCTTAGCCGTATACTCTCCATTATTGTCATACAGCATATATGCCAGTTTCGTTTCGCTTGGGGAAAAACCTTTTGCTTCTTCTTTGGCTTTTACCTCAGACAAAGACATTCCAAATGTGGTCCCGCTGTGTAAAGTAAACTCATCAATCAGCGGCATATTTGTCATGGCTGACTCTTTAGTTCTTTCAAATTCTTCTGCCTTTACGAGGGCTTCAACATCGATTTGCTTCCCCTCAACATAAGAAAACGCAAAATTGCCATTCTTATCAATATAATATGACTTGTCATTACGTGTTACCAGGCAATATCCATTATGATAGCATCCCACTTTTTCATAGATAAAATCGACAATTTGGTTGCCCTTTTTATCAATGAATCCCCATAATTGATTATCGTTTTTTACAGCAGCCAAACCATTTTGAAAATCGTAGGCCTGTTCATACTGAAAAGGGATTACTGTATTTCCGTTCTTATCAATAAAACCCCAACCCCAATTCTCTTTTTTTACGGCAGCTACAGCTAAGCCTTCTGAAAAATCGTCAACTAAATCTGCGGACAAAATGCAGGGGATAACGAAATGGCCATTTTTGTCGATAAAACCACTCTGTTTTGATCTTCTGTCATAGACCTTAGCTAATCCTTCGTGGAATGGATCACACATATACCGATCAAAATCCATGGAGATAACAGTTTTTCCACTGTGATCTACGTAACCATAGCTCGTAACTACCAGACCTTCTGAAGCACCGTAATCTGAACTATTAGCAATTACTTTATCTTTTTTTGTTTTGAAGCTATAAAAATGGGTTCTATAGTCTTTGCCTCTATAAACAATGCCATCTTCTTCAATGTAAGGAGGGTTTGCGTTATTAATAATAAAGGGACAAATCCGATCTCCTTTTGAATTAAATACATAATTAGCGTGGTCCTCACGGTTTTTTATCATCACTGGATATCCATTAATTATATATGCTTGGTCATATTCACACGGTATAATAAGCTGACCTTTTGTGTTGATGCAACCATAATCTCCATCTATCCGTTTCTGAACAATAGCAACTCCATTTTCAAAGTTGCTGGCACTTGCCCATACACAAGGTATTACAGTTATGCCAGCAGAATTGCAATATCCATATCCATTTTCGCCTTGAATGACAAAGAGATCCTCTGTGTCTTGCGCTGAGGTTTGCTTTGATGTTATATTCAGTTTAATTTCTGCATATGCAGAGAGAGGGGAGACGAGGCATGTGATGAGAAGAACTGCTGTCATCAATGCTATGACTTTGTTCATCATACGTTAAGCACTCCTTTGCGATAGGCTTCTGAAGAGGTGTCTGTATACTCACTTGTTTTACTCTACATCGTTGCGTAAATCCTCCTTATTGCTAGATCGTGATTTGGTGCCCGTTTTAGATATGAGTTTTGTTTATATGAGAAGTATAACAGGTTTTCTACTACATGACAAGGCCTAGTTGCAACATGAACAGTTTACTTAACCAAGGACGTAATTTCTTAGTCACATTGGTTGATGTCGTTGGTAGCTCTAATGGCGTAGGCACGCGGAGCACCTGGTTTGCTTCCCCAAAACTAATAAAAAGGAAGGTCATCATCCTTCCTTTTTGGGCCAGTGTTTAGCCTGTGTTTCAATCCTCCACCCTGCGCCTTTTTTCAACGCAGGCTCCTTTATGGATTAAATTGTTGTTATCAAAACGCAACTTACTGATCTACAATCAGATTGCAGTATAGCCTGCCGTAATCTGGACAAGTATATTTTGCTTCCTTTTTGATGGTATAATAGCACTGCGAAAGGTCCCAACACTTTGGAGGCACAACTTTTGAAAGAAAAACGCGGTTTCTGATAGCGGGAAAGGGGGATCGGCACAACAAAGGCACAATTGTCAGTGTTGAGGAGAGCAATGAAAAGGAACTGCCCATTAGCGAGCAGTCCCTCTCAAACCCTTGTAAATCCAATGTAGTTTTACTTCTTGAAATGCCGCTTCAGCAGCCCCTCAAAGCCCTGTCAAGTCAGGCTGCCCCTCAGCGCTTAAAGGAGTCCCTCAGCTTTTCGCGGTTCTTCTTGCGCTGTTCGGCGGGAATCAGGATGTCCAGCCCAGCGATGATCAGCCCCATGCCGATGATACAGAACCAGTTGACCTGGAACGCCGTTCCCTTGATCACGGACGCGAGCCAGGTCACTGCCAGCATCGCGGCACAGCCGATCACAAACATGATGATGGCTTTGACAAACTTGTTCATGG
>CADARO010000132.1 GCA_902790345.1 uncultured Eubacteriales bacterium | reverse complement strand
TGTGATGCATGTGCTGCGAGACGACCCAGCCTTCATCCCGGAGCTGGACTTTGTGATGGAGCAGAACGGCCGGCTGATCGGACAGAACATGTTCATGAAGACGGTGATCGAAGCCGACGACGGGCGGATCATCCCCGTGCTGACCATGGGCCCCATCGGCATCACGCCGGAACTGAAACGGCAGGGTTATGGAAAAAAGCTGCTGGACTTCTGCCTGAATAAGGCGGCGGCCATGGGCTTTGGCGCGGTGCTGTTTGAAGGAAACATCCAGTTCTACAGCCATTGCGGTTTTGACTATGCCCGGAAGTTCGGCATCCGCTATCACGACCTGCCGGAAGGCGCGGACGATTCCTTCTTCCTGTGCCGGGAGCTGATCCCGGGCTATCTGGAGGGGATCACCGGCGTGTACCAGACGCCCAAGGGCTACTATGTGGACGACAAGGACGTGGAAGCCTTCGACGCGGCGTTTCCGCCCAAGGAAAAGCTGAAGCTGCCGGGGCAGCTGTTTGACTGACAGCGGGAGGCTGTGAAATGACTCACGGCAAGTCATCGGATCACCGACGCGAAGAGGAAAAGGATCATGCGGGAGATACGAACCAAACGGCTGCTTCTGAGGCCGTTCAGAGAATCGGATTACGACGATCTGTTTGAGGGCTATCCGGGAATCACCTACGCCGGTATACGCCATGCTGGAAAATGAAATGACCGACCGTTTCCCGCCGGACGGAGAACGCGACAAGCGCCCTTTCGCAGAGAAGTTGTGAACCGCGTCATGTTAATCTTCTGATTTCCCCCAAAGAAACTCGCCGCGCCTTGTTGACAAGCAGGGCAAAATATGATACGATTTAAGTGTTAGAAGAAACTAACCATAGCCGCTTGGAATATTGTCATTCCTTGATTTTTCCGGGCGGCTGTTCTTAAAAGGCACGGTTAGTATAAGCTAACATTAAACGCGTTTAACAGGAGGCCGATATGTCAGACGAATTTCTGATCCGCTGCTGCGCGCCCACCATGGCCTGTCTGAAAACCGGAAATATGTTCAGCTGCGCCTTTGAGAGCAGAGGCGCCATGACGGACGAACTGCGCCGGCTGAATCAGCGCCTGGGCCGGAAGGGGCTGCGCATTCTGCCGCTGAGATGGCGGGATGGAAAGGCGCTCTTGTACCTGTATCGGCCGAAGCGGCTGGAGCGTGACCTGCGCAATCCCCTGTCGCAAAAGCTGCTGTCGGAATGTGGGTACACCCGCGCGGATGTCGGCGCCTGTCTGTCGCGCCTGATCGCGCGTTTGAAGGCGGACGAGGGCTTCCCCCACGAGGTGGGCCTGTTCCTGGGCTATCCCCCGGCGGACGTGGACGGATTCATGCATCGGAAGGACGAGTGCAAGCTCTGCGGGCTCTGGAAGGTCTACGACGACGTGGAGAGCGCGGCGCGGCAGTTTTCCCGGTGCCGGCACTGCACCGAGGTGTATCTCAAATGCCTGGCCCACGGCTTTTCCCTGGACAGGCTGGCTGTGGCGGGATAACGACGCTATTCATTGTCCCGAAAGGGATTGGAATAGGCCAAATGATGAAAGGGAGGATTTCTCATGAGCAAGGTTGCGGTGATCTACTGGAGCGGAACGGGCAACACCGAGGCCATGGCGAATGCCGTGGCGGAAGGCGCGAAGGCGGCGGGGGCTGAAGTCGAGCTGCTGACCTGCGCGGACGTGACGGGCGTGGAGGGCTACGACGCGGTGGCGCTGGGCTGCCCGGCCATGGGCGCGGAGGAGCTGGAGGACGGCGAGTTCCTGCCCATGCTGGAGGGCATCGAGCCGAATCTGCCCGGCAAAAAGGTGGCGCTGTTCGGCAGCTACGACTGGGGCGTGGGCGATTGGCTCACCAACTGGGAAGCGCGCTGCGCGGAAAAGGGCATTGCCCTGGCGGCGGAGAGCGTAAAGTGCAACAACACGCCGGATGACGACGGCCTGGCCGCCTGCAGGGCGCTGGGCGCGGCGCTGGCGTGACGAGGAGGCTTTTCAATGAAACGCATCATGAATAAACTGGTTCCGATCGTTCTGGCTCTTGTCATGATTTTCGCGTTCTGTTCGATCACACAGGCCGAGGAAGCGGCCGCCGTGGACGAGGCCGCGGAAGCCGCCGCCCTGCTGGAAGCGGTGAAGGGCACCTATGAGCCGCTGTTCCCCGTCATCACGGCGCCGGAATACGATCAGCTCTGGCTCGATCCCTGCGCGGCCGTGCTGGGCGAAGAGATAGCGCCTTCCATGGCGGACATGCTGAAGGCCGCCTGCAACGGAACCATCTACGGCCAGGAGGCCATCGACGCCTTTGGAGACGGTTCGCAGGGCGCGCAGTTTGACTGCCTCTTCATCGGCGGCGTGAGCACGATTACCTTTGACGGCAGCGTCATCAGCGGCGCGGACGCCGAAGGCAATCCGGTGTTCAGCCATGAATACGCCTACGCGGGCAAGCTCTCCCTGGGCGGCATGATGGAGGGCTATCTCTACGAAACGGCCGACGCGGACGCCGGCGAGTTCAGATACTTCTACATGATGCCCGACACGCCGGAAACCACGCATCACCTGGAGTTCCGCTACGGCGCGGACACGGACGATCTGGCGCTCTACAACGAGGGCCCCTACGCCTACTGGCTGGCGGCGGGTTTCCCCGTTGACGCCGACGAGGCGATGATCGAAAACGTGATCGGGCTGTTCTGCCTGGAGAACATGGACTATTCCTCCCGCATACCGGAATCCCTGGCGCAGCTGGCCAATCTCGGCTTTGTGGGCGCGTGGCAGGCGGATCTGAGCGCCTTTGGCGAGGAATACGCCGAGGTTGACCTGTCCATGTCCATCGACGAAAACGGTCACGGCGTCACGCTCATGAACGGCCAGCAGACCGCCGACTTCGAGGCGTTCGCCGCGGACGTGGGTGAGCGGGACGACGGGGAGGGTCTTTACGTGGCCTTCAGCAACTGGGAAGGCGAGGCCGAAGCCGCGCCCTACGCGTTCTCCGTCAACGAAGACGGCCAGGCGGTGCTGACGCTGACCGCCGACGACGGCACGATCAGCTGGGTCAGGCAGGACGCGGCCGCAACGGAGGAAGCCATCGAGATTGACTCCGCTGAGGCGCTGGCGGCCATCAATGACAATCTGGCCGGCCACTACGTGCTGACCGCCGACATCGACCTGGCGGGCATGGACTGGACGCCCCTCGGCGCGTTTGTGCCGGGCGGCGGTGAGGAAGGCGAAGAGCCGGATCTGACGGCCGCCTTCACCGGCGTCTTTGACGGCCAGGGCCACACCATCCGCAACCTGACCATCGATCAGCCCGAAGCCTGGGCGGTGGGCCTGTTCGGCTGCGTCGCCAACGCTGAGATCGGCAATTTCACCATGGAAAACGCCGCGGCGGACGGCATGATGATGGCCGCCGACGTGGTGGGCTACACCTATTGCTCCACCATCCACGACGTGAAGCTGGTGAACGGCAAGGTCACCGCGCACTACGCGGAGATGGCCGCCGAGGGCATGTTCGGCGGCATCGCCGGCGCGGGCATGGCCAGCCTCATCACCGACTGCGACGCCCAGGCGGACATCGTGATCCCGGACGGCATGGCCAACGCGGGCATCATCGGCGGCGGCCTGGAGATGACCAGCGTGGTCAACTGCACCGCCACGGGCACCGTGACCGCCGGCAACAACTGCTACGGCCTGGGCGGCATCTCCGGCTGCGGCTTCGCCTCCGAGCAGTTTACCGGCTGCGTCGCCGAGAACGTGACCATCACCGTGGGCGACGACTGCTTCTGGATCGGCGGCATCACCGGCTACGCGGGCGGCTATCCCGTCGAGGAGCTGGGCATGCCCGTGACCGTGTTCACCGGCTGCCAGGCCCTGAACGTCGCCGTGAACGCCGGGGCCAACGCGGAGGGCGTCGGCGACATCGTGGGCAGCGGCTTCTTCAGCGAAGTTCTGGCTGAAAGCGGCGCGTCCTTCGATCAGCCCACCCAGTATGAGTTGGTGGATTGCAAAGCCGAGTGAAACCTGCGCTGATCCCTTGAAAAAAGGCCCGCGAGGGGCCATAATAAGCGAAGACCAACGAGTCATTTTTCGCCCATCATGCCCCGCGTCCCGTATGGACGGCGGCATGATGGGCGGTTTTCATATGGGCTTGTCAGCGTATACTAATTATAACACAATCCTTCTATTGTCATTGATCGTGCAAAGATGCCCTCACACCGTCTCTTCTCCCCTGACCAGCGCCGCGCCCATCCCCCGGGCCTTCTCCCGCTCCTGGGGGAAGACGGTCTCATGGCGGCGGCGCTTCGCTTCGGGATTGAACATGGTCCAGGGCCAGTCCGTGCGGTCGTAGTCCTTCAGCTGCAGCGTGTCGCCGCTGACGAAGAGCTCCGTGGGCCCAACAAAGCGGGTCAGCGTCTGCTGATAACCCCGCAGAAGGTTCAGATAAGCTGTGTCCGGGGCGTTGCTGGTCATGATCAGCAGCACGGGGATGAGGCGGTCATTGCAGCAGGGCGTCTCCAGGTTGTAGGTCAGGTTCTGGAAGATCAGCCGCTCATATAGCGCCCGGAAGGAGGCCGTCAGCTCGCCCAGGTAGTTGGGCGAGCCGATGATCAGCCCGTCGACGGCGCGAATGGCGTCCAGCACCGGGGTGAGGCCGTCCCGGCGGATACAATGGCCCTTGAACTTCTCCTTCTTGCAGCCGAAGCAGGAGACGCAGCCCGTGTAGCCCTCCAGGCGGAACAGGTCGAATTTCTCCACGGAGGCTCCGGCCTCCTCCGCGCCGCGGATGGCCTCGTCGATGAGCGTGTCGGTATTCCAGCCCTTGCGGGGGCCGGCGTTGACGGCCACGATACGCTTGCTCATGGGTCTTCTCCTCCCTTATGCCCGGTTGAACTTCTCCTTCGGCCGCTTGCAGCGCGGGCATTTCCAGTCCTCCGGCAGGTCCTCAAAGGCCACGCCGTCGTGCTCGGCAGGATCGTACACATAGCCGCACACGGAACAGACGTATTTGCCGCTGGCCTGGGTCTGGGAGAAATCAAACTCGGCCAGCACGGTCTCCGGCGGGTTGTCCAGATCCATCACCCGCCTGGCCGCCAGGTTCTCATAGCCCTGGGGCGTGTGGGTGGAAACGTACACGGTGGGGTGATTCCTGATGAACTCCCGCACGCGGTCCAGCGTCTCCCGGGCGGCGGGCAGGTCGTCGAACACCACGGAGAGCTTGTTGGCGTACAGCGCCTCGTCCACATAGGTGATGTCGCCGTGGATCATGAAAAACAGGCCCTCCGACTCCACGATGACGATGCTGTTGCCGTTGGTGTGGCCCTTGGCCCGCACATAGTGGATGCCCTCCCGGATGATCTGCTGCGCGGGGAAGTTGTAGTACGCCCCGTCGGTGAAGCTCACCGGCACGATGTTGTCGATGCCCTTCAGCTCGTCCGCGCCGGTCTCCTCCGCGTTCACGTAGATCTTCGCGTTGGGGAAGGAGTGCAGCTCGCCGGAATGATCCGCGTGCTTGTGGGTCAGCAGGATCCTGGTCACCTGCTCCGGCGCGTAGCCCAGGGCGCGGAAGGCGTCCATGTAGCTGGCGACGTCCTTGCCGGTGAAGGCCAGGCTCTTCTCGTCCGGCGCTTCCTCGGGCGTGCCCGCCGGCAGCCCGGTGTCCACCAGGATGACCTCGTCCCCTGTGTCGATCAGGTAGTTGGTGAGCGCGCCGCGATAGCGCACGGTGGGGTCGAATTTGTCCATGCCCTCCTCGCCGCCGAAAGCAAAGGGCTGGGTGTAGAAGCCGTTTTCTCTGAAGGTGATGGGCTTGATGGTCATTCTCTCGTCCTCCCCATGTTCAATAGTTTATATCCCGCGGGCCTTTGCGCCGCGCGTTCTTCTCATCCTCGCGAAAAGGCTGGCGAATGCGATTCGTCAGCCTCTTTCGTCTCTTTCTTACTTCTCGGCGGGCTCCCACTTGCAGCGCACGGGCGATACGATGGAGCCTTCCTTCTTCATGGCGGCGAACGCCTTGTCCACGACCTTTCGGTCCAGGCCGGTCAGCTCCGCCACCTTGCCGGCGTTCAGCGGCTCGCCCGCCTTGCGCATGGCTTCGAGGATCATTTCCTTCTCGTTCATGATGCAACCTCCTTGCGATTATCCCAACTGCTCGATGAGGTAGTTCTCCATCCCGATTTCCTGCATCAGGGAGAGATGCTGCCGCACCCAGTTGAAGTGCGCCTGTTCGTCCACGATGAATTCCTGAATCATGTTCCGGCTCACATAGTCATCCTCAAACAGGGCCAGCGCCTTGCTCATCTCGGGCAGGGCCTCGGCGGCGTCCTTGCAGTCGTACTCCAGCATTTCCTTCACATCGGTGAACACGGGATACGCCTGCAGCTCCACCTTCGGGGTCACGCCCAGCTCGATCAGCCGCGCGTTCACCTTCTTGGCCTCGTTCCATTCCTCGTCGGATTCCGCCATGATCTTGTCCGCCAGCTTGCCGAAGCCGCGCTGCTTCAAGAGCTGTGCCTGAATGGCATGTTGCTGGGAATTGCCGAACCAGCCCTTGGCCAACGTCTGCAGAAACTCAATCTTAGTCATCTTGATATCCCCTCCGTCGATTTGTCGCCGCGCCTGTCTGATTGCGCGCGGCCTTTAGCTTCATTTTACTCAAACGCGGAGGGTTTTCAATTCAGAATCGGCCCGCTTTCTCTCAAAATGAGAGAAACGACGCGATTTGTATCATTCTCGGAGGAGGTATTCATGCAGCGGCAGAGGCAGGGCCAGAACGAAACTCTCGGCCAATTCTTCCGGCGTCGCCTGGCATTCCCCCAGAATCCACTCACAGCTCAGGCCTACCGTGCCCTGCACGTAGATGCGCACCACTCTGTCCAGCGCCGCGTCCAGGCGCTCCTTGCCGCTGACCCGCAGAATATGACGCGTCAGCGCGTCGTAGTTGATCTCTGTTTTGTAGCGTATGAACGCGTCGTGTCCGCTGGTATGCCTCAGCAGATTGGCCAGATATTCCCGTTCGCGTTCAAACATGAGCGCCCCGTCCAGCAGCGTCCGCTTCCAGGTGTAGCCGTCTACGCCGATCTTCCCCATGATGTCCGCCACGCGCCGCGTGTGCTCCCAGGCGATGAGATCGTATTTATCGCTGAA
>CADARO010000131.1 GCA_902790345.1 uncultured Eubacteriales bacterium | reverse complement strand
ACAGCCCTGGTTATAGTCTTCAACCAGGTTTCAAAGCTGCACACCTTCCGGGCCCTCTCCCGCTCCTCGGCCTTCATGCTGTACCATAGTACCTCGATGATGTGCAGGGCCGCGTCAAGGGCCTGAAGCATCATGATCCGGCTACTGATGCGGCCCATATGGCCGCGAAGACTATCCCTGTTCATTGTATCACCTCCGGGCCTATTATACCCTATACGGGTATTTTTTGCCACCTAGAAGACAAAATAAGGCCGGAGGTCGTGTAAACGACCTCCGGCCCATCCCCATGCCTCAGAACGGCAGCTCGTGCCCTCTGCGGCCGCCTGAGCGCCTGTAATTGAGCTGGCCCCTGTTATACTCCTCCTCCGTGTGTATGTGCTCCATCAGACACCGGCGGAGAATCGCCCTGGCATAGGCCCAGGACGGGCGCGGCGCTATGGCCGCCTCATCGATGGCGATGATTATAACCTCCATGTCCATACCCTCATCAAGGGCGGAGGCCATGTCACGCCTGGCGCACTGAGGGCAGTAACTCCCGAAGGTCTGTTGATAGTACGTTGCCAGGTCGGCAAGCTGCACAGACCTCAAGGTCTGATCGCTGCCGACCTCGGTCGCGCGCGCCCACGAGTAGTAACTGAGTTACTGAGTGACTGAGAGTAACTGACTGACTGAGTTTTCTCCGGCCTTGCAATGATCGTATTACTCATGGTATACTGTACCTCCACAAAGATGTGTTAGAGGTGATAACATGGAGGTCAGCGAGTATCTGTCTACCTGGGTCGATCTACGCGCCTCCGGGCTTGCGCCCCGGACGCTTGAATGTTACCGGTCTTTGATTCGTTTGCACATCGCGCCGGCTCTCGCCGGCGTTGATCTGGCCTGGTGCCGGCCTGACCGGCTGCAAGAGCTGCTTGCGCAGCTCTGCCGCGACGGCCACGCCCGAACGGCGGAACTGTGCTTTGTCCTCCTGCGGGCCGCCCTGGCCGACGCCGCGCGCGCGGGCTACCTGGCGGAAAGCCCCGCCGCGCGGCTGCTGCGCCCCTCTCACCGCCCGGCTCCGCCGCGCTGGTGGACGGAGGACGAGCTGCGCGCCTTCCTGGCCGCCTCCCGGGCTTCGCCCTGGTTCCCGGCCTGGGCTCTCGCCCTGGCCTGCGGCCTCCGTCGCGGAGAGCTGGCCGGGCTGCGCTGGGCTGACGTTGACCTGGAGCGGGGCGTGTTGCACGTCTGCAACCAGCGGCAGCGCCTCGCCGGGGTGGGCGTGGTTGACCTGCCTCCGAAATCGTCGGCAGGTGTCCGGGACATCCCCCTGGCGGATCCCCTGCCGGGGATCCTGGCGGCGGAGCTGCGCCGTCAGCGGGCCGCCGCCGCTGGCGGGGCCTGTCTGCCGGTCTACGTGGTGGCAACCAGGCGCAACAGCGCCATTGACCCCCACCAGCTGAACCGGGCGCTGTCTCGCGACATCGCCCGCGCGGGGCTGCGGCCGATCAACGTCCACGGCCTCCGGCACTCCATGGCCACGCTGGCCATCAGCGAAGATGTGTCCATCCGGGTACTGCAAGCCCTCCTTGGCCATGCGCACTATAATACCACTGCGGACATCTACGCCCACGTGGCCGAGCGGAAAGCCCGGGCGGCGGCGGTGAGCGTGGCCGGGGCGGCGTTTGTCACCTGACTCTTAATCAGGGTGTCCAGGGTTCGAGTCCCTGAGGGCGGACCAAATTATAAATCCCGTCGACGCGCGTCGGCGGGATTTCATTTTGTATTGCCCTCAGCCGTGGGTTTCTTCCTCGTCCTTCCCGGCCTCCAGCTTCCGCACGGTGGCCCATTCCACCCGGCGGTCGGCCAGCTCGTCCACGCGGATGCGCAGCCCGAAGCACTCCACCTCGGGGTGGCTGCCGTCCTCGGGGATGGCGGTCAGCTGGCTGAACACCAGGCCGCCCAGCGTGTCGAATTCCTCGCTCTCGATCTCGTCGATGCCCAGGGCCTCGCACAGAGGCTCCAGCTCCACGGAGCCGGCCACGCGCCAGCTGCCGTCCGGCTGGGGAATGATCTCCTGCCCGGCCTGCTTGTCGAACTCGTCGTAAATGTTGCCCACGATCTCCTCCAGCAGGTCCTCCAGCGTCACCAGGCCGCTGGTGCCGCCGTATTCGTCCACCACCACCGCCATGTGGGACTTGCGGCTCTGCATCTCGTGGAACAGCACGTCCGCCCGCATGTTTTCCGGCACGTAGAACACCGGGATCAGCAGCTCCCGCACGCTCTTTCTGTCCTTTTTCGGCAGGCGGGCGTTCAGCAGGTAGGCCCGGGTGGTGAGGATGCCCAGGATGTCGTCGATGTCGTCGCCGTAGACGGGGAAGCGGGAGAAGCCAGTCTCGCTGATGATGGCAATCAGCTCGCTCTCGGGGGTGTCCACGTCGATGGCGGTGAGGTCGGTGCGGTGCACCATGCAGTCCTCGGCGGTCAGGTTGTTGAACTCGAAGATGTTTTCGATGAGCTCCTTTTCGTTGGATTCGATGGAGCCGGACTCCTCGCCCATGTCCACCATGGCCAGGATCTCGTCCTCGGTCACGTTTTCATCCGCCTTGCTGGGATCCTCACCCATCAGGCGCATTACCCCGCCGGTGAGGGCGTCGATCAGCGCGGTCATGGGCCGGAACAGCCGCCTCATCCCCGTCATGGGGCCCAGCAGCGCGCCGGTGAGGGCGTCGATGTTGCGCTGGGCCATGCGGCGGGGCAGCTCCACGCCCAGAAAGCGGGTCACCAGGCATATGACCAGCAGCACGATGACCAGGCACAGCGCGGACAAAAGCCTTTGCGGCAGGGCGGCCAGCGCGGGCAGTTCCCTGAGCGCGTCGGCGAGACGCCCCGCCAGGCCTGCGGCGGCCATCGCGCCCATGAGCAGCTGCAGGAAACACAGCGCGGTGTGCACGGCGCTGACGATGGCGCGGGTGTCGGCGAAACGCTCCAGCAGCCGCTCGGCCCGGGCGTCTCCCTCCTCCTTCATGCGCTCCAGCCGGTTTTCGTTGAGGCCGTCGGCCACGGCGTCCATGAGGGTCGTAAACAGTGTCAGAAGCAGCAGGCACAGCTCGATCAGAAGAGCTGGCCACAAGGGAACATCCAAGATAACGCCTCCTAAACTCCGCCGGCGGGAAACCGGCGCAATGTGTGATCATTATTATAGCATAGCGGCCCCCGTTTGCACAGGGGCTTTTCCATTATTTTGCAATTCCGGCGGCGCTCCGTCGCGGGAAGGCCGTCTGAGCGCTGTCATTGTCCCGCGTTTTTCAGTGTTTGACAAAGAAAGCGGCGCTTTTGTTTCATTTTCTTTGCGGATTGACGGCGCGCCGCCTCATTTTTCCGGTCAACTGTTTGCGTTTTTGTGAGACAAGCGTTTCCCCCTTCCTTTATGGCGCATTTTGTGATAAAATATCTATCGTTCTGCAAATAAACGGCGGGAGGAGGGATCGGCATGGAGGGCGTGGGGCGCGACATCACCATACGCGGGCTGTCCATCCATTACCATGTGGTTCGTCCCTCGGGCTCGGTGAAGCACCGGGTGTTCCTGCTGAGCGCGCCGGGCTTCGTGTCCTCCTGCTGGCGGCTGATCCTGCCCGAGCTCACCGAGGCGGGCTGTCTGTGCGTGCTGTGCGACATGCCGGGCTTCGGCGAGAGCCAGTTTTCCGAGGAGATTCCCGCCGAGCAGGCGCTGCGGGCCCGCTATCTCTGGGGCGTGCTGGACACTGTCGATCTGGGCCGGGACGGCAAGCTGGGGGCCTGGCACCTGATGGCCCACGGCTCCGCCTGCGGCACCATCGCGGAGATGGCCATGCAGCAGCCGGACTCCGTGCCCTCGCTGTTCATGATCAGCCCCATGCTTTATTCTCCCGTGCCCCGGGCGCTGCAGCCCATCGTGAAGTCGAAGGCCTTCCCCGGCATGCTGCACGGCTGGATGAAGCGGCACATCGAATCGCCCCAGCGCTTTGAAAGGCTGCTGGGCCACATCTACGGCCACAAGCCCCGCCAGTCCCAGGCGGAGCTCATGCGCCCGCCGCTGATGCGCTTCGTGGGCCACGAGGAGGTGGCGCGCCGTCTGCTGCTGGAGAGTTTCGCCATCGACACATCCGCCCTGTCCTCCCTCTTCATGCCCGCCATGATCCTTTGGGGCGGCGCGGATCACATTTTGGGCGGCTCCATCCCCCGCCGCCTGCGCCAGAAGGACTATCCCTCCGCCGAATACCACCTGCTGGCCGCCGCCGGGCACTGCGCCATGGAGACCCACAGCCGGGCCGTGCGGGATTTCCTGCGGGGCTGGATCCGGGAGATGTGGAATTAGGGGAGAAAGTTTCGGCTGATCTGTTTCGGCTGTTGCCAATCAAAAAAAGAAATAACAAAAGCCGCCCGTCTTCCCATCGGAAGATTCGGCGGCTTATCGCTTGCCCGTGAAGGTGCTCTTCACGCGGGAGAGGAACGCCCGGCCCCGCTTCTGGTTGCGGATGGCCTCGGCGCTCATGTAGGCGGCGCGGTACTGCTGATTCTGCGGCTTCTGGCGGGCGGCGATGCCGAAATAGAGCACCGCCTTTTCGTATTCGCCCTGCCGCAGCAGCGTGGCGCCGAAGAGGTAGTTCCACTCGGCGCTGCGGGCGGCGATGCGCATCAGCGCCTGCCGGGCCGCGCTGACCTGGCCGATCTCCAGGAGCCGGCGGGCGTCGGCGAACTGGTCGTCCTCCGAGCCGGCCGCGCCCAGGTCGATGCCGCCGGTGCAGGCCTCCAGCGCCTCGTTGTAGGCGATGTTGATGGAGGTCATCTTCTGCTCAGCCCACATGCGTTCAGGCCCTTCCGGGAAGCGATCCGGATGCCAGCGCCGGGCCATGTCGCGATAAGCCCGCCGGATCTCCGACTCGCTGGCGCTTCTCGCCACGCCCAGGATCTCATAGGCGCTCGCCACGGATGTTTCCTCCCTTCAAGCATAGAATACCATTTACATTATACTACAGCTTGCCGCCCTTGTGTCCTTCTATTTGCATTAATTTTTTTAATTTTCCGGCACAAATCATAAATATTACGCCCCAACTGTCAAAATGATGCCAAAAATCAATATTATTTCCCTTGCCTTTTGGGGCGCGGATGGAGTACAATAGACATGATTGGGATATTCTCGATTTCATCAAGTTTTCCCCGCGGCAGCGCGCTGCGCGGGTTTACAAAAGAAGGACGTGAAAGCGCCTTGTCCAGCAAGAAAAGCCGGGCCGCGGCCAGAAAGCGCCGCGAGAATCTCGGCGTGATCCTGCGCCTGGTCTTCTGTCCGCCCCTGGGGCTGTATCTCATGTGGACGCGCACCAAGTGGTCCCGGCTGGTGAAGGTGGGCGCGTCGGCGCTGATCGCGCTGGCGCTGGTGCTCATCCTCACCCCCATGACCGACCCGCCCGCCCGGCAGACCGGCGGCGTCCGGGTGGTGGGCGACAGCCTGCAGGTGGACGTGCTGGGCCCGGAGGCCCCCGCCGACCGGGCGGCCATCGATGTATACACCCCCCGGCGCACGGCGATCATCGTGGACCCCACGCCCACGCCGCAGCCCATCGTGGTCTACTGCAACCAGGGCGGCAAGTACTACCACGTGAAGGAATGCAAATACGTGAGGGACACCACCCCCTCCGTGACACTGGCTCAGGCCCTGCGCGCCGGCTACAAGCCCTGCCCGGACTGCGACGCCCCCGAGGCCGTCTCCTGACGAAACCGCCATGTCAAACGAATTATCCGAAAGGCTGCTGGCCCTGCGGCGCGCGCTGGAAAGGCTGCGCGTCCCCCTCACCAGCAGCGAATATCAGCTACATGAGCTCATCGCCGCCGCCCTTCACGACGGCGGTTTTGTTGTACAGCACGAAGCGCGCCTGGGCCCCCGCTGCCGGATCGACTTTCTGGCGGACGGCGTGGGCATCGAGGTGAAGCGGGGCAAGCCGGACAGGCGTCGCCTGCTGGAGCAGTGCCGGCGCTATCTGAGCCAGGACGCGCTGGAGGCGCTGATCCTGGTGGTGGACACCCGGGTGGATCTGCCGAACGAGCTGTGCGGCAAGCCCGTGCTGGTGGTGGCCCTCAACCGACTGTGGGGAATTGCGTTGCCATGAATGATTATGATTTTCCGGATATCTATCCCGCGTACCTGCGGGATGTCACCTATACCGGCAGGACCTTCGGCACCCTGAGCTACAACCGGCGCGGCAAGTGCTGGACCATCAAAGGGGAGCCCTGCGTGACGGAGCTGGCCAAGCGGCTGTTTCCGGGCTGCGAGGGCCGGGGCCGGGGTGTGGCGCGGTTCACCGCCCATCGACGCATCATCGGCGATCTGAACTGGCTGATGCTGCGCTATCCCCTGGAGATCAAAGAAACCGACCGGGAGCGCTGGGAGCGGGCGCTGGAAGAGGCGCGGGAGTATGCCATCGAGCGGCAGCGCCAGCTGCGTGCGCCTCAGTTTGCCCAGCCGCCGGAGGGCCGCTTCGAAGGGCAGCTGATGCCCTTTCAGCAGCAGGGGCTGGCGTTTCTCTTGAGCAGCAACCGGGCGCTGCTGGCGGACGAGATGGGCCTGGGCAAGACGGTGCAGGCGCTGGCGTATCTGGCCAGCACGGCGGGCTTCCCGGCGCTGATCGTGGTGCCGCCCCATCTGGTGCGAAACTGGACCCGGGAGGCGGAGCGGTTTCTCCGCGTGGAGGGTGGGCTGCGGGTGCATGTGATTCGCGGGCTGACGCCCTACGAGCTGCCTCAGGCGGACGTGTACATCATCCACTATCTGCTCTTGCGGGGCTGGAAGAGCGCCCTGCCCGATCTGGCCTTCCGCACGGTGATCTTCGACGAGATTCAGGAGCTGCGCCGGGCGGGCACGGAGAAGTACTCGGCGGCGAGTCTGGTTTCCAGCGCGGCGGACCATGTGATCGGCCTGTCCGGCACGCCCATTTACAACAACGGCGGCGAGATCTGGAATGTGGTGAACATCCTTGATTTCCACTTTCTGGGCGACTGGGAGAGCTTCACCCGGGAGTGGTGCTACGGCTACAACAGCAACATCGTGGCCAAGCCGGAGCTGCTCGGCGAGTATCTGCGCACGGAGGGCATCATGCTGCGCCGCACGAAGCAGGAGGTTTTGAAGCAGCTGCCGCCCAAACGGCGTCTGGTGCAGGAGATCGACTGGGACGACGCGCTGTATCGGGAGATGATCTCCCCCGCCTTCTCCCGCCTGCGCCTGCTGAACGAGGCGGACGAGTCCCGCCGGGCGCTGATCGAGGATCAGATTTCTCAGGATGAGCGGCAGGCCACGGGCTGTGCGAAGGCGCCCTATGTGTGCGCTTTTGTGAGGACGCTGCTTGACGGCGGCGAGAAGGTGCTGCTCTTCGCCCATCATCACAGGGTGATGGATATCTACAAAAAGGAATTGAAGCCCTATAGTCCGGTATTCATCACAGGGCGGGAGACAGATGCCCAGAAAGATGCGGCGCTGAACGCCTTCATGCTGGGCAAGACGGACATCTGTGTGATCTCGCTGCGCTCGGCCAGCGGCCTGAATTTACAGCGGGCCAGCTGCGTGGTGTTCGGCGAGCTGGACTGGTCGCCGGCGGTGCACTCTCAGGCCGAGGATCGGGCCCACCGCATCGGCCAGGAGGATTCGCTGCTATGCTACTATCTGGTGAGTCCGAAGGGGTCGGATCAGGAGATGCAGCAGGCACTGGGCCTGAAGGGGAGCCAGTTTGTCGGGCTGAGGGGAGATCGCACCCCCACCCAGGACGAGACCTGGGCCCAGCAGAG
>CADARO010000130.1 GCA_902790345.1 uncultured Eubacteriales bacterium | reverse complement strand
GCGGAAACCGGGTTCTCACGGGCAACATCGTGAGCATCGTCGACAGCGCCAGCGAGCTGGCCATTATCGCCATGGGCATGACGCTGGTCACGGCGGCCTGCGGCGGTCAGGACATCAGCGTCGGCGCGGTTGGCACCATCGCGGGCAGCATCTTCGTGAAGGTGCTCAAGGCCTTCCCGTCTATCAACGCGGGAAGCGTGATCCTCGCGCTGCTGGCGTGCTGCCTGGTCACGGTGCTGTTCAGCCTGTTCAACGGCACGCTGGTTTCCGTGTTCAGGATCCAGCCCATGATCGCCACGCTGATTTTGTTTTCCTGCGGGCGGTCCATCGCCTATTGGATTGTGGGCAGCGCCACGCCCCAGGTTGACAGCCCGATCATCAGCGCCATGGGCATGACCATTCCCGGTATTCCCGTGCCGACGCCCATTTTCAGCGTGATCCTGGTGGGAATACTCCTGGCGCTGATCTTCCGCTTCACCACGCTGCGGCTGTATACGGAGTCGGTGGGCGTGAACGAAGGCGCAGCCCGGCTGAACGGCATCAATCCGATGGCCATCAAGCTCTTGTCCTTTGTGATCCTGGGGCTGTGCGTGGCGATAGCCGGCGTGATCGGCACCAGCCGCATGGGCCAGGTCAGCCACAAGACTCTGTTGATCGACATCGAGATGGACGCCATTCTGGCCGTCGCCATCGGCGGCAACAATCTGGGCGGCGGCCGCTTCAAAATCAGCGGCAGCATTCTGGGGGCGTATATCATTCAGATGCTCACCACCACGCTGCTGGCCATGCGCGTGGATCCGGTCAACATTAAGGCCTACAAGGCCGTGGTGATCATCGTCATCGTGATTGCCGGCTCTCCGCAGGTCAAGGCGAAGCTCACGTCGCTGTGGCGCCGTGCACGGCCCGTGTCGGCTTCCGGCAAGGGGGTGAACTGAATGCGCAATCCCGCATCCGGCCTGAAGCGCAGAGAACCCATTACAGACTCGCAGCTTCTGATGGCCGTTACCATCGGCATCTTTGTGGTCATGTATGGCCTGGCCATGATCTTCATGGGCGGCGGCTTTCTTCGGACGCAGCAGTTCTTTGACCTTCTCAACGACAACGCGGCGCTGATCATCATCTCCTGCAGCTTAACCATCGTCATGATCGGCGGTGGCATCAACATCAGCGTAGGCGGCGTCATCGGCCTGACGGTCATGGCCTGCGCCCTGTTCCTCAACGACATCGGCATCCAGTCCAGCGGTCTCTGCATCTGCCTTACCCTGCTGCTCGCCCTGGGCATCGGGCTGGCGTTCGGGGTCCTTCAGGGCTTCCTGATCAGTTACCTGGACATTCAGCCCTTCATCGTGACCCTGGCGGGCATGTTCCTGGCCAGGGGCCTGACCACGATCCTGTCAGTCAATCCCGTGAAGGTGACCCACGAGGGCTTTCTGTCGCTGGTCAAGACCAAAGCCGCGATTTCGTGGCTGGGCTATACGGCCAAGAACGGCAACCTGATCCCCGCCAAGCTGGAGATCGGCGCGATCGTCGCGCTGGCCGTGGTGCTGCTGGTGTATCTGATGCTGCGCTACGCTCAGCTGGGCCGGCACATCTATGCCATCGGCGGCAACCAGCAGAGCGCCCTGATGCTGGGCATCAACGTGAGGCGCACCCGTTTTATGAGCTACGTGCTCAGCGGCCTGCTCAGCGGCCTGGCGGGCTTCGTGTTCCTGATGCACAAACCGGCGGGCAACGCCAGCGTGGCCATGCGCAGCGAGATGGACGCCATCGCGGCCTCCATCATCGGCGGCACGCTGCTGTCCGGCGGCGTGGGTAACGTGATCGGCACGTTCTTCGGCACGATGATCCTGGCCACAATCCAGAAAATCATCGCGCTGAGCCCGCTGAACGAATCCTGGTGGCAGGAGATGGCCAACGGCGCCATGCTCGGCCTGTTTATCATGCTGCAGAGCGTGATACTCAGCTATCGCGGCAAGCGCAGGAAGGCGGATGTTCAGACTGTGCGCAGAGAAAAGGGATGAGATACCGGAAGAAAGGCAAGAAAGGGCTGCTTAAGGGGTCCGCAGAGATGTGGACATGAGAGGCAGCCCTTTCACGACGCTTATGAATGGCATCCTTCACGCAGAATAATATTTTTATACAAGGAGCTAAAGCGATGAAAAAATGTCTCGCCATCGTTATCGCCTTCCAGCTGTTATTTGCTATGATCCCGGTCATGGCGGAAGGAATAACTGTCCAGGGAAATGTCGCTGAGATCGAAAAATACGGACACGCACAGTTGGATATCACGATTGAGGATTTCAACGACGCCGGGTTTGAGCTTGGAGATATCGTCACCGTGTCAGCCGGCAGCTACACGGGCGATATGCCCTATTTCAACGGATATTACGTCGACCGTGGCGAATACATGGTGCGCGCCTATCCGGGCCACACAAATATCGCCGTGTGCATCAATTACGGCAAGTTTGCTGAAACGGCAGGCCTCGACGTGGGCGATTCCGTGACCATTACGCTCAAGGAAAAGGGCGGCGCTCTGCTGCTTCAGGAAATCAGCAATCTGGTCTATTCGAACGACCGCGCCAACAGCGCTTCTGATGCCGCGTTCGCCAATTTCCGGGCTGTCTCGGAGGGAAAAGTGTACCGCTCCGCCTCTCCTGTGGATAACCAGTACAATCGCGCCCAATACGCCGACACCCTGATCCGGGAAGCGGGCGTCCAGACCGTCATGAACATGGCCGATAGGGAAGAAGAGATCGCCGCCCTCTTTGCGGCGGAAGACGACGCCTCCCCCTATTACAGAGAACTGTATGACGCCGGGAAGGTCATTGTTCTTGGCCTTGCCATCGATTTCACCTCGGATGAATTCGCCGCGGGTATCGTCGAAGGCTTTAATTTTCTGGCTGAGCGCGATATGCCCTGGCTGGTTCACTGCGTGGAAGGCAAGGACCGTTCCGGCTTCGCGGCAATGATGCTGGAAGCGCTGATGGGCTGGGATGAGGAACAAATCGTGGCCGATTATATGATGAGCTATGAGAATTACTACGGCATCGAAGCGGGCACAGACAAGTATGACCTGATCGCTGAGAAGAATGTAAAGGAGATGCTGCGCGTCGTGGCGGGGCTTGATGCGGGCGCGTCCATGGAGGGAGTCGATCTGCTGGCCGCGGCGGAGACCTATCTCCTAAGCCACGGCATGGAAAAAGGGGTTCTGGAATGTCTCGAAGCGAAGCTGAGATAAGAATGGAACCGATGGAGACAAGGAGCGCATGAAAACCAATTTGCAGGAAAACCGGACGCCCGGAGCGATCCTCCTGAACATGTTGATCGCCGCAGTCAGTCTGTTCGTCAACGGATTTGGAGTCTATCTGACCATTCAGGCCAATATCGGAGCGGGACCGTGGGATGTGCTGAATATAGGTGTCTCCAAAAGCACGGGGATACTGTACGGCAGCGCTTCCATCGCCATATCCCTGTCCATCCTGCTGATAGACATAATACTCAGGGAGCCCATAGGCATCGCCATGTTCATAGACGCGGTCGTCGTGGGAAAGTCAGTGGACTTCTTCAACTGGATCCACCTGGTGCCCGCCTGCCAATCTCTATGGACGGGGATTCCCGTGATGATCGTGGGGCTGTTCATCTTGGCCTATACGCAATACACTTACATGATCGCTTCCCTTGGCTGCGGCCCTCGCGATACGCTGCTGGTGGCCCTGGCGAAGCGCGCCAAGCGGATACCCATCGGCGCGGTCAGCATTGCGCTGCTGAGTTCGGCTACGCTGGTGGGATGGCTGCTGGGCGGGCCGGTGGGTGTGGGAACGCTCATATGCGCATTCGGCACGGGACCGATCATGCAGTTGGCCTTTACAACCGTGCGTTTTGACGCGACGCGCATCCGCCATCAGCGGCTGAAGGATTCGGTGAAGGTTTTGACTGTCGCGCTTTCCGGCAGAGACAGCAATTGATGCCGGGGATTCGTCTAAATGAGCATATCAGGCTCGTCGCTGCAGAGGTAGAGGAGCAGCACGGAGAAAGTAATCTGCCTTCCATTCCCAGTGACCGGGGCTTGCCTTTCATGCTGAGACACTCATCCATACGCCGTCAGCCGGAGTAACGCACATGGAGATTGTGAACATTGCTCCTGCAACAAATGGAGCGAAGGCCTCATATTCCCGGATCATGTAATTGGTGGATTCAGCCTTTTCATCTGAAAGGAGCAGATATATCCTCCCACCAATTTCCATATTATCTATAGATCCTGAGATCCTCCACTGTTTCGGGATTCGCGCCGAAAATGAGATCGTAGGGATCAATCTCCAGTACGATGCAGAGGGAGAGCCCAGCCCACATGCCGAGCTTTTGTACGTCGCTTTCCCCGTATTCCAGACGCTGATACTGACGGATCTGGATATTGATTAGGTTTGCGACCTGCTGCTGGGACAAGCCCTTGGCGAGACGCGCCTGGCGGATTAGTTTATGTTCCCGGGTGATATGTTTGTTCATTTTGCTTTTCCTCCCTGGCTTGTGTTGGTAGTGAGTAAGCCATAGGGGAGGGGGAAAGTCAAGCAATATGTCAGATTGTTCTCCGTTTCGTCTGAAAAGGGTAAAGAAAAAGCGGGATAGGGACAACAACTGGAGTAATTTTCAGATATAGGTTGACACGCTGGAAAATCCATCGTATTATTATTATGGAAACATAGATTGAATCCGGAATTCGATGGAAAGATCCTTCTGCTTGGCGCTGTTTTGGACACAGAATACCCTGGTTTGATTATGCACAGGACTCAATAATGGCATAAGGAAGGAGCCGCTTTATGAACCGGAAAATCACAGGGGTTGCGCACATACAAATTGTTTTTGCAATGATCCTGGCGCTGGTTTTTTGCACTGCCGCACAGGCGGATACCTACGAAGCCAATACGATGCGTTTGCTGCACTATCAAGGAAGCGTGGAGATATTTGACGCGTCGGGGGAATCCCGTTTCGTTATGGAGAATGTCCGCTTCTCCAGCGGCGAGGTGCTGCAGACTGGTGAGGACAGCCTGGCCTCCGTCAGCCTTGACGACAGCAAAATCGTGACACTGGACGCCAACAGCCGGGTGGAATTCATACAGGAAGCAAGCCATTTCCGTCTGAATCTTCTCCAGGGCGCGATTATTCTTGACGTGCAGGCGAAACTGGATGAGAATGAGAGCCTGGATATTCAAACGTCCACCATGGTCGTGGGCATCCGCGGCACGCTCGTTTTCATGTCTGAGGAACCCACTGAAAACGCACAAGAAGTTAGAACCAAGCTGGGTATTTTGGAAGGAACGGCGCAGATCGACTATGAAGATCAGTCTGGCGCACATCGCTTGATGCCGGTCCAGGCAGGACGGGTTGTAACCATAGAAAGTCAGGCGAAGGCAGGAACCGGCGTATCACCTGTGATTACCGAAATCACCAGCCAGGACGTGGCAGGGTTTGTGTCCAACCGGGTTCTGGACGACGCAGTTCTGACGCGGCGCGTCATCGAGGGAAGCGAGGCGGGCGCGACGATCCTCCAGCCCATGAATCCGTCGGAGATTGGGGAGGAAAGCGCGTTCGATTTCCCTGCCGAAGGTGATTGGACCTGGAACGACACCGTCACGCTGGTGGCTCAGTCTGCCAGCAAGATGTACGACGGTTCGCCCTTAACCCGGCCTTCCGACGTGCTGGTATATGGTTTACCCCAAGGCGTAAACATCCGGGTTTCTGCCATCGGAAGCCAGATCGACGCAGGTGAAGGGATCAATTCCATCGATCAATATACGATCTACAATAGCAACGGCGAGGATGTCACCCGGCATTTCACCAATGTTGAAAAGATCAGCGGCAAGCTGACAGTTGATCCTGCCCCCTTGACCGTGTGGACGGGCAGCGCCGAGAAATACTACGACGGCGAACCTCTGACAAATCCGGAAACAGAGCTGCGAACCGTACCTGGATATGAGGCTGACGAGCCCACATGGCGCAATACTTCCTTTGTTACACGCACGGCGTTGGGGAGCGAGACCATGATCGCCGTCACAGGCAGCACATGGGTACACAGTACGAATCCAATCTCCGGCGCAACGCGCGAGATCATGCTGTTTGCCGGTCAGCGGCTGTCGGTACAGCTGAGCAATGAGAAAGATGACGGCAGCATCGATTTCCAGATCGAAACCTTGACGGTGGACGAACTCCCGGAGGATATACTCCGCCTGTACGCGGATAATCCCGACTTGATGGACCAGGCCTGCAAGGACACCGGCTGGGATCCATTGCTGCTGGCGGAGCGCATCGCCGAACTGCAGGAGTCATCTGAGAAGACGATTGTGAAAAACGGCCTGAATGTCGCGGTAAGCGCGAGTGAGGATCTGATGAGGGATTCCACCGACGTGCGCATCACCATTGATACCGAGATCACGAATTATAGGAGTCAACCTCTGACCGGGAACGAGGCGCACTTTACACCCATCGCGATCGATCCCAGCATCGTCGTCACGGCCACCGGCAGCCAGACGGAGGTTGGAGAAAGCCCCAACACCTATACTATTGACTGGGGCAGCGCGAGGGCCAGCAATTATACCCTCAATGAAGATCTGGGTACGCTGACCGTTCTGCCGCTCAGGGAAGGCACGGTCACGATCACGGCGGATTCAGTCAGTAAAGTATACGATGGCATGGCGCTGGAGGCTAACAGTTTCACCGTAAACGGGTTGCCGGGAGGATTCACCGTGAGCGCAACGGCGCAAGGCCGGCAGACTGACGCGGGCAGAGTGAAAAATCAGATCGTTTCATATACAATACTCGACGAGAACGGCGAGGACGCCACTGGACAGTTTGCCAATATACTGGTCGTCAGCGGCGTACTGACTGTCACGCCCGCCCCTCTGACCGTCACCACGGGATCGGCGAGCAGGGAGTACGACGGCAGCGCCCTGACCAACGGGGAAGTATCTGTGACGGGACTTCAGGGCGACGATATGGTGACGGTGACGGCCACAGGCAGTCAGACCGGGGTGGGGTCTTCGGAGAACACCTATACCATCGATTGGGGCAGCACGAACAGCGGGAACTATACCCTGAGCGAAAGCCTTGGCACGCTGGAGATCACAGCCAGCAGCGCGGAGATCACGTTGACTGCCGGGTCTGCCAGCAAGGTATATGACGGCGCGGCGCT
>CADARO010000129.1 GCA_902790345.1 uncultured Eubacteriales bacterium | reverse complement strand
TCCCGCAGGGCCTCGTTCTGCTCGCCCCAGGCGCAGTCCACGGTCAGCTGCCGATGAATGCGATGGTGTTTGACCAGGCGGATCCACAATCTGCTCATTTAAGACACCTCCTGCGCTCTGCTTTTCAGCCGTTCCCGGAAGGCGGGCAGCGCGGCGCGGCCCTCGTCGGTGACGGGCTTGATCCATTTGGCGGAATACATGTGAATCTGCATCAGCACGAAGCGGATGGGCTCGTCGCAGTAGCAGCAGGCGAACACGATCAGGATGGGCGCGCCCAGCCTCATGCCGGAGAGATACACCGCCGGCAGCACCATGAAATACATGAACACGATTTCCAGCACCGTGCCATACACCGCGTCGCCGGCGGAGCGGTAGGTGTCGTTCTGCACCCAGTTGCACATGCGGATCACCGCCGCGGCGCAGTACACCAGGAGGATCTGGGAGCAGATCTCAAAGGACGCCCCGGACAGGCCCAGCGCCGCCAGCAGGGGCTGATGCAGCGCCAGAATGGCCAGGCATACCGCCAGGATGCAGCCGCCGCACAGGGGCACCAGCCGCTTGGCCCGCTGGTAGGCGGTGTCCAGGTCGCCCGCGCCCACGTTCTTGCCCACCAGCACGGAGGCGGCGTTGGAGAAGCCGGCGAAGAAGCCGATCACCAGACCCTCCAGCGTGCGGAACACCGCGATGGCGGCGATGGCCTGCTCCGACTGGCGGCCCAGCACCACGTTGATGACCATGTTGCCCACGCCGATGAGCGCCTCGTTGCAGATGATGGGGAAGCACTTGACCAGGTACTCCCTGAGGTGCCGGCCGGTCCAGCGGTAGTGGCGGCGGAAGTGGAAGATGTAGGGATACTTCTGCGCCCTGGCCAGCAGCACCACCACCAGCGCGTTCACGCCGGCGGCGATCACCGTGGCCAGCGCCGCGCCGTGGATTCCCAGGGCGGGCAGGCCCAGGTGGCCGTAGATCAGCACCCAGTTGAGGCCGATGTTCGTCAGCACCGAGGCGACGGCCGCGTAGAGCGGGATGCGCATCTTCTCGGTGGAGCGGAGCAGCGCGCTCATGGCCATGGAGAACACCTGCAGGGGATAGGCGAAGCCCACGATGTGCAGATACTCCACGCCGATGGCCTGGATGGAAACCTTGTCGGTGTACAGCCGCATGACGCTCCAGGGGAAGAACACCGCCATGCAGGCGAAGGTGAGAGCCACGGTCATCATGGCGATGAGGGTCATGCCATAGGAGCGGTCGATGCCGTCGTCGTCCTTCGCGCCCCAGTACTGGGCGAAGAACAGCATGCCGCCGCCCACGAAGCCCCAGTAGCCGGAGAACATGAGGGAGGAGAACTGGGCGCACAGGCCCACCGCGCCCACCGTGGTCTCTCCCAGGGAGGCGATCATCATGGTGTCCACCATGGAGCCGGTGGTGGTGAGCAGATTTTGCAGCGCCACTGGAATGGCGATGATGGCCACCCGCCGGATGAAATCTCTCCATCTGAATGTGCGGTCTTTATTCATGCCGAAGCCTCCCGGTCGTTTCCAACTCGATATGAAGTTATTATAACATGAGCGGCCCAAGGCGCACAGCGGCTTCCCCGTTAAATTATAAGGCGGCGCGTCAAAAGCGGCGCAAAGTCGGAATTGCGGTAAAAATTCGCGCAGAAAACCCCGCGCGCGATTGACGAAAACGCAATCCTGCGTCATAATATATAGTGAGTATGTATGTCACGACGGGGGAGAAAGCCATGCCTCAGAAAATCATCGCCGTGGAGCCGGGCAGCATCGCCGAGCAGCTGGAGCTGCGGGCGGGAGACCTGCTGATGAGCGTCAACGGCAAGCGCGTGATCGACTGGATCGACTACCAGGCCTTCACCAGCGAGGAGCACATCGACCTGGTGATCCAGCGCGACGGCGAGGAGACCGAGTATTCGCTGGACAAGGACGACTGGGAGCCCCTGGGGCTGACCTTCGATTCCCAGCTGATGAGCTGCGTGCGCGAGTGTGTGAACAAGTGCATCTTCTGCTTCGTGGATCAGCTGCCCGCCTGCGCCCGGGATTCGCTGCGGGTGAAGGACGACGACTGGCGGCTGTCGCTGATGATGGGCAGCTTCGTGACCCTCACCAACGTGTCCGATTCGGAGCTGCAGCGCATCGTGGATCGCCACGCCTCCCCCCTGTACGTGTCCGTGCACGCCACGGACATGAAGCTGCGCGCCTACATGCTGGGCACCGAGCGGGGGGCGCTGCTGATGAAGCAGCTGAACCGGCTGAAGGCGGGGGGCATTCAGTTCCACGCCCAGGCGGTGCTGTGCCCCGGCATCAACGACGGGCCCCAGCTGGAAAAGACCATCGCCGACCTGGCGGCGCTGTATCCGGCCTGCCAGTCCCTGGCGCTGGTGCCGGTGGGGCTCACGAATCACCGGGAGGGCCTGTGCGGCCTGCGCAAGTACACGCGGGACGAGGCCCGGGCCGTGCTGGACTTGGCCGAAAAGTGGCAGAAGAAATGCCTCAAAAAATTCGACTCGAATTTCGTGTTCCCGGCGGACGAGTTCTATCTGGCCGCCAAGAGACCGGTGCCGCCGGACGAATTCTACGAGGACTACGCCCAGATCGAAAACGGCATCGGCATGATGCGGCTGCTGGAGACGGAGCTGGAGGAAGCCTACGGCGAGGCCGACCTGGACAGCGCCCGGCCCGGCAGACTCATCATCGTGACGGGCGTGTCCGTGGCGCCGTTCATGAAGAGCCTGGTGAAGCGCTTTCAGATACCGGGGGTGGAGGTGGAGGTGGTTCCCGTGGAGAATCACTTCTTCGGCCCCAACGTGACCGTCACCGGCCTGCTCACCGGGAGCGACCTCATCCGGGGCCTTCAGGGCCACACCGCCGATAAGGTGCTGGTCACCGAGTGCATGCTGCGGGATCAGGAGGACGTGTTCCTGGACGACATGACCTTTGGCGAGGTACAGGAGAAGGTGGGCATCCCCTTCGTGAAAGTGGGAAGAAGAGGCGACGAACTGCTCGACGCGCTGATGGGACGCTGACGGAAACGGCGTCTCATGATGGAGGATCGTTATGAAAAAGTGGTATGATGAAGAATACGCGTTTGAAGTCGAAGTGGTGGGCTTTCTTCGGGGAGACCACACGGAGCGGTACTGCCGCAACGGCGAGGAAATCGGGGATAAATACGCCTGTACATACGGTTGCCCGGTGAACGGACAGGGATATGGCATCTGCTCCAAGACCATGATGATGCTGTATCCGCTGATGGAGGCCGTCCGCAGCGGCGGCGATCTTGAAAACCTCGGCGGCGACGGCAAATACACGAAAACGATCGTCTGCCCGGACGGCTGCGTGATGTTCCGCCTGACAGCGACGCCGTTGGGAAACGAGAATTTCCACAAGGGCGGCTTCTGGAAAGAGCCGTAACCGCGCAGACTGTGATAAAGATAGAATAACGGAGGATCAATATCAATGGCTAAACCCCTTGTGGCCATCGTGGGCCGCCCCAATGTGGGCAAATCGACGTTTTTCAACAAGATGGCGGGTCGGCGCATCGCCATCGTGGAGGATACCCCCGGCGTGACCCGGGACCGCGTGTACGCCGACTGTGAATGGCAGAACTACAAATTCACCCTCATCGACACCGGCGGCATCGACCCCAACAGCGACGACCCGCTGCTCAGGCAGATGCGCCGCCAGGCGGAGATCGCCATCGAGACCTGCGACGTGATCCTGTTCTTTGTGGACGGGCGGCAGGGCCTGACTGCCGACGACGAGACCGTGGCGGACATGCTGCGCCGGGCGGGCAAGCCGGTGATGCTGGTGGTGAACAAGATCGACCATGTGAACATGGAAACCGAGATCTACGATTTCTATAACCTGGGCATCGGCGACCCCATCGGCATCTCCAGCGTGAACATGATGAACTTCGGCGATTTGCTGGAGGAGATGTGCAAGTTCTTCCCCGACCCGGACGAGGAGGAGGACCCCGACGCGCCCACCCAGATCGCCGTGGTGGGCAAGCCCAACGTGGGCAAGAGCTCGCTGGTGAACCGGTTGCTGGGCGAGGAGCGGGTGATGGTCTCCGACATTGCCGGCACCACCCGGGACGCCATCGACACCCACTTCACCGACGAGAACGGCGAGGAATTCATCCTCATCGACACCGCCGGCATCCGCAAGCGCAAGTCCATCGAATATCAGTCGCTGGAGCGCTACGCCATCGTGCGCTCCCTGGCGGCCATCGACCGCTGCGACGTGGCGCTGCTGCTCATCGACGCCACTCAGGGCGTGACCGAGCAGGACAGCAAGATCGCCGGCTACATCGACGAGCAGGGCAAAGCCGCCATCATCGTGGTGAACAAATGGGATGCCGTGGAAAAGGAAACCGGCACCCTGGAGGAATACGTCAAAAAGGTGCGCACCGAGCTCAAGTTCATGGACTACGCGCCCATCCTGTTCATCTCCGCGCTGACCGGCCAGCGGGTGGTTCGCGTGATGGAGGCTGTGCGCGCCGCCCGGGAGCAGAGCTGCCGCCGCATCACCACGGGCCTGCTCAACGACATCCTGGCCGACGCCCAGGCCGCGCTGCAGCCGCCGTCTACCTCCGGCCGTCGCCTGAAGATCTACTACGTGACGCAGCAGCAGATCAAGCCGCCCACGTTCGTGTTCTTCATCAACGACCTGACGCTGATGCACTTCAGCTACGAGCGCTACCTGGAAAACCAGTTCCGCAAGGCCTTCGGCTTTGAGGGCACGCCCCTGCGCTTCATCATGCGCGAGCGCAACAACAAAGACGAGTGATTTTTTTCAATGGGGAATTGGGAATGGGGAATGGGGAATTCCAGTTTGCCCCCAGGCGCGGCTGAGGCCGCGCGACCCTTCCGGCCCGTTGGGCCACCTCCCCTGGAAGGGGAGGCGAGGTCTACGCTCCGCTCCGGCTTTCCTGGCTCTCCCTCTGGGAGAGCTGTCACGGCAAAGCCGTGACTGAGAGGGCTTCAAACAAACCAAAATTCCTAATTCCTCATTCCTAATTCCTAATTCAAGGAGGTGTATTGCGATGAAGTATGTTTTGTGGGTCGTCATCGCCGTGGCGGCGTATTTCCTGGGCAATTTCTCGACGGGCCTGATCGTGGGCAAGGCGATCGGACATATTGACATCCGCAAGACCGGCAGCGGCAACGCGGGCACCACGAACATCATGCGCACGCTGGGCTGGGTGCCCTCCGTGCTGACGCTGGTGGGCGACGCGCTGAAGGCGTTCATCGCCGTGAAGCTGGGCAAGTGGATCGGCGGCGAGGTGGGGGGCTACATCGCGGGCATCGCGGTGCTGCTGGGCCATAACTGGCCGGTGTTGTTTGACTTCAAGGGCGGCAAGGGCATGGCCAGCTCCCTGGGCATCATCTTCGCCAACGAGCCCTGGCTGGCGCTGGCGCTGCTGGTGATGCAGATCCTCATCGTGGGCCTCACGCGGTACATGTCCGTGGCGTCCATCTGCACCGCCGTGGCCTATCCGATCATCGTGGCCATCCGCCATCCGGACAACGTCGGCTATATCGTCTTCGCGTCGCTCATGTGCGCGCTGGCGCTGTTCTGCCACCGGGCGAACATCAGCCGCCTGATCCACCACAACGAGAATCGGCTGGATTTCGACAAGATCAGCAAGCTGGGCAGCAAGCTGCGCCGAAAGAAGAAGTGACGGAGGAACCGCGCCATGAAGGGACAATCGACCTGGAGCTACGCGCCGTATAAGCCCTTTTTCTTCGACGGGGGCGACATCTACGTGTGCCGCGTCGTCCCGGATGAGACCAGCGTCCACTGCGAGTGGCTGGCCGCCCCCGGCCCGGCGTATGAAGTGATGCTGCGGCCCGAGGGGCAGGGCGACTTCGCCTGCGCGGCGCGGGTGACCGTGCCCGAGGCCACCATCGAAGGCCTTCTGCCGGAGACGGATTATGAGTTTTATGTTCAGAGCGGGAATAGGAAGAGCCGCGTCCGCCTGGCCCGCACCGGAAAGCCGGTGGGCACGGTGGTCAACTACCTGCATCCCCGGGACGAGGCCTACGCCTTTTCCGGGCGCTATCTGTGCTCGCCCTCCATGGTGCGCCACCCGAAAGGGTATCTGCTGGCCTCCATGGACCTGTTCGCCGGCGAATCGCCCCAGAACCTGACCCTGATCTTCCGCTCGGATGACGACGGGGCGACCTGGCACTACCTGACGGAGCTGTTCCCCTGCTTCTGGGGGCGGCTGTTCATCCACGAGGGCGAGGTGTACATGCTGGCCTGCTCCACGGAGTACGGCGACCTGCTGATCGGCAAGAGCGAGGACGGCGGCCGCAGCTTCGGCGCGCCGGTGGCGCTCTTGCGGGGCTCGGGCCGAAGCGGCGTGCCGGGGGTGCACAAAAACCCTCAGCCCCTGGTGGAATACAGGGGCCGGCTCTACGGCACCCTGGAGTGGGGCGCCTGGCGGGCGGGCTATCACGCGGCCATGGTCATGTCGGCGGATGTGGACGCCGATCTGCTGGACCCGGCCAGCTGGCACTTCACGCCGCCGGTGAAGTACGATCCCGCCTGGCCCGGTGTGGCGCAGGGCCCCAGCACCGGCTGCATTGAGGGCACCCTGGCGGTGGCGCCAGATGACGGGCTGTACAACATCATGCGCTACGACATGTCGAAGTGCTCGCCGAATTTCGGCCGGGCGCTGGCCTTCCGGGTGAACACGGACGACCCGGACGCGCCGCTTCAGTATGACCACGCGGTGGCGCTGCCCGGCAACCACGCCAAATTCACCATCCGGCGGGACGAAAAGACCGGGCTGTACTTCGCCATCGTCTCGCGCATACTGGATGCCAGCCGCGCAGGGGACCGGAATCTCCTGTCGCTGATGGTGTCCTGGGATCTGATCAAATGGGACGTGGCGAGTGATCTCATCGACCGGCGAAACGACGACCCGAAGACCACGGGCTTTCAGTATGTGGACTGGATGATCGAGGGAGACGACCTGATCTACCTGTGCCGCACGGCCATCAACCGGCCCCACAGCTTCCACGACTCAAACTATCAGACCTTCCACCGCCTGAGGGATTTCAGGCGCGCATTGAAACTCGACTGAGGTGACAAAAAGTGGCTGAGGCGCTAAGCAAAGAGGTTCGACTCAACAAAGACACAGGCCTGCTCAAGCTGATCGCGATCGTGACCATGCTCATCGATCACCTGGGCGCGGCGATTTTTCCGCAGTACCGGGTTCTGCGCATCATCGGGCGCATCGCCTTTCCCATCTTC
>CADARO010000128.1 GCA_902790345.1 uncultured Eubacteriales bacterium | reverse complement strand
CACGTCGATCAGGCCGCTTCGTTCCAGCTCCTTGAGCACGCGCAGCACGGAATTGTGCTCCATCATGGTGGAGACCACGTGATCGCCCACGCGCAGGCTGCCCTTGATGGCGGTATTCAGCGCGTCGGTGCCGTTGAAGCAGAACACGATCTGATCGCCGCTCTCCGCGTTGAGGAGGCGGGCCAGGCTTTCCCGCGCCGCCAGAAGCACGCGGCCCGCTCTCAGCGCCCGCTGATGTCCCGACCGGCCCGGGTTGGCGTTGAAGGTCGTGAGCGCCCGCGTCACGGCTTCCACCACGGCCGGCGGCTTGGGGTGGCTGGTGGCGGCGTTGTCCAGATAGATTTCCACAGGGAGCACCTCCGCACATCTCTTTTT
Source organism: uncultured Eubacteriales bacterium (assembly GCA_902790345.1). GTDB lineage: Bacteria > Bacillota > Clostridia > Christensenellales > Aristaeellaceae > Firm-10. The sequence goes on along the minus strand of CADARO010000128.1, from coordinate 6,958 downwards.
CATTCGCCATACAGTGTATTGACGCGTCTGAAAAGATATGCGCCGGGGAGGGGCTTGTCATATGGATGTCTATGGAATTGCGGCGTTCCGGTCACGCCAGCAGGTGCTCAGGTACGAAGAATTATTTGCGCGCGACGGCATCGCGGCGCAGGTTGTTTCAACTCCGCGGGAAATCGCGGCCGGGTGCGGCCTGTCGCTTCGCTTTGGCCTGGGCGACCTGCCTCGGGTTCAGGCTGTGCTGGCGCAGAGCCGGCCGACGAATCTGATCGGCCTGTACAGATTGGAACGGCGCGCCGACGGGCGAATCATTCTGACGGCATTGTCAAAATAGGATCGCCTTTCTGAAAAAATAACAAGGATTCGGTGGGCAGGGCAATCCCTTTTCCGTATAATGATTGACAAAGGCGGAGCGATCAGAAGCCCTGCCTACCGCGACAATACAAAAGAGGGCAAATCTTATGGATAAAAACAAGGCGAAGGCGATCATGGACGCGCTGGAGGGGCTCTATCCCGAAGCGAAGGCCGAGCTGCACTTCAGAAACCCTTTCGAGACACTGATCGCCACGATCCTGTCCGCTCAGTGCACCGACAAGCGGGTCAATCAGGTGACGGCCACGCTGTTTGAACGCTACCCGAACGCGGCGGCCATGGCGCGGTTGACGCCGGAGGAGCTGGAACCGCTCATCAAAAGCTGCGGCCTGTATCACAATAAGGCCAGGAACATCGTGGCGGCCTGTCAGGCCCTGGTGGAAGAGTATGGCGGCGAGGTGCCGGCGGATCGCAAAAAGCTGATGGCTCTGCCCGGCGTGGGGCAGAAGACGGCGGGCGTGGTGCTGCTGGCGGCTTTCGGCGACGATCAGATTCCCGTGGACACGCACGTGTTCCGCGTCTCCAACCGCATCGGCCTGGCTCACGCGACGACGCCCTCCGGCGTTGAGAAGCAGCTGCAGGAAATCCTGCCGCAGGAGATTTGGTCTCACGCCCATCATCTCCTGATCTGGCACGGCCGCCGCTGCTGCGCCGCGCGGACGCCCGCCTGCGAGCGCTGTCCGCTGAACGACGGACTTTGTGAAAGAAATACCCTGGAGGATTGAAAATATGTCTCTGTTTGTGGATAAAGTCAGCATCCGCTGCAAGGCGGGTGACGGCGGCAACGGCTGCGTGTCGTTCCACCGGGAGAAATATGTGCAGGCCGGCGGGCCGGACGGCGGCGACGGCGGACGCGGGGGAGACATTGTCTTCGTCGCGTCTGAGCGCATGCACACACTTATGGATTTCCGCTTCAAGCGGAATTTTGTGGCGCCCAGCGGTGAGGACGGCTCCGGCAACCGCTGCAAGGGCAAGAGCGGCGAGCCGCTGGTCATCGAGGCGCCGGTGGGCACCATTGTGCGCGACAAGGCCAGCGGACGCGTGCTGCTGGATCTGTTCAGGCCGGATGAAAGGCGCGTATTGCAGCGCGGCGGCAACGGCGGTTTCGGCAACATGCACTTTGCCACGCCCACCCGGCGCGCGCCCAACTTCGCCAAGCCGGGCGAAAAGGTTCAGCCCATGGAGCTGGAGCTGGAGCTCAAGTCCATCGCGGACGTGGGTCTCGTCGGTTTTCCGAACGTGGGCAAGTCCACCACCCTGTCCGTGGTGACGGCCGCGCGCCCGAAGATCGCCAATTATCACTTTACCACGCTCACGCCGAATCTGGGCATCGTGCGTCAGGATGGCGACAGCTTCGTGATGGCAGATATTCCCGGCCTGGTGGAAGGCGCGGCGGAGGGCGTCGGTCTGGGGCATGACTTCCTGCGCCACATCGAGCGGACGCGGCTGCTGATCCACGTGCTGGACATTTCCGGTAGCGAGGGCCGCGACCCGCTGGAGGATTTCGATACCATCATGAACGAGCTGGAGCGCTACGGCGACTTAAAAAAGCGCCCCATGATCGTCGAGGCCAACAAGATCGATTTGCCGGGCAGTGAGGAAAACCTCGCCAGGCTGCGCGAAAAGCTCCAGGGAACGGGCATTGAGATCTATCCGGTTTCCGCGGCGGCCGGAAAGGGCTTTACGGAGCTGATGCGCGCCGCCGCGGCCATGCTGCGCACGCTGCCGCCCATCGAACCGTTCTTTGAGGAAACGCCCTTCGAGGAGATCGCCGATGAGCAGATCAAGGTGGAGGTGGAGGACGGCGTCTACGTTCTCAGCGGGCCGAGCATGCAGCATCTGGTGGATTCGGTCAATTTCGGCGACGAGGATTCCCTCAACTGGTTCCATCGCACGCTGCGGCGCTGGGGCGTCATCGACCGGCTGCGCGAAGCGGGAGCGGGCGAGGGCGACACGGTGCGCCTGGGGGACATGGAATTCGATTTTGTTGAATAGTGGAGGAATGATTGGAATATGACCACGAAACAGCGGGCCGCGTTGCGATCCATGGCAAACACGATGGAGCCCATCCTGCACATCGGCAAGGATGGCATCAACGACAACCTCGTCAAGCAGGCCTGGGATGCCCTGGAAGCCCGTGAACTCATCAAGGCGACCGTTCTTCAAAACGCGCCGCTCACGGCCAGAGAGGCCTGCGACGAGCTCTGCGAGCGCGTTCACGCGGATCCGGTTCAGGTGATCGGCAGCAAGTTCGTCATCTACCGCAAGGCCCGCAAGAATTCCAAGATCGATCTGGAGGCCCTCTAAGCGGCTTCCCGCCGTCCGGCGCTGAGCAGGGCCAGCGCGCAGAACGCGCCAAATCCAACCAGCCGAAGCAGCCCGCCGCCCAGAAGGTAGAGCGCCAGCAGCGAAAGCGCGTACAGGCCCGCCCTGACGGGATGAACCTGCCGAAGAAGCCGCCCGACCCAATCAGAGGACATGGTGGGCCGTTTTTCTTCCCGGAAAGACGCTGGAACGACGGGGCAGCTATCTACAATTCGCCTTTCCAGAAACGGCCCGTCCAGCAAGGTGACACGCGGGTTTTTAAGCTCTTTTGCCCATTGCTTTGCCTCGACTGTGGCCGGACAAAACGCCGCCAGAGTGATATGCGTTTCACTCTGGCTCTTTTTCCAGATTGAAAGAATCGTGTCGGCGTCAAACGCCTTGGAAGTGGGGGGCAGGGGAAGCAGGCAAAAGGCGCCGTCTGCCGGAAGGCCGTCTGTGAGCGCGGTGATTTTCTCTTTCGCCTTGGCTTCCGACAGGAAAAGCCACTGCTTCATCAGGCTGCGGGCATAACGCCTTCGCGCCTTGCGGCCTCGGGTCTTGACATGGTGATTGATCGCGTTAAACAGCCGCCTGAGGCCCAGACAGGCGCAGGCGGAAGCTGCCGCCGACAGGGGCATATTGTCGCCAGTCACCGTCATCAAAGCCACAAACAGTCCGCCGAGAATCAGCAGCCAGAAAACAATTCTGTCAACACGATGAAAAACAGGCATATTATGCTCCTTTTATTCGTCTCTTTTATATGAGTATGCACATTTTGAGTCTTTTCTAAACGAGAAAAATAGTGTATAATGAATTCAGGAAAAAGGATGTGAGGCGTTGCGCATGATAAAACTGGGACTCATGGGAGGCACGTTCAATCCCATACACAACGGCCATCTCATGTGCGCTCGCATAGCGGCGGAGACGGTGAAGCTTGACGAGGTGCTCTTTCTGCCGGATGGCGAGCCGCCTCATAAGTCCAACAGCACGCTGGAATCCGGCGTCAGCCGGTTCAATATGACGGCGCTTGCCGTCTGGGGACAACCGGGCTTTACCTGTTCCGATTTGGAGATCAGGCGCAGCGGAACGACCTACACCGTCGACACGCTCACCGAATTGAAGCGGACGAGACCGGATGCCACGCTGTACTACATCATCGGCTCAGACACGCTCTATCAGATCGGGAAGTGGCGTCAGCCACAAAGCATCGCACAGCTGTGCGCCCTGATTGTGATTCCCCGGCCCGCGAGCGAGGAAAACGCCGCCGAACTGGCGCGTCAGGCCGCGCGGCTTCGCGAGGAACTGGGCTTTGAAATCCACATCGCGTCCGAAAGCGGCCCGGCTATTTCATCAACGGCCGTTCGCACGATGGCGGCGGAGGGAAAACCTCTCAGCGACGTCGTGCCCCAGCCCGTGGCGGATTACATCGCGCAGCATGGTCTGTATGGCGCGCCGCTTCATCAGATGACCTGTCAGCTGAGCCAAACGCTTTCCCCGCATCGGCTGAGTCACACGCTCTCCGTCGCGGAAACCGCCGTTTCACTGGCCGCGCGGTTTGGCGAGAATCCCTGTCAGGCGCATCTCGCCGGCATGCTGCACGACTGTGCCAAGGGACTGGACGCGCCGACGCTGCTCCAGCTGATTCGATCCGGCGGCATTTCCGCCGACGAAGTGGAATTGAGCATGCCGGCCCTTCTTCACGCGCCGGCTGGCGCGGCGCTGGCCAGAGAGCAGTATCACGTGACCGACGCGGCGGTGCTTTCGGCCATCCGATGGCACACCACTGGCCGCCGAAACATGACCAGGCTGGAGAAGATCATCTACCTGGCCGATATGATCGAGCCGGAGCGCGCGGATTTTCCCGGCCTCGATGAGATACGCGCCCAATCCCTGGTCGATCTGGACAAAGCCGTGGCTTTGGCTGCCGCGCGAAGCGCGGAGTACGTGCTGGAGCGCGGCAAGAAGCTGCATCCGCGCACGATGGAACTGGCGCGAGACAATTCAACACGCGTTTGAGCATATATTGATTCATATATTTGAAAGGACGGGATTGTTCAATGAAGGAACCGAAAGAGCTGGCCGTTGAAATGGCGGAATTCCTTTACTCCAAGAAGGGCGAGAATATTCAGGTGCTTGACGTCTCTCATCTGACCTCGATCACCGAATTCTTCGTGATTGCCAGCGCCCGCAATACCATTCAGTGCCGCACGCTGGCGGAGGATTTGGAGGATCATCTGATCGAAGTGGAGCAGCTTGAGGCCCGCCGCAAGGAAGGCTATCGCGAATCCCGGTGGGTGGTGCTGGACTACGGGTCCGTCATCGTTCACGTGTTCCACGAGCAGGAGCGCGAGTTCTACAACATCGAACGCCTGTGGGCGGACGGCACAAACCTGGTCAAGCAGCTCGTTTGACGCGCCGGAGGACAATCTGACGGCATGAAGCAGGTGACAATTTATACCGACGGCGCGTGCTCGGGCAATCCCGGCCCGGGCGGATGGGGCGCTGTGCTCATGTTCAGGGGCTTTCGCCGCGAAATATCGGGCTATGATCCCCATACCACCAACAACCGCATGGAGCTGACGGCAGCCATTGAAGCGCTGAGCCTCCTGAAAGAGCCCTGCGAGGTTCAGCTGTATTCCGACAGCAGCTATCTGGTGAACGCCTTTTTGCAGCACTGGCTCAGCGGCTGGCAGCGGCATAACTGGCTGAAAAGCGACAAAAAGCCCGTTGAAAACAAGGATTTATGGCAAAAACTCCTGGAACTGACCGGCGTGCACAGCGTCACCTGGATCAAGGTCAAGGGGCACGCCGACAACGTGGAAAACAATCGATGCGATGAGCTGGCGACGCTGGCCATCAAACAGGCGCGCGACGCGGCAATCATGTAACTGCCGCGTCGCTTGATCTTTCTCAGGTAGGTGATCCTATGGAGACCACATCCGTCATGCTGCAGACCCTGTGCGTTCCGTGCCAGTGCCGCTGCCGCTACTGCCTGCTCTCGTGGGCCGGGCAGACAGTGGGCGCGGATTACGATCGATGTGAGCGCCTGGCCGCGCGCTTTCACGACTGGATCGGCCAGGAACGGCCGGATTTGTCGTTCAATTTTTCCTTCGGCTATTCGATGGAGCATCCCAGGCTCTTTGACGCGCTGCGATTTCTCAATTCTATCGGCTCGGTGACGGGTGAATTCCTGCAGTGTGACGGGCTGCGCTTCCGAACGGACGATGAAATCGAAACACTGTTGAGCGGACTGGGCGACTGCGGCGTGAAGCACCTCAACTTCACCTTCTACGGCACGCGGGATGATCACGACCGATTTGCTGCCCGAAAAGGCGATTTCGATTTCATGCTGCGCCTGCTTTCCAGAGCGGCCGCTCACGGCTTCGAGACAAGCGCCGGCATGCCGCTGACGCGGGAAAACGTCGCACAGGCCGGGACACTGTATGAAAGTCTCGCGGAGCGCGGCGCGGATCGAATCACGCCCTTTGTGCCGCACGCGGAGGGCCGGGGCGCGCTTCTGGACCCGATCCGCCTGACGCAAACAGACTATGATTCGCTGGATACGCCGGTTCGCCAGCGCCTCAACCGCGAGCGATACAGGACCGAAGCGGAATGGCTCGCGCTCAAGGATTGGAATGAGCCGCAGCGGCGCAGCCTGCTCATTTCACTGACGCCCGAAAACATCACGCGGTATGAAGACGCGCCTTTTGACGAGATCATCGCGGAGGTGGAGCGGCTGGACGAAGCCTATTACGCGGCGCTGCCGTCCTACGAGGCGCTGGCGGCGCGCTACGGCAATCCCGAAGGCGATTGCTTCTACGGCCGGCGCGATCTGTTCGCGCGTTATCAGAAGGCGTTCATCCGCGAGCACAGGCTGGCGCTGTACGACGTCACGGACGAGCGCTTCAGCGGCAGCCGTCGCTTCTGAAATCATTCCTGATCAGTTGGCGGGGGCGTCGCCGGTTCAGCGTCGCCTTCTTCGCGCAGTTTGACATGCCGCGCGGCCATGCGCCGCCTGTCGTCCGACATGGCCGCGTAATGGCGGCGCGTGGTATTGACATCGCTGTGACCGAGCACATCGGCCACGAGGTAGATATCGCCGGTTTCGTGATAGAGATTTGTGCCGAAGGTGCTGCGCAGCTTGTGAGGGCTGATGCGCTTCTTGAGCGGCGCGGCCAGCAGGGCGTACTTCTTCACCAGATTCTCAACAGAACGAACATTCATTCGTTTTTTCTGCATAGAGAGGAAAAAGGCCTGCTCGTGACCCGGCGCGGCGTCGATGGTC
>CADARO010000127.1 GCA_902790345.1 uncultured Eubacteriales bacterium | reverse complement strand
GCGGGCGCGGCTGAAGGGGGACGAGCGGAACCTGGAGGTCACGCTCACCGAGGCCGGCGAGGCACTCAGGGAGCGCGCGCTGGACGTGCCGCCGAAGATCGGCTCCTGCGTAGGCCTTGAGCCAGCGGAGGCCATGACCCTCTACCAGCTGCTTCACAAGCTGCTGGGCAATCTGGCGGCATCCTGACGCGGGAAGGAGATAGCCTATGGAAAACAAGGCATTTGACCTGGCCGCCTATCTGACCGGCGGCGTGGAGAATATCGTAAAGGGCGCGATTCGCGCCACGCTGCGCAATCCCCGGGAGAGCGCGTTTATGGCCCGGTTTGCCCTGGCGGCCCGGGAGGCGTCCAGGCGGCGGGAACAGGCCGAGCGAAGCGGCGAGCACATTCCGCCCTTCCTGATCGCCAGCATCACCTCCAGCTGCAATCTGCACTGCGCCGGCTGCTACGCGCGCCAGAATCACGCCTGCAGCGACGCGGCGCCCGTGGATCAGCTCAGCGGAGAGGAATGGCGGCGCATATTCGACGAGGCGCGCCAGCTGGGCGTCAGCTTTATCCTGCTGGCCGGTGGCGAGCCCCTGCTGCGGGAGGACGTGATCCGCGCGGCGGGCGAGTGCCCCGCCATCCTGTTCCCGGTGTTCACCAACGGCACGCTGCTGGACGACGATTACCTGGCGCTGTTCGATCAGCGGCGCAACCTGGTGCCCATCCTGAGCATCGAGGGCCGACGCGCGTCCACCGACGCCCGGCGGGGCAGCGGCGTGTACGACCGGCTGACCACTGCCATGGATCGTATTCAGAAAAAGGGCCTGATTTTCGGCGCGTCGGTCACGGCCACCACCGAGAACCTGGACGAAGTCACCGGCGACGCCTTCCTGAACGAGCTGCGGGACAGCGGTTGCAAGGTTGTGATTTATGTGGAATTCGTGCCGGTGACGGAGGACAGTGTCCATCTCGCGCCGGGGGACGCGGAGCGGGAGCGGCTGAAGCGGCGGCTGGATCAGCTGCGCGAGGCGTATCCGGAGATGCTCTTCATTTCCTTCCCCGGGGATGAAAAGAGCTCAGGCGGCTGCCTGGCCGCGGGGCGCGGCTTCTTCCACATCAATTCCCACGGCGGCGCGGAGCCCTGTCCGTTTTCGCCCTATTCCGACGCGTCGCTGCGCGATTTATCGCTGCGGGAGGCCATGAAATCGCCCCTGTTCACGGCGCTGAGGGACGGCGGCGTGCTGATGGAAACCCACAGCGGCGGCTGCGTGCTGTTTGAGAAGAAGGATCAGGTGGAAGCGCTCCTGGCGAAGGGCGCGGCAAAGGAATAATATGCAAAAGATGAGCGAGCCTGGCCATGGGCTCGCTTTTTGCGTGCGCTTTCTTTCGGCCGTCAAAAACGACATTTCTTTCGGCCATCAAAAACGACATTGAACTTTGCGCACGGATATGCTAAAATTGATATTGGGAAAAATCCCGTTACATGACGAGGAAGGAATGAAGCGCATGTCCACACTGCAACAGGCGATTCGCATGGAGTATCCCGACACAATTCCCGTTTCCGTCGGCTGTCTGCCGGCGGCGTGGGTCAAATACGGCGACGAGCTGCAGCGGCTCTTCGACCAATATCCGCAGTTCTTCCACGGCAAGAAGATGGACCTGGAGCACATCCAGGACACGCTGCCGGCCAGCTATCGCAAGGGCGTCTACATCGACGAATGGAACTGCGAATGGCACAACGAGCACGAGGGCAACGAGGCCATCGTGGTGGGGCATCCCATCAAGACGGAGGAAGACGTTTACAATTTGAAAATCCCCGCCTGCCGTGACGGACGGCTGCCCCATGGCTTCATGTATCTGCGCCTGCTGGATCTGGCGGGCTTTGAGAACGCCATGGTGTGGTTCGCGGAGGAAGACGAGACCATCGAGATCCTGATCGACAAGGTGCTGGAATACAACCTCTATCAGGTGGCCGCGATCCTGCCCAAAATGGACGAGATCGTGTATTTCGGCGACGACCTGGGCATGCAGAAAGGGCTTGCCATCGGCGCGGAGCGCTGGCGCAAGTACATGAAGCCCTGCTTCCGCAAGCTGTACGGCCTCATCAAGGCCTATAAGCCCTCGCAGCTGATCTACATGCACACGGACGGCTGCATCTGGGAGATCATGCCGGATCTCGTGGAGTGCGGCGTGGACATCATCAATCCCCAGTATCGCGCCAACGGGCTGGACAACCTGGTGCGCGTGTGCCGGAAGAATCAGATCATTCCCATCAACCTGGATTTGGATCGCCAGCTCTTCCCCGTGGCCAATCGGAGCCAGATCTGGGACCATGTGGCCGAATGCGTGGAGAGCCTGTATCTGCCCCAGGGCGCACTGGGCCTGAACGTGGAGCTCAACTACGAGATTCCGCTGGAAAACATGGCGGCCGTGCTGGACGCGGTGGAAAAATACCGCCACTACAAGGGATAAGAGCGGGGGAGGCGTCGCGTTATGAAGCTGAGGTATCCGGATATCGTATCGATTTACGCGGAAGGGCGGCAGATCGCCGTCGAAGGGCAGGACAAAGCCGCCCTGGGCGACGCGCAGGTCTGGTTCGAGCAGCCGGCGGGCTCGCTGCGAGTTCTGGCCCGCGCGGAGGAAACCGCGCTGAAATACATCGCCCTTCGTTGGATCTTCACAGACGCCGAGCGCCGAAGGGAGCCCGTGCGCGTGTTGGGCGACGAATGGGAGCGGGGCTACGGCAGGATGGAGTGGCGGGGCATCGTGCCCGAGCGCTGCATGCCCTGGACCGTCGCCGTGTCCAACGGCTCCGACGCAGACCGGGACGTGTCGGGCCGATTCACGGAATGCTTCGGCGTGAAGGTCCGCCCGACGGCGCTGTGCTTCTGGCAGTATGACCAGCGGGGCGTGACGCTGTGGCTGGACGTACGAAACGGCGGCAACGGCGTGAGGCTGAAAGGGCGCACGCTGGCGGTGTGCGACGTGGTGTTTGGCGAATACCGGAACGACACGGCCTTTCACGCGATTCATGCCTTCTATGCCTCGCTCTGCGACGACCGGATCGAGCCGCCCTTCAAGGTATACGGCTCCAACAACTGGTATTACGCCTACGGCAAGAGCTCGCACGAGGAGATTCTCTCCGACGCGAAGCTGGTGTCCGACCTTTGCGCGGGCCTTGAGAACCGGCCCTTCATGGTCATCGACGACGGCTGGCAGCCCAATCCCACTAACGGCCCCTGGGATCGCGGCAACGAGCGCTTCCCGGACATGAAGAGCCTGGCGGAGCGCATGAAGGCGCTGGGCGCCCGGCCGGGCATCTGGATTCGCTATCTGGGCGACGAGAAGCAGGACACGCCGGGCATCCTGCCGGAGCACCGGCTGTCGAGAAATGAAAAATACCTCGACCCGTCCCATCCCTCCGTGCTGGAAAAGGTGAGGGAGGACACCCGCCGCATTGTGAACGACTGGGGCTTTGAACTCATCAAGCACGACTTCTCCACCTACGACATCTTCGGCGACTGGGGCGTGTGGCGCGCCACCACGCTGACCGACGACGGCTGGTTCTTCTACGATCGCACGAAGACCAGCGCGGAGATCGTGGTGAACTTCTATCGCGCCATCCGGGAAGCAGCCGGAGAGAATACCATCCTCATCGGCTGCAATGTCATCGGCCATCTGGCCGCCGGGCTGGTGCACCTGAACCGCACGGGCGACGACACCAGCGGCCGCGAATGGGAGCGCACCCGCAAGATGGGCGTCAACACCCTGGCCTTCCGCATGCTCCACGACAAGACCTTCTTCGCGGCGGACGCCGACTGCGTGGGCATCACCGAGGCCGTGGACTGGCGGCTGAATCGGGAGTGGCTGCGGGCGCTGTCGGTAAGCGGCACGCCGCTGTTCGTCTCCTGCAAGCCGGGCGTGCCGGACGAGGCCGCGCTGAACGACCTGCGCCAGGCCTTCAGTCGGGCGTCGAGGCAGGAGGACGCGCTGGAGCCGGTGGACTGGATGGAAACCACCTGCCCGGGCCTCTGGAGGCTGAACGGGGAGCCGGTTTCGTTCGACTGGTATCCGCCCATGGGCGCGGAGGCATTCAGGCCGTAACGGGGCGCGTGAACAGCAGGGAGAGGGGGAGCCGGTATGATCTTTTTTCAGCAGTTCTATCTGGATCGGGAAAAGGATATCGTGGTGGATCTCTATATGGAGGGAGACCGGCTTTTCCACGTCATCCGCACCCCCAACCACAGCACGGGCAACCTCATCACCAACCTGGCGCGGCTGTGCGAATTGGAGACCACGGAGGATGAAAACGGGCTCAAGGTGATTCGCGGGGAAATCCCCTGCTATGTGGACGGCGACAATCGCAGGATGTACATCCTGCGCCTGGGCAACACCAAAATCGCGAACATCTACCCGGATGGCCGGGTGGAACTGAAGGCCTCTGTTCCCGCCATATCCAAGACGCTCATGAGCCAGACTAAGGATTCTCGCCTGGGCGTGGAGAAGACCATCGTCAAGACCTACATCCGGAGCGACTGCAAGTTCCGCACCGACCTGCACACCCACATGAACGGCAACCTGCCGCCCGACGCGCTGATCGCGCTGGGCATCGTGCACCAGATCCGCTATCCCTATTACTACATCAAGAAGCTGGGCCTGAGATGCACGCCGGAGCAGACCGCCCGGCTGGAGGCGGCGCGGCTGGAGGCGGAAAAGCGGCTGGGCGATACCACGCTCACCGGCCGATACCGGGAGCGGCGCATCGACGACTACACCTTCATCAATTTCGCCGATCTCATCCTGGGCAATCCCGCGGACGCCGCCGCCAACATCGAGCGCATCCGCAATTCCCTGACCATTCCCAAGGACGGTCAGGCAGTTTTTGCCAATCTTGAAAAGGTGTATCTCTACCGCTATGTGTTCACCAAGGGCGTGCCCGCGGAGGAGCGCTTCAGCGGCATCAACATCAGCGGCATCCCGGACAGGGAGGTCTTCGCCTACGCCGAGAGGATGGTGCGGGATCGGGAGGACGACCGGTATCGGCGCAACACGCTGTATCAGGATCTGCTTTTGTGGATTGCCCGGGAATATCAGAAGCACGGCATAGAATACGCGGAGATCTCGGACACGTCGCTCCTGAACCGGGCGGAATTCCCCGGGAAGCTGCGCCAGATCCACGAGATCATGCCGGGCATAACGCGGGAGACGGGAGTGCTGCTGCGCTTCCTTGCGGGCATCCGGCGGATTCCGCTCACCATCGTGCGGGATCACGTGACGCCCAACGACTACCTGGCCGAAAACCTGCGCTGCCTTCGCGCCATCGCCGGAGATCCCTACGTGGCGGGCAGCGACATCATCGGCGAGGAGATCAACGACATCCTCGAATTGCGCGGCGTCATCGGCGAGCTGGTGGCCATCGCCAACGAGCATCCCGGCTTCGTGATTCGCATTCACGCCGGTGAAAACGACAGCCTGCGCGGCAACGTGGCCAACAGCATCCGCTGCGTGGCAGAGGCGCTGCGGCCGGGCCAGCCCATGCCGCCGCTGCGCATCGGCCACGGCCTGTACACCTGCGACCTGCGCGGCGAGCAAGGAAAGGCGCTGCTGGATGAAATGCGCCGGCGGGGCGTGGTGCTGGAATTCCAGATCACCTCCAACGTGCGCCTGAACAACCTGAGCCGCCTGAACCGGCATCCCCTGCGGGAGTATTTGAAGGCCGGCGTGCGCTGCGTTCAGGGCACCGACGGCGGCGCGCTGTACGGAACCAATTCCATCGACGAGGAGCTGAGCCTTGAAAAGCTGCTGGGGCTGACGCACGAGGAGCTCCTGCGCATGCGGGAGGCGGAGGACGCCATCCTCTCGGAGAGCCGTCGGGTCTTCGGCGAGAAGGAAGCCCGGTTCCGGCAAAGCGAACAGAGTGGCGACGTGGAGCTGTTCTACAGGGGCCGGCTGGCCAACGAGGAGCAGGTGACGCGCAGCCTCTGGCAGAGCTCGGGCAAGCTGCGCGCCGAGGAGGCGCTGAAGGAGCAGATCAGACCGCTGCCAGCGGGTCTTTTCCCCATCGTGGTGGGCGGCGGCAGCTTCAACAGCAGCGCGCGCCGATCGACCTTGCGGGAGGAGGATCGCGCCTTCATCGACGCCCTGCTTGCCCACGCGGACCCGGAGCGGGTGTGCTTCGTGGTGGGGCACACGCTCTCCGCCCAGGAGGGATACCTGGTCCAGCGATGCGCGGGCCGCTTCCCCGTGTACGCCATCGTGCCGGAACTGATCACCCGGGCGGAGAAGGCCCGACTGAGCGAGGCGGGGGTGGGCGTAATGGTGTCCATCGAGAGCTCCGGCATGGGGCTCTACAAGAGCTTCGCTTACGAGATCTTCAAGCGGACGCCCTCCGCGCTGCTGGCCTTCGACGGCAATTCCGCCGCGCTGAACCTGATTCAGGAGGCCCGCAACGGGCGGGAAAAATGCAAAATATACATCAATCCCCGCTCCCGTGGCCTGGCGGTGAAGGCAAAGATGCTGGAGGGCTATGTGAAGCCCCTCAAAGACGCGGAGGAGATTCTGCGCGAGCTGGGGGTGTATAAGAATTATGACAAAACGATCTTATTTCCATGAATGGACTTGAAAACGCGCTCCCATTCTAGTATGATAAAGAAACACGATTACGAAGGGAGCCAAGCCCCATGCAGAAGAAGAACGCGAGTCTCAACATGACTCAGGGCAATCCTGTAACGCTGTTGATCCTTTTTGCCATTCCCATGTTCATCGGCGGCCTTTTCCAGCTCATGTACAACATGGTGGATACCATCGTCGTGGGCCGCTATGTGAGCATTGAGGCCCTGGCTGCCATCGGGGCTACCAGCTCCACAATGATGTTTTTCATGCAGATGGGCGGGGGCATGACCAACGCGCTGTCGGTCATCGTCTCCCAGGCGGAGGGCGCCCGGCAGGAGGCCCGATTGAAAAAAGCGATCTCCCACGCGCTGTACCTGGTCCTCTTTGGCGGGATATTGCTGGGGCTCATCGCGTTCTTCGGAGCCGGGCCGCTGATGCGGCTTCTGGGCACGCCGGAGAACATCATCCATGACTCTGTGAAATACATACGCATCGTCGGCGGCCTCACGATCGCCCTCATGTCCTACAACGGCGTGGCTTCGGTTCTGAGAGCCATCGGTGACTCAAGGACGCCGCTGTATTTCCTGATTATCTGTTCCTGCGGCCGGATGCCGCGGCCTGGCAATTCGACGGAGAAATGATCCGCGAATATGTGCGCATCGGCGTTCCCATGTGCCTGCAGAGCGCCACGCTCTGCGTCGGCATGTTTGTCATTACGGCCGTCATCAATTCCTACGGGTCGGAGACGGTGGCCGCGTTTACCATCGGCAGCAAGGTCGAGCAGCTGGCCACGGTGTCGTTCTCCAATCTGGCCTTCTCTTTTTCCGTGTTCGCGGGCCAGAACTTCGGCGCGCGGCGGTATGACCGCATTAAGGAAGGCTTGCGCAAGGGCCTGATGATCGTCGGCTCCCTGGCGCTTCTGTCGACCCTCATCATTGAACTCTTCGCCCCGCGTCTGGCGCTGATCTTTATGGACGAGGGCAATGAAATCGTGCTGGAACGGGCTGTGGCCATGATTCGGATCGAAGCGGCAATGCTGTTTGCCCTGGGGTTCATCTGGACGCTGAATTCCTGCCTGCGCGGCATCGGCGCGGTGAGGATCACGCTCCTCTCCAGCATTGTCGAGCTGGTCTGCAAGATTGGGCTCTCTTTGCTGCTGCCCATCTTCCTGGGCTATATCGGCATCTGGATCGCCGCGCCCTCCGGCTGGGTGCTGGGCATGATTCCTTCGGTGATTTTCCTGTTCTGGTGGGCTAAGGCGCCGGAAGAACGTTCCGCCGGGCTGATGGCCGGGAAGAAAAAGAAATAAAGCTCGAAGAAGCCGCGGCGATAAAGCGGCAATGACCGCAAGGGCATTTCAGGCCGTCCAAGCGACCTGACGGAATACATTTTAGGAGGGGGAAACACATGAAAGTAGGCATCGGCACGTATTCTTTCGGCGGCATCGCCAGCTATCTCGGCCTGGGCGACACGCTGCTGGAGAAGTTCCGCAAGATCAAGGCTCTGGGCTTCGATTATGTGGAGCTGCTGCCCGTAGACCTGGACAACGACGTCGAGGACATCAAGAAATGGCTGAAGGAGACCGGCCTGACGGTGACGTCCATCCACGCGGAGCCCACAGAGGACATCGTGAAGAAGATCGCCGCGCTGGGCGGCCAGGCCGTCATCTGGGCCAGCAGCCCCTTCAACAGCAAGGAGGAGGCCATCGAACTGGCGCATCAGCTGGACGAAATGGCGGAGATGGCCGCGCCTTACGGAATCAAGATCGGCTACCACAACCACAGCCAGGAGTTCTACGTGGATCAGGGCAAGCCGATCATGGAATATCTGATCGAGAACAGCGCCAAGTGCTACTTCCAGCTCGACTGCGGCTGGGCCATGAACG
This sequence comes from uncultured Eubacteriales bacterium, assembly GCA_902790345.1. Classification (GTDB taxonomy): domain Bacteria; phylum Bacillota; class Clostridia; order Christensenellales; family Aristaeellaceae; genus Firm-10. The sequence goes on along the minus strand of CADARO010000127.1, from coordinate 577 downwards.
CCGGCACCTATCCGCCGTCCTTCATCCGCCGCTATAAGAACCGCTTTCTGTCCATCCATGTGAAGGAGAACAGCAGGGTTCAGGGCCCCGGCCCCAAGCCCGCCTCCCGCCACGAGCCGCAGAACCGCCCCTCCTTTGGCAATGTCAAAGAACTGCCGCTTGAGGAACGCCAGAAGATCCTGGCTGGCTTTGAGGCGCGCAACAACAGCGAAGAGGGCAAGAAGCGCTTCAACGTGCAGTGCAAGCTGGGCGCGCCCGAGTCCAACATCGACTGGCAGGAAGTCAAGAACGCCCTGGATGAGCAGGACTTCGAGGCCTTCTGGATCGTGGAGCGCGAGGGCTTCTATGATGAGCACGACAAGTGCATCGCCGAGGACTGCGCCTGGCTGAAGGAGCATATCAAGTAAGAATGGCCATATGATGGGGTTCCGGGTCGAAGGATTCGGAACCCCTTGCCATTCCGTTCATGAAAGAAAAGGCCCTGAGACAACGAATCGTCCCAGGGCCTTGATGGTCAGCACTTCGATTATAACGGCGCCCGTCAGATTTCGCACTTCTGCCCGACGCCCTCCCGCTC
>CADARO010000126.1 GCA_902790345.1 uncultured Eubacteriales bacterium | reverse complement strand
AAGGTGTAGTACAGGGTGTCGTTGTCCTGGCGATAGCAAATGCTCTGGGGCAGGTTGTAGCTGGTGGTGTCCACGGGATAGTCAGCCCGGATCTCGATGGACTCGCTGGCGGGATCGTAGAAGCCGAAGTGAACCGCCTCGTCGCCCCACACGTACTGACTCACCAGCAGCTTGCCGTCGCCCGCGGGAGCCATGCCGCTCAGATCCTGAATGTAGTGCTCCCGCGGCTGGCCGGTGGTCAGGTCGAAGAGCAGCAGCAGCGGGTTGCCGTCGTCGTCATAGGTCTGGATGTACAGGTTGTCGCCGGAGCAGAAGGCGTTCTGGGCCCAGCGGCTGTAGCTGTAGTCGCCGTAGTCCTCGATCATGCAGCTCCAGTCCAGGCGCGGGATGTCACATTCCTCCAGCGTGGCCTTGCCATCCGCCAGGGTGAGGCGGTGGACAAAGCCGCCCTCCGTGGAACGGCCGTTTTCGGTCTCGGTGCTGACGGTCTCCACGGTGTAGATGTCGCCGCCATAGACGAACCAGGTGGCGATCTCCGTGTAGGTGGCGGAGTAATCCTCGTCATGCTCCTCGCTCTCGTCTTCCTCGTTGGGCATATCTTCGCTCAGGCCCGCGATGGACNNNNGTCGAATTCGGCGGTCTCCTGGGTGGCGATGTCGTAGACGCACAGCTTGTTGCCGGTGTAGTAGTATACTTTATTCCCGGCCAGCATGCAGTTGTCTACGCTGTAATAGCCCCGACCTTCCTCGGGATTGGCGTAGTAAATGGTCACGTCGCCGGTGGAGGCCAGCGCGGCGGGGATCAGGCCCGCCAGCAGCGCCAGTGTCAGAACAGCCGCAAAAAACTTCTTCATCATGTCGTTTGTCCTCTCAGTTTTCAATGATTATTCTCCGTCGGCCCCGGCCGTCTCCTCGGCCTCTGCGGGGTCGTCCTCGGGGGCCTCCAGCGCCGCGCCGGTGGGATACACGATGACGCTCATGCCCAGGCGCACCCGCTCGTCCGGCTCAAAGGTCACATAGGCCTTGTAGCTGGTCTTCTCACCGGCGGTGGTGGATTCCTCGCTCAGGTGGGAGATGGAGGCGATGACGCCCTTGTAGTTCATGCTCTCGTCGTTGTCCCAATAGAACTCGATGTCCACCGCCTCGCCCTCGAACAGCTCGAACAGATCCTCCTCGGGGATGGACAGCTCGATCTGCATGGACGCGGTGGGGTAGATCTTCACCACGCTGGCGCCCTTGGTCACGGTCTCGCCGGAGGCGGCGTCCACGGAGGCCACCACGCCGGTTTCCGGCGCGGTCACGCGGCCGTCGGTGGCGTACAGCCCGTCCAACAGGCCGTCCACGGTCTCAAAGAGCAGCTCGCCGCGCTCCACGAAGTCGTCGTTCTCCACGTGCAGCCGCAGCACGGAGCCGCTGCCCTTCACCGCCACGGGGCTGGTGCGCCCCACGGTGCCCCGGCCGATGCGGCTGTCCGCCGCGAAGGAGGGCTTGCGGTAGATGCCCACGGTCTCGCCCATGTAGAACTCGCCGCCGGTCACCTCCACGGTGTAGCCCTCGTCGGTGAGCCCGGCCACCATGCCGGTGCCCTGATGGGTGCCGTCGGCGGTGCAGGAGAGGTAGACCTTCTCGCCCAGGTGGATGTACTTGTTCTCGCTCTTGTTGTAGGCCTTTTCGGTGGTGGCCTTGATGGTGTAACGGTTGGTGGGCTCGATGTAGAGCACCGCGCCGTAGCGCTCGGCGATGGCGGCCGCGTCGTCGCCCTCGGCGGCGTAGATGCCGGTCACCGTGCCCTCCAGGGGCGCGTAGTTCAGGGTGGTGGCGATCTCGGCGATCACGTCGCCCTTGTTCACCAGGTCGCCCTTGCGCAGATTCATGCTGGTCAGCCGTCCGCCGAAGGCCGCCGTGACCGGAACGGTTTCGCCCGCCACCACGACGCCCTCGTAGGACAGCTCGATCTCCGCCCGCGCGGCGACCGTCAGCCCCAGCGCCATCATCAGAATCAGGGCCAGGGCAAGCGTTCTCTTTGCCACGGTTTATTCCTCCTCCAGTTCCTCGTCGTCGATCTCTTCCTCTACGACCCATGTGCCGTAGGGCACGGTCATCATGTCCTCCGGGCCCACGCACACGTTGGTCATGTACATGGCGGCCAGCTCGTCCTCGCTGAGGCGGATGGTCTCCGACTCCACGGTCACATACATGTCGGTGCGCCAGGAGAGGGAGAACAGCTCGCTGTCGGTGAGCACCTCGTCGGTGGTTTCATAGGGGGAATAGCGCATCACGATGTCATACTGGAAGCGCCGGGTGGACACGCCCTGCATCTTCAGCTCGGTGTATTTGTCGCCGGCCAGGAAGCCCTCCGTGGGGAAGGCGGTCAGCAGGTCGCCCACCTTCAGCACCAGGTAGGTCACGCCGCTCTTGCTGAGCTGGCGCAGCACCGAGCCGTTAATGGTCCAGCAATACTGATAGGATTCCTCGCCCAGCACCGCTTCGTCCAGCTCCGCCATCAGCACCATGGTGTTGGCCTCCTCGCCCTCGGGCACAGCCCAGACCGGCGGAACCGGGGTGGGTGAGGCGGAGGGGTCCGGCGTGGGGGACGGGGTGGGCGAGGGCGAAGGCATGGGAGAGGGGGTGGGGGACGGCGAGGGCGAAGGCGTGGGCTCGTCGCCCTCCTCCGCTTCCTCGTCCTCGATCGGAGGCTCTTCCCAGTATCCCATGTCCACCAGGAACACGGCCTCGTATTCGTCGGTGTATTCGTCGCCGTGGGCCTCGTCCAGCGAGAGGGTGAGATCCAGCTCCTCGCCGTCCAGAGTCAGCTTGTGCATGGGCGCGTTTTCGTCTTCCTTGGCCACGGACACCTGGTCGTAATCGTGCTTGGTGGTGCCGCTGCCGCTGGAGTGGGGCTGGCTGCTGCCGCTGCCGCTGGAGCCGCTTCCGCCGCCGCCACCACCGCCGCTGCTTCCGCCGCCGCTGCCACCGCCGCCGCCTTCGCCGCTGCCGTCGGTGGGCTCAGGGTCGTCGAAGGGCCAGGGCACCGTGCCGATGACGCCGGTGGGCTTGGGGGTGGCGGTGGGTTCGGCGGTGGGGTCGGTTTCGCCGCTGCCGGTCAGGATGATTTCCTCCTGCCAGACGGCGGTGTTGTTCGCCCTGTCCCGAACCAGCAGAAGCCCCGCCTCGATGGTGGTCTCCTCCTCGGCGGTGTACACGAAGGGATCGTCCGATTCCAGGGTGATCCAGCTCATGCCGCCGTCCACGGAATAGGCGTCCAGCCCGCTGAGCGCGTCGCTGGCGTCCACGGTCATGGAATAATCGTCGCCGCTCTCCGCGTCCACCTCGTTGATGACCGGGGGAACGCGATCCAGCATCAGGGTATAGGTCTTGCTCTGGCAAATGATTTCGCCGTCTTTGTCCAGAATGAGGAAGCTCAGCTCGAACACGCCGTCCTCCTCAGGCAGATACGCGCCGTCGTCCAGGGGCTGGGGCTCCTCATCGTCGATGGCCACGGCGTAGACCCAGCCCGCCTGATTGTCCGAGGAGCGGGTCGGCCTCCTCCACGACCTCAAGGCCCTCCTCCGGGTCCGGCGTGGGCTCGGGGGTGGGGGTGGGATCCGGCTCGGCGGAAGGCGACGGTTCGGGCGTCGGCTCGGGCTTCACCTCTGCCCACACGTAGAAGGTGACGATTTCCTCGGGATCCTTTTCTTCGTCCTCCGGCTGGCTGAGCGTGTCTCGCTGGGCGGGCGCGTCCTCGGAGACGACCACGATTCTCTCCTCGTCGTCGTCAAAGGCGCGCTCGTCTGCCTCAAAGCGGAAGAAGGCGATCTGTCCGCGCTTGATCTTTTCGATTTTGAGCACCTTGTCGGTACAGAGGGTAATCAGCTGGGGATGATCCTCATCCAGCTCCAAATCCTCCCGCTCCAGCAGGGCGTGGCAAATGTCGCTCAGGGAGCCGCTGACCACCTGGCCTTCCCCGTCGGTGAACCAGACCTCGTCCCGCTTGAACACCTCGTCCCAGACCACAGCGGTGGGAGCGGGCGTGGGGCTGGGGGTGGGTTCCGGCGAGGGCGTGGGGTCGGGAGTCGGCGAAGGCGTCGGCTCCGGGGTGGGGGTCGGCGTGGGCTCTTCTGTCGGCTCGGGAGTGGGCGTGGGCTCCGGGGTGGGAGTAGGCGTCGGCTCCGGGGTGGGGGTCGGCGTGGGCTCCTCCGTGGGCTCGGGCGAGGGCGTCGGCTCCGGATCAACGCCCTGAACGTCGTCTCCCAGGATCTGCTGTTCCTGGTCGTCGGGCGGGAGCGGATCGCCGTCCGCCAGGGCCTGCAGGGGACTCAGCATCAGGCAGAGCGCCAACAGGCGGCACAGCCACTTCTTTGTCATCAAAACCATCTCGCTTCCCAAATGGAAATTATGTGACTCACTGCCCGTTAGACCAAGAAAGAGCGGAAAATGTTTCAAATTACGTGCCTGCCACGGGATTTAACATGGGGATTGCGAAAAGGCGCTTCTTCTGCTATAATCAGGAATCATCACAAAGGGACTTAACCCCCGAAAGGACTGACCGAACATGACCGACCGGCTCTATTACGATCAAACCTATCTCACCGCCTTCGACGCCGAGGTGACCGCCGTGCGCGACGCGGAGGGCGGCTGTCTGGCGGCGCTGAACCGCAGTGCCTTCTATCCCACCTCCGGCGGCCAGCCCTTCGACACCGGCACGCTGAACGGCCTGCCCGTGACGGACGTGTTCGTGGACGAGGCCGGCGAGGTGTGGCACGCGGTGGCGGGGCGGCTGAATCCCGGCCAGGCGGTGCGCGGCGAAATCGACTGGGCACGGCGCTTCGATCACATGCAGCAGCACGCGGGCGAGCACATGATCGCCGGGTCCATCTGGCGGCAGTTCGGCGGCGCCACCATCGGCCTGCACCTGGGCGCGGCCTTTTCCACCATCGACGTGACCATGCCCGGCGGGGAGACCCACCTGACGCCCGACCAGATCCGGGCGGTGGAGGAGGACGTGAACGGCGACATCCAGCGGGACGTGCCCATCCGCTGCTGGTTCCCGGAGGCGGCAGAGCTCAGCACCCTGCCCCTGCGCAAGCCCCCCACGGTGACGGAGCACGTTCGGATCGTGGCCATCGGCGAAAAGGAGATGGTGGCCTGCGGCGGCACCCATCCCTCCTCCGCCGGGCAGATCGGCCTGGTGAAGATCATCGACGCCCGGCCCAGCAAGGGCAAGGTGCGGGTGGCCTTCGTGTGCGGCATGAGGGCGGTGCGGGACTATCAGGAGAAATACGACGCCGCCACAAGGGCCGCCGCGCTGCTGTCCGCCCAGCCCGCCCAGCTGCCGGAGAGCGTGGAGCGGCTGAACGAGACCGTGGCCGCCCTGGAGCACGAGATTTCCCAGCTGCGCCAGGCGGAGGCGCTGGCGAAGGTGCCCTCGCTTCTGGCGGGAGCGGAGGTCATGGGCGGCCTGCGGGTCATTGCCTCGGTCACCGGCCCCCTGGCCATGGACGGCCTGCGCCGCCTGGCCACCGAGCTCACCCGGGAGGACGACGCTGTGGCCCTGCTGGCCGCGGAGCGGGCCGGGGGCTACAACCTGATCTTTGCCCGGGGCGCTTCCGTGGGCGCGGACATGGGCCGCCTGCTGCGGGAGGCCGCCTCAAAGCACGGGGGCAAGGGCGGCGGCAAGCCGGACTTCGCCCAGGGCAGCAGCCCGGACGCCGGCTGCGTCTACAAGGCGGTGAACACCATGGACTCCATGATAGGCTACCGCAACGAGCGCTACGAGGTGCTGTATCCCGCCGTGCGGGGGCCCTATACGGACGGGGAGATGCTGGCGCTGCTGCCGGAATGCGATGCGGTGCTGGCCTGCGGCGCGCTGCCCAGGGAACAGATCGAGGCGGCGACGCGGCTGAAGATCATCAGCAATTTCGGCGCGGGCTACGACCGGGTAGACGTGGACGCGGCGGACGAGCGGGGCGTCATCGTGACCAACATCCCGGACGCCACCACCGAGTCCACCGCCGAGCTGGCCTTCGCGCTGCTTTTGAGCGTGTATCGCCGGGTGGCCGAGCTGGACGCCATGCTGCGCTCCGCCCCGCCGGAGAACGCCTTCGGCATGGGCAAGCACATGGGTCACAACCTGGCCGGGGCCACGCTGGGCATCGTGGGCATGGGCCGCATCGGCCGCCGGCTGGCGGCGATGGCCCGCTCCTTCGGCATGACCGTGGTCTATCACAACCGGAAGCGGCTGGATTCCGACCTGGAGCAGGGGGCGGAGTGGCTTCCGCTGGATGAGTTGCTGAGCCGCGCCGACGCCGTGTCGGTGAACTGCCCGCTGACCCCGGAGACCCGGGGCCTCATCGGCCCGCGGGAGATCGGGCTGATGAAGGAGAGCGCGGTGCTGATCAACACCTCCCGGGGCGGCACGGTGGACTACGACGCCCTGTGCGACGCCCTGGAGCGGGGCAAGCTGCGGGGCGCGGGGCTAGACGTGTATCCGGACGAGCCCCACGTGCCTGCCCGCCTGCTGGCGCTGAGGAATGTCACCCTGACGCCCCACATCGGCACCAACACCCATGAGGCCCGCAAGGGCATGGCGGAGGCCTGCGCGTCGCGGATCATCGATGTGCTGGAGGGCAGAACGCCGCCGAACATGGTGAACAGGAAGCTGAGGAAACGATAAGAGAAGAGAGAACAGAGAATAGAGAATAGAGAAGAGATTTTAGTTTGTCGGAAGGGAACGGAAAAGGCCGATGAAGAGAACAGGCGCCGCCTGATGAAAAGGGCGGTGCCTGTTTGGGTTATTGGCAGTCTATTCGCGCTTCGAAGGTGCGGCGCCAGGGGAGGGACGGGTCAAACGGGGCGAGGCGCTGAAGCAGGGGATGATCGCAGGCGGCGAAGGATTCACGCAGCAGGGCTTCGGCCCGGGGCTTGTCCGACAGGTTGAAGGGGTCGTCGCCCAGGGCGCGGAGCTTGTCGTTCAGGGGCTGGCGCAGGCAGCTCTGGTAGAACAGGTCGTCCAGCAGGCGCTCCCGCAGGAAGGTTCGGTTCACGCGGCCCGACCGGGCGTCGGAGACCAGCTGCGCCACGGCTGTGCCCAGGGCGTTGGAGGCGGTGTTCCAGGCGCTGTAAGCGGCCAGGCCCATGGGATCTGTCAGCCGCTCCACCAGATCGAAGGAGCCGCCGTTGGCGGAGACCAGATCCAGCAGGTACACCTGCCGCCCGGCGTCCATCAGCGCGTTGACGGCGTCGGCCATGGGGGACAGGGCGGCGGGGTCGGCGGTCTCGCCGTGCTCGCCCTGGTTCCCATCCGGCGGGCAGATCACCACCAGCGCTTTTTCCGCCCCGGGTGTGGCGACCACGCCCGCGTAGTTAAGGGCCACGCGGAGGTTCTCGCGGAAGGGCCGATCCTCATAGCGGGCAGTGAACCGGCCCGTTTCATCGCCCAGGACGATCACGTCCGCCGCCACCGGCGCGCCGCCCAGCGCCTTCATCACGGCGATGGCGCCGCCCTCGTCCGCGCCGTTGCGCAGGGATATGCGGGGATCGCCGCCCATGAGGCGGAGCAGCGCCCGCTGCTCGGCCCGATGGAAGCCCTGCCTCGGCGCGTCCTCCATGAGCAGCGCAAGCGAATCGAAGACGCCTTCTTTCGCCAGTGCCACCGCCCGGCGGTTTACGGCGTGGTTTCGGGCGCGCACGGCGTGGTACTTGACCAGCACCGCCTCCGGCACCCGGGCCTTGGCGGCTTCGGCCTTCCGGCGGGCGCTCTCCTCTCCGGTCTCGCCGTAGATGTCCGACCAGGTGGAGTAGTCGGTCATGGCGTGGTAGGCGTCCAGATCCAGGGAGGACAGGGTGGAGATGGAGGCCCGGATGATGACGCTGAATCCATGGAAGGCCACGCTGGGGAAGCGCCGCTTAAGATCGGCCAGCCAGTCCAGCCGCCTCAGCGCCTCCGCTTCGGAGACGCCCTCCTCCCGGGAGGCCAGGAGAGATCCGAAGCACAGCCGGTCGATGGAAATCACCGCCGCGCCGGCCCGGGGCATTTCCCGCTCCAGAAAGGCGCGGGCGGCCTCAAAGGATGCCGGAACGGTGTAGTCGTCCATCTCAGCCTGTTGGGGCGTCACACATTCGGCTCCGGCCCAACTGGCCAGCTGGACGGGAAACAGGGCGTTGCAGGGGCGGGAATCCAGGGGAAGACAGGCGACGCGCATCATTTTACCTCCTGAATGGCGGCCCGGAAGGCGCGGATCGCCCGGCAGATGCTGTCCTTGTCCCGCCCGGTGACCACCGCGCCGATCATGAGCCCCTTCACCCCGCACCGCACCAGCGCGGGCACGTCCTCGGGCAGGATCACCCGCTGGCTGGGCACCACCACGGGGATGTCAACCCGCCGGGCGATGGCGCTGTATCTGAGCAGGTCACGAAGGCTCAGCCGCGTGCCGTATTCCGCCCCGGGCACGATGGAGCATCCGGCGGGGAAAGTGTCAAATTTGCTTGCCAGCCCGGGGGCGGGCATGGTATAATGACCGCGGGAAAAACATCTTGACATACGGGAGGAAACGCGAATGTATACCTATAAGACCAAGGGCACCTGCTCCCAGGCCATCGAGATCGAGATGGACGGTGACGTGGTGCGCACGGTGCATTTCATCGGCGGCTGCGCCGGCAACACCCAGGGCGTGGCGCGCCTGGCTCAGGGCCGCAAAATCGATGAGGTGATCGGCCTTTTGAAGGGCATCCAGTGCCGCAACGGCACCTCCTGCCCGGATCAGCTGGCCACCGCGCTGGAGGAAATCCGGGCGGGGGCGTAAAGCTCAATCTGCTCCCATACACGGCGGATGGCCCTCCACCCGCCGCCTTTTTAATATTTATGCGAACAATTAAGACAAAAGCGCTTGATTTGCCCCAAATCACGCGGTAAACTCATCGCATATATATTCATGAATCGAGCGATGAGCGCATGAACGCAAAACAGTTGAAATATAGCCTGCTGCTCCTCCTCACGGCCATGATCTGGGGCTCGGCCTTCGTGGCCCAGAGCCAGGCCATGGACAGCGTAGGCCCGCTGACGTTCAACGCCGCGCGCATGCTGGTGGGCGGCGTGGCGCTGCTGCCGGTGATCCGCCTGCTGGACGCGACGCGCCGGCGAGGCGGCGAGGCGGCAAACCCCGGCTCCCGGCGGGATCTGCTGATCGGCGGGGTTTGCTGCGGCGCGGTGCTGTTCGTGGCCAGCGCGTTCCAGCAAACCGGCATCCAGTACACCTCCGTGGGCAAGGCGGGCTTCATCACCGCGTTGTATATCGTGATGGTGCCCCTGGCCGGGGTGCTGTTCGGAAGGAAGATCGGCGCGGCGCTTTGGGCCGGCGTGGCGCTGGCGGTCGTAGGCATGTATCTTCTGTGCATGACGGGAGAGGCGGGCGTCAACCGGGGCGACGCGCTGTGCCTGGCCTGCGCGCTGTTCTTCACCGCCCACATTCTGGTGATCGACCGCTTCTCGCCCCGGGTGGACGGCGTGCGCCTGTCCTGCATCCAGTTTTTCGTGGCCGGCGCGCTGAGCCTGATCGGCATGATTCTCTTTGAAAAGCCAAACTGGCAGGGCGTGCTGGCGGCCTGGCTGCCCATCCTCTACGCGGGCGTGCTCTCCAGCAGCGTGGGCTATACGCTGCAGATCATCGCCCAGAAAAACGTGAACCCCACGCTGGCCTCGCTGCTGATGAGCCTGGAATCGGTGTTCTCAGCCCTGTCCGGCTGGATCATCCTGGGCCAGGGCCTCAGCGGCCGGGAGCTGGCGGGCTGCGCGCTGATGTTCGCCGCCATCATCCTGGCTCAGCTGCCGGGAAAGGCGGAAAAAGCGTAGCAGCGCGTTGCGCAATCGCGCCATCGGTGCTATACTAATAGGCAAACGCGGACGAAACGGAAGTGACGGCATTTCATGGGCCTTTTCGACGGCATCATCATCGTGTCGGACATCGACGGCACCTTCCTTGGCAAAAACAGCCGGCTCGTGCCGGAGAACCTGGATAAGATTCGCTATTTTCAGGAGAACGGCGGCCAGTTCACCATCGCCACCGGGCGGGAGTACTTCATCGTGTATCCCAGCGTGCCCCAGGTGGAGGACATCTGCAACTGCCCGGCCATCGCCTGCAACGGCGCGTACATCTATGACTACCACGCCCACGAGAAGCTGGTGGAGACCTTTCTGGAGGACGGGCCCCTGCTGCCCGTGATCCGGCGGGTGGCGGATGCCTGCCCCCGGGCGGGATTCCGGGTGGACATGCTGGACTGCTACTTCGTGGAGCGGGTCTATAAGGAATTCGAGTGGGTGAGAGACCTCTATCCCGACAAGGCGCGCGTGATGCCGCTGGAGGCCATGCCCCGAGGCTGCTGGCACAAGGTGGCCTTCGACGGCCCGCCGGATGAGATCGACCGGGCGGAGGCCATGCTGCGCGGGCTGTTGGATGAACGGTTCAACTGCATCCGCTCCGGCGCGGACATCGCGGAGATTCAGTCCGCCGCCGCCACCAAGGGCAAGATGCTCGCACGGCTCAAAGCCCTCTCCGGCGGCCGCGTCCTCTACGCCATCGGCGATTACGACAACGATTACGACATGCTGGTTTCCGCCGACCGCTGCGCCGTGCCGGAAAACGGGCTGGAGAAGCTGAAGCGGATTCCCGGCGCGATTCCGGTGTGCGACCACGACAAAGGCGCGGTGGCGGACCTGATCGATCACATTGAAAAGGAGCTGAGAACATGAAGCGCGCGCTCAGAATTGTGCTGGCGCTGGCGCTGGCGGTGCTGCTGACGGCCTGCGCCGCCGTGTCCATGCCCAACCCCGCGGGCAGCTACACCTCCAAGCGGGACGTGGCCGAATTCCTGCACGTCTACGGTCAACTGCCCCAGAACTTCATCACCAAGGCCGAGGCCCAGGCGCTGGGCTGGCCGGGCGGCGACCTGTCGAAGTACGCGCCGGGCAAGAGCATCGGCGGCGACCGCTTCGGCAACTACGAGGGCGTGCTGCCCACCGGCAAGAGCTACCGCGAGTGCGACATCGACTACAAGGGCGGCAAGCGGGGCGCCAAGCGCATCGTCTTCTCGGACGACGGCTACATCTACTATACGGAAGATCATTACGAGAGCTTTGAGCAGCTCTATCCCTGAGGAGGACATGAGGCATGATTGAGCTTGACGGCGCGAAGCTGCGCGCAAAAGAAGAGGCATATCCGTATCTCCGGGAGAAGCTGGGCCTGCCGGACTGGTTCGGCAACAACCTGGACGCGCTCTACGACATGCTCACCGGCGAAAACCTGAAGGAGACCTATCTCATCCGGCTGGAGGGGGAGAACACCGCCTTCCAAGAGCGGATGCTGCGCGTCTTTCGGGACGCCTGCGGGGGCCGGCTGACCATTGCGAAGGGAAGCGACATGGCGAAATCCTGGATTCCCGCCGGTTACAAGGCCAGCCTGGGCCTTTACGACACCCAGGCAGCCATCGGGCAGCTGAAGCGCATCTTTGAGGACACCCTGGCTGTGGCCATGAACCTGAAGCGCGTGTCTGCGCCCCTGTTCGTGGACCCGGACACCGGCCTGAACGACGACCTGAACGGCGTGGAGCGCCCCGTGTCCTTCGACATCAAGGAGACCGGCACCCACGGCGCGGTGGTTCACTCCCTGGCCAAGTGGAAGCGCATGGCGCTTCGTGACTACGGCTTCCCCGTGGGCGAGGGCCTGTACACCGACATGAACGCCATCCGCCGGGACGAGGAAATGGACAATCTGCACTCCATCTACGTGGATCAGTGGGACTGGGAGAAGGTCATCACCGCCGAGGACCGCACCATGGACTACCTGAAGGAGACCGTGCGGGTGATCGTGGGGGCTATCTGCCTCACCAACGACGCCCTGCGGGCCCGGTTCCCGGCGCTGAACTGGCTGCCGGACCGCAACGTCAGCTTCGTCACCACCCAGGAGCTGGAGGACATGTATCCCACCCTCACCCCCAAGCAGCGGGAGGATGCCTACACACGAGAGCACACCACCACCTGCATCCTGCAGATCGGCGGCAAACTCCGCTCCGGAGAGCGCCACGACGGCCGCGCCCCGGACTATGACGACTGGACGCTGAACGCGGACATCGTGTTCTACAATCCGCTGCTCAAGCGGGCCTTCGAGGTGAGCTCCATGGGCATCCGCGTGGATCCCGCGGCCATGGATCGGCAGCTTCGCGAGGCCGGCTGCGACGCGCGGCGGTCTCTGCCCTTCCATCGCCAGCTGCTGGCGGGAGAGCTGCCCCTCACCATCGGCGGCGGCATCGGCCAGTCCCGGCTGTGCATGCTGATCCTGGGCAAGGCCCATATCGGCGAGGTGCAGGTGTCCCTGTGGGACGAGTACACTCGCAGGGTGGCCGACGAAGCGGGCGTGATCCTGCTGTGACCGGCGGCCGCGAGACCAGGCTGCTGCCCGTCGGGCCTATCACCGTGGAGGACAACGGCCGCGCCATCACCGGCGTGACCTTCGGCGAGGCGACGGAGCCCATCGCGCCCTCGCCCCTCACGGCGCGGGCCTTTGAGCAGCTGGAGGCGTATTTCCTGGGTCGGCTCACCGAATTTGACCTGCCCCTGGAGCCCGCTGGCACCCCCTTTCAGCGGCGCGTGTGGGATGCGCTTCGGCAAATCCCCTACGGCGAGACCCGCTCCTACGGCGACATCGCCCGGGCCATCGGCTGCCCCGGCGGCGCGCGGGCGGTGGGCATGGCCAACAACCGCAACCCCATTCCCATCCTGATTCCATGCCACCGGGTGATCGGCGCCAACGGCGCGCTGGTGGGCTACAGCGACGGCCTTTCCATCAAGGAGGCGCTGCTGCGGCTGGAAAAGGCTCTGAAATAGAAAATCAGCCCTCGCGTCAGAAAGCGACGCGGGGGCTGTTTCTGTATCCGGTCAGGTCAGGGCGCGGGGGCCATTTCACCCATGGCGCGTTTGTAGATTCGGGCGAAGTAGATGTTCTCCGCGAGGGCGGTGAGGGTCCAGGAGAAGATGTACAGGAGGTACAGCGACTGGAAGGTGTGGAAATGGGCGAAGATG
>CADARO010000125.1 GCA_902790345.1 uncultured Eubacteriales bacterium | reverse complement strand
AGATAGGGCAGCGCGTGGGCCAGCACGTCCTCGTCATCCGCCAACAGCCGAAGCAGCGGCATCGGCGCGGCCTGAACCACGGCGAAAGCCACCAGCCCCACCGCCAGGCTGATGCCGATGGCGTTTTTCAGGGTGGAGCGGGCGCGGTCGTAGTTCTTGCCGCCCACGTTCTGGCCCACCATGGAGGAGGTGGCGGAGCCGATGGCCCCGGCGGGCATCTGGCAGATGTTATTGATCTTGCTGGCCACGGCCACGCCGGAGGCCGCGCTGACGCCCAGGGAGTTGGTGATTGAGGAGACCATCAAAAACCCGCCCGAGACCACCAGGCTTTGCAGCGCGCCGGGCAGCCCCAGCTTCAAGATCATGGCCGCCTTTTTCGGGATCAGCCGTACCCCGCCCAGGGTGTAGTCGGCAAAGAAGCCCGCGCGCCACAGATACACCCCGAGGCCGATCATGGCCGTGGCCTGGGAAATGACGGTGGCAATGGCGGCTCCGGCCACGTCCATGGCCAGCGCGCCCACGAAGAACACGTCCAGCCCGATGTTCATAAGGCAGGAGCCCACGCTGAAATACATGGGCGTTCGGGAATCGCCCAGCCCCTGCAGCGCGGAGGCCATGGCGTTGTAGCCGAACACGAAGACGGAGCCCGCCATGCACACGGTGTAGTACCGCGCCGTGCCCGCGAAGGCTTCGGGCGGCGTGTTCAACGCCCGCAGAAGGGGATTCGCCAGCAGCAGGGAAACCACCGTGACGAACACAGCCAGAATCAGCATCATCGAAAACAGGCTGCTGACGGTTTCCCTGATGTCTTCGCCGCTCTTCTTGCCGGCGTACTGGGCGGTCATGATCGCGCCGCCATTGCACAGCGAGATGATCATGAAGATGATGGACGAGGTCAGGCTGCCGGCGATGGACGCCGCGGCGATGCCCTCGTTGCCGCAGTAGCGCCCGACCACCATGATGTCGGCGATGTTGTAAAGCGACTGAATGAGGCTCGTGAGGAAAAAGGGAATGGAAAAGCGAATCAGCGCCTTTCGGATGCTGCCCGTTGTAAAGTCCATGGCCGAGGGCACAGAAACATCTCCTTAGATGGCAAAATGCGAATGGCTCACGCGCGGCCGTCGGTGGCGCGATAGCCGGTCTTGAAGTCCACCAGGTTGAGCAGCGGCCGGCCGTCGCGGAAGCGGACCAGGTTGTCGCGGCAGAGGTTGTACATGAACTCCTCCGTGGCCCGCAGATGGCCGAAGCAACCGCCGGTGATATGGGGCGTGATGAGCGCGTTTTTGCAGCGCCAGAGGGGATGATCGGCGGGCAGCGGCTCCGGGTCGGTCACATCCAGGCCCGCGCCCCACAGAAGGCCGGCCTCCAGGCGCTCCGCCAGCGCGGCGCAGTCGATCAGATTGCCCCGGCCCACATTGACGAGCACCGCCCGCTCATGGAGCAGCGCCAGCCTTTCGCGGCTGAAAAGCCCCGCCGTCGCCGGGGTGTTGGGCAGGGCGCAGACGACGATGTCCGCCTGGGGCAGCGCCTCGTCCAGCGCGTCCAGCGTGATCATCTCGTCGAACTCGGGCGGCAGGGCCCGGGGCACCCGGCGCACCCCCGTGATGCGGCAGCCGAAGGGGCGGAACAGCTTCGCCACGGCGCAGCCGATGTTGCCCGCGCCCAGAATGAGCAGGCGCTTGCCCACCGGGCTTTCCTGTCGGCCCTCGTCATGCCACAGGGCGGCGGACTGGTTGTCCCGATAGAGAGGGAAACGCTTGTAGAGAGACAGCACCATGGTGAGCACACATTCGGAAATGGACTGGCCATACGCGCCGGACAGGCTGGTCAGCGTCACGCCGGCGGGAAACTCGTCGGCATGGCTGGTGAATCCGTCCACGCCGGCGGCCAGGTGCTGCACCCATTTGAGACGCGGCGCGGCGCGCATCGTGTCCAGCTTGGGCTGGCCGAGGATCACGTCCACGTCGGCCAGCGCTTCCGGGGTGGGCTTTTCGGCATAGGCGAAGCTGTAGCCTTCGATGTCGGCAAAATGGATGAGATGCTCCTCCTTGAAGGGCGGAATCAGCAGGGCGTGAATCATATCTTATCGCTCCTTTCGCGGCGTGTCTGTCACTTGAAGCTGCCTTCAATATCCTTCCAGTGCTTTTCAGCGTGAGTGATGAGCTTGTCGGCGCTGGCCATGTCCATGGTGGGAAAGAGGAAGAACAGCGCGTTGGTGCCGTAGCGGGCCACCAGCTTGTCGATGCGGGGAATCCATTCGTCCACCGTGTCGTTGTAGACCTGCACCCACAGGCCCTTGCCCGCGCGCGTCACCTGATCGTAGATGGGATACCACTGCTCGAAGGTGCCGTCCGGGTTGTAGCTGCCGCTGGTCCACTGAAGGGCGTCGATGCCCTCCACCTCCATCAGTGCCGGGACATGGCGTATGGCGTCCGGCCCGTCGAGATGATAGAGCACGTGGTCCGCGCCTTCGCACTGGCGGATAAGGGCCGGCTGAATGAACTCGCGGAACTGGGCGGGGGACATCATGGCGGAGAAGTCGCACTGCAGCTTCAGGGTCTTGCCGCGCCCCCAGATCTGGAACACGGTATAGGCGGAGGAATCCACGCCATCCTCCTTCACTTTCGCCAGGTCGTAGAAACTGTCGTAGTATTTGTAGTAGAGATCCTGCACCTGGTCGATGCGGCGTTTGATCTCGTCCGGGTCGTCGATGAGATCATAGACGGTGTTCTGCGCGCCGCGCAGCGAGGCGATCACGTCGATGTTCTCCATGATGTCCGGAATGGTGAGGTAGAAGTCGTCTCCGGCCAGCGCCTTCACGTCTTTGAAAAGCTGGATATGGCGCTTGAACCACTTGTTTTCCGGGTCGAAGGAGAGAGCGGGCCAGTCCTCCCATTCCTCGACACACTCCCCGAACCACACCGTGTCCGGCCGGAAGGTGATGTCGCTGCCCAGATAGGCCGCCATGGAGCCGGGGCCGAAATCCAGAGAGATGTTCGGAAAGCTCTCAGCCAGGAATTCATGGGTGCCGGCGTAATAACGATAGCGCTCCGCGATGCGCGCGGCGTTTAGGTATTTGTCGTCCATGTCGCGGCTCTTGAGGGCTGCCGCGCGATCGGCGTCCCAGAGATCGTCCCGCTTCGCCACGATGCTCATCAGCGGCGTGCCGGGGTTTTCCCGCCGCCAGTAGGCGTCCCACTTGCGCTTGGTCTCGTCCCAGTTGGTCTTTGAAAGCATGCGTGCGTCTCCTCTCATTGCATGATGCGAACGGTGTAGGTCAGCTTGTCGTTTTCGCAGGTCAGCTTGCGGGCCTCGTCGTCCCAGCGGAAGCGGGACAGCGTATAGCCGCCCGTCTCGTAATCGTAGCCGTCGCCGGCGTCCTGGTACAGCGTGAACGCGCCGTCCGCGCCCGGGAACACGCACATCTCGCAGTTCTGCGCGAAGGCCTCCTCCGTGGACAGCGCCGGGCGCAACACGGGCACGATGGCGCCCGCCCGCACGAACACGGGAATGGCGTCCAGCGGTGCCTCGGCGTCGATCCATCCGCCGCCCTGACGCACGCGGCCTGTGACGCGCTCATACCAGAGCCCCTCCGGCAGATACACCCGCCGCGAACGGGCTTTGTAAGTCGTCACGGGGCACACGAGCAGGTCGTCGCCCAGCAGGAACTCATCGTCGATGGAGCGCGCGATGGCGTTCTCCGGATAGTTGAAGGCGAGGGGCTTAATCATCAGACCGCCCTCCAGCGCCACGCGGCCCGCCAGGGAATAGATGTAGGGGAGAAGCTCATAGCGAACGCGGTTGAACCGCAGCAGCGCCTCGTAGTTTTCGCCGGTGGCATTCCACAGCTCGCGCCGCACGTCGGTGCCGTGGCCCCGGAATACGGGCAGGAACGCGGCGTATTCATACCAGCGCACAAACAGCTCCTGGAATTCCGGGCTTGCCCAGCCCTCCTCGAAGCCGCCGTCCCAGTACCAGGCCCCGCCCTTTTTGACGAAGAAGCCGCCGATGTCCTGGGTCCAGAAGGGGATGCCGCTGGCGCACATGTCCAGGCCAATGGCGATTTGCTTTCGCAGGGTTTCCCAACGGGCGGTGATGTCGCCGGACCAGAGGATCACGCCGTATTTCTGCTGCCCGGTCCATCCGGCGCGGGTCAGGTTGACCACCCGCTTGCCGTCGCTCTGCGCCCGCTGGCCCTCGTACATGGCCCGGGCGTGGAAGAAGGGGTAGCTGTTGCCCCTGTCCGCGCCCAGCATGTCCGCCGTGGCGTCGCGGGTCTCGCGGTAAACGTCGTCTTCCTCGGGCTGTTCGGTGCGCGACCATTCGCTGGTGACCGGTTCGCTGGAGTCGCACCACCAACCGTCCACCCCGTATTGGTAGAGCCCTTCCCGGGCCTGCGCCCAGTAGGTGGCGCGGGCCGCCGGATCCAGGGCGTCGTAGAGACTGCCGCCGGGGAGCAGCTGGTTTTTGGCCTCGAATTCCACGTGGTTCGGCGTGCCTGGATTGACGTTGGGCCAGATGGAGATCATGCAATGCGCGTGCTGGTCGTGGAGCGCGCGGGTCATCTCGCCGGGGGCGGGGAAGCGGGTCGGGTCGAAGGACTTCTGTCCCCACTGACCGTCCGGCCAGGAGCACCAGTCCATGACCACGCAGTCCAGGCCGATGCCCTTCTGGCGGCATGTCCGCGCGATGGACAGCACCTCGTCCTGCGTCTCATATCGCTCCTGCGACTGGATGTAGCCAAAGGCCCAGCGCGGCAGCAGGGCAGGCCTGCCGGTCAGGCGATGGTAGCCCTTCACGGCCTCCTCGCAGGAACCGGCGATCACGTAGTAGTCCAGCTCCTCCACCGCTTCCGCGTAGAGATACGCGCCGTCCGCGTCGTCGCTGAAGATGAACGGGCATCCGCAGTCCAGCAGAAGCCCCCAGCCCGCGGTGGACACCACAAAGGGCATGGCGATGGCGCGGTTGCTCTGGCAGAGATAGAGCTTGCGCCCCCGCAGGTTGGCGGGGCCGCTCTCGGGCTGGCCGCAGCCGAACAGCGCCTCGTCCTCGGTGAGAGACAGGGGCAGGCGGGCGCGGTAGAGCGTCTTGTAGGGCTCCTTCGGCGCGTCGCGCACCACCGTCTTGACGCCATCGGCGGTGTGGATTTCCTCGGTCTGTGCCTTGACGCCCCGGGCGATCCGCTTCGCCTCAAAGGCCTCCAGGGTTTTTTCTGCACCTTCGGCGAGTATGACCCGGCCGCTGGCGTCGAAGAATCGGAGACTGCCATTCTCGGGGTGGATTTCGGCGCGAATGCCGCCCGCGTCGACGCTGACGATCTCGCCGTCGGCTCGAACGCGGGCCGCCATGGGGGCGTTGTTTTCAACAAAGGGCGAGGGCGTGTCGGAAAAGACTTCCCGCCGGGTGACGGTCACTCGCAGGATATTTCCCGCGACGGCCAGCACGCGGGTGAGCGCGTAGTCGCTTCGCAGGATGACGCCTTCGGGGAGAGAGCGGGTATCGATCACGGCGTGGCTTGGGCTGGGAACGGCTTTCAGCATGGGCCCACCTCCAACATGTTAGTCAATACATTTTCATTTTAATGGCTTGGAAATTGCGAATCAATGCCAAACGCCAAAATTAACATAGTGAAACGGCACGCTGAAAAGTTCTGTAAAAATTCGCGTTTGGGAAGGGCGGCGCTTTCGACCTGTCGAAATGATACGAAAAGAATCATTTTGTTCATGGAGGAGAATATGGACAGATTATCCTATGTCAGGGGGCGTCACAACCGCTTTGAGGGCGCGCCGAAGGCCGTGCCCGCCGGCAATGTGGACGTATCCGGCAACGGGCGCTGGCGAATCTGGGCGGATGCGGGCACTCGAATCGACGCGCCGATCCTGGGCAACGGCGATTTACTCTCGGCCTTTGCCGGGCCGGCCCGGTATCCCCAGTTTTGGCTCACGACCAACGACTTCTGGCAGATGGAGTCCAATCCGAACTACGAGTTCTTCCATGACAACGCCGTGGCCAAGCGGGACCCGGCGGTGGGCATGGGCAGCCCGAGGCCCCTGGGCCGCGTGGTGTTTGACATTCCATGCCTGGAAGGCGCCGCTTGCGTGACGGAGCAGGATTTCCTCACCGCCACCACCACGGCGCGCCTGACCACGGGAGACGGGAAGACGCTATGCGTCGCCAGCTGGGTCGCGGCCACGGAAAACGAGCTCTTCGTCGAGTTCACCGGCGACGTGGAGTGCGACATATCCTTCGATTTCTTCTTTCCCAACGAGCTGGGCAAGGGCTGCGACGTGGGCGTGGACTGTATGGGCGAGTGCGAGGACGACGAATGTCTGAACGGCACGTTCAAGGGCCTGGTGGGCGGAAAGCCGGTTCAGATCCGCAACCGGAAGGACGGCGTGCTGTGGGGCTCCCGCGCCTTTTTCGGCAACGCGGACCGGCCCACGCAGTGTGCCTTCGCGGCCCGCTTCCTGGGCGAAAAGGACACGGCCATTCATTTTCGGCCGGGCGAAAGGCGCGTCTTCGTGGCAGCGGTGAGGAGCTGGGCCAAGACGGTTCGGCCGGTGGAGTACGCCCGCTCCCGCGCCCGCTGGATGACGGAGGAAGACGCGGCCACGCTGCGCGCGCTGCACGAAAGCTGGTGGCGCGATTACTGGAGCGTTTCCGGCGTGGAGCTGGAGGACGAGGCCCTGATGCGGGCCTATTGCACGGCGCAGTACATGATGGGCAGCCTTTCCCGCGACCCCGATTACCCGCCGAATATCCTGGGCATATGCACCTTCGACCGCATGGCCTGGAACGGCAATTACAAGATCAACTACAATCACCAGACGCCTTATCTGGGTCTGTTGGCCGCCGGTCATTTTGAACAGGCCGATCCCCACGACGCGCCCTATCTCGCCATGCTGGACATCGGCCGGGAAATGAGCCGCCGCCTGCTGGGACACGAGGGCGTCTACCTGCCGCTGGGCCTGGGCCCGCAGGGCATGGTCAGCGAAGCGCTGCTGCTGCACATGAAATCCCCGGCGGTGCACGGCGCGCTGAATATGCTCATGCGCTGGCGGCTGAGCATGGACCGGGCGTATTTGAAGCGGGTGTATCCGTTCCTGCGGGCCGTGGCGCGCTTCTGGGAGTGCGACCTGGTGGACCGCGACGGCGTGCTGCACGTGGTGGGCGACGGCATGCACGAGCGCATCACGAAAAACATCGTCGAAGACGGCGTGCCGGAGGACCCCACCAACACGCTGGGGTATCTGCACGGCTTCTTCAGAGATATGATCGCGGCCAGCGAATACCTCGGCCTGGACGAGACGAAGCGGCCCGTCTGGCGGGATATCCTCGACCGGCTCACGCCATATAAAGTCGGCACGATCGATGGGATCGAGGACAATCCCACCCTGTGGGACGAGGGCAA
>CADARO010000124.1 GCA_902790345.1 uncultured Eubacteriales bacterium | reverse complement strand
GGATGAAAAGGGCCGGGAAATCAGCCGCAACCGGCTGATCGCCCTCATCGCCGCCATGCTGCTGAACGAGAAATCCGGCCAGACCATCGTGACCGACTCCGTCACCTCCTCCGGCCTGGCGAAGTTCATCGCCGAGTGGGGCGGCACCCACTACCGCTTCAAGCGGGGCTACCGCAACGTCATCGACGAGGCCATCCGCCTGAACGAAGAGGGCATCGCCTGCCCCATCGCCATCGAGACCAGCGGCCACGCCGCCTTCCGGGAAAACCACTTCGTGGACGACGGCATCTACCTGGCCACCCGGCTGATCTGCGAGGCGCTGGAGAGAAAGCGCCAGGGGCTCACCCTCACCTCCCTGCTGGACGGGCTGGCCGAGCCGCTGGAGAGCGTGGAGGTGCGCATGCCGATCCTGGATCAGGAGGACATCCGCGCCTCCGCCCAGACCGTCATCGAGGCGGTGCTGAGCAAGACCCTGGACGACGCCACCTGGCACCTGGCCCCGGACAACCGGGAGGGCGTGCGCATCAGCTTCGACCTGGACGGCGGCGTGGACAACGCCTGGTTCCTTCTGCGCCTGTCCGTCCACGACCCGGTCATGCCCCTCAACGCCGAATCGGACGTGCCCGGCGGCGTGCAGTTCATGCTGAAGGCGCTTTGCGCCCTGCTGGAGGAGACCGGGGCGCTGGATTTGGCGCCGCTGAAGAGACTCATCGAGGGCTGACGGCCCTTTATGATACACAATGAGACCATTATTAAAAGAAAGGGTGTTTTTTCCAATGAGCAAGCAGGATAAACTCGTCGTCAACGCCATTCGCGTGCTCTCCGCCGAGGCTGTCCAGAAGGCCAAGTCCGGCCATCCGGGCATGCCCATGGGCTCCGCCGCCATGGCCTACGCCGTGTGGGGCAAGCAGATGAAGTTCGACCCCAAGGCCCCCAAGTGGGACGACCGCGACCGCTTCGTGCTGTCCTCCGGCCACGGCTCCATGCTGCTGTACTCCCTGCTGCACCTGTTCGGCTTCGGCCTCACCATTGAGGATCTGAAGCAGTTCCGCCAGTTCGGCTCCCTCACCCCTGGCCATCCCGAGTACGGCCACACCGCGGGCGTTGAGACCACCACCGGCCCCCTGGGCCAGGGCATCACCAACGCCGTGGGCATGGCGCTGGCCGAGACCTACCTGGCGGCGCACTTCAACCGCGAGGGCTTCAACATCGTGGATCACAACACCTACGCCATCATGGGCGACGGCTGCCTGATGGAGGGCATCTCCCACGAGGCCGCTTCCCTGGCCGGCACCCTCAAGCTGAACAAGCTGATCGCCCTGTACGACGACAACGAGATCTCCATCGAGGGCAGCACCGACATCGCCTTCCGCGAGGACGTGCCCGCCCGCTTCCGCGCCTACGGCTGGAACGTCATCGACGTGCCCAACGCCAACTGCTGGGAGAAGGTCAACGACGCCATCGAGCTGGCCAAGGATTCCGACAAGCCCAACCTGATCGTATGCCACACCGTGATCGGCTACGGCTCTCCCAAGGCCGGCACGCCTTCCGTGCACGGCGAGCCTCTGGGCGAAGAGAACCTGGCCGCCACCAAGAAGGCGCTGGAATGGCCCTGTGAGGAGCCCTTCGGCGTGCCCGCCGAGGTCTACGAGACCACCGCGGCCGCGGGCGAAGCCGGCGCGAAGAAGCACGCCCAGTGGGACGCGCTGTTCGCCGAGTACGAGAAGGCCTATCCCGAGCTGGCCGCCGAGTACAAGAGCTGGCATTCCGACAAGCTGCCCGTGGACCTCATGAACGACGAGGAATACTGGCACTTTGAAGGCAGCATGGCCACCCGCGCTTCCTCCGGCGAGGTGCTCAACCGCCTGGCCAAGCGCATCCCGAACCTGATCGGCGGCTCCGCCGACCTGGCTCCCTCCAACAAGTCCAACATGAAGGGCCGCGGCGACTTCTCCGCCGAGGATCGCACCGGCTCCAACCTGCACTTCGGCGTGCGCGAGCATGCCATGGCGGCCATCTGCAACGGCATCTACCTGCACGGCGGCCTGCGCCCCTACTGCGCCACCTTCTTCGTGTTCTCCGATTACATGAAGAACGCCATGCGCCTTGCCGCGCTGATGAAGCTGCCCATCGCCTACATCCTCACCCACGACTCCATCGGCGTCGGCGAGGACGGCCCCACCCATCAGCCCGTGGAGCATCTGGCCGGCCTGCGCGCCATGCCCGGCATGATCGTGTTCCGCCCCGCCGACAGCAAGGAAACCGCCGCCGGCTGGCTGTGCGCCATGGAGGGCCAGCGCCCCGTGTCCCTGGTGCTCACCCGCCAGAACTTGCCCCTGTATGAGAAGAGCGGCAAGGACGCCCTGAAGGGCGGCTACATCCTGGCCGACTCCGAGAAGGCCACCCCCGATGTGATCCTCATGGCCAGCGGCTCCGAGGTGGAGCAGTGCATGGGCGCCAAGGACATCCTGAAGGGAAAGGGCATCGACGCCCGCGTGGTCTCCATGCCTTCCTTCGAGCTGTTCGACGAGCAGAGCGAGGAATACAAGGAATCCGTGCTGCCCAACGCCGTGCGCGCCCGCGTGGCCGTGGAAGCCGCTTCCTCCTTCGGCTGGCAGAAGTACACCGGCCTGGACGGCGTGGTCATCGGCCTGGACGAGTTCGGCACCTCCGGCCCCTACAAGATCCTGTACAACCACTACGGCTTCACCGCCGAGAACGTGGCCGAGAAGGCCGCGGCGCTGGTGAAGTAAGCGCATAAACCCAATCGCCCCGGACAGACGAGCGTTTGTCCGGGGCGAAACGTCATTTGTCGCGAAAGGAGATGACACAGATGAGCCTTCGCAATCTGCTCGGCAGGTTGTTCGGCGGCAAACAGCAGGAAAAGTCCGCGTCCAGCGCGCCGTCGCCTGGCGTCCCTTCCGGCGCCGAAGATTACGCCGCCCGCCGCGAAAAGCTGCTGGCCGCTTATCCGCATCGCGAATTGCCGCGCTCCATGAAGGCCGACGAGATCGTCGCCGAGTGGGAGCGCGCCCACGCACAGGCGGGCGTGCCTGTTCTGCTGCTGGCGGATGAACATCTTGTCGACGCGCTGGAAAGCGGAGAGTGGCAGGACGCGCCCCTGCCTGATCTGAACGAACTGTTTGCCCCTGTGATAGAGGAACTGGTCGGCGACGAGGAATCGGAATCCATGATCGGTCGGATGGGCGAAGAGTCGGGCGAGGCTGTTCTTCCCCTGGCTTCGCTGCAAAACGCCGATCCCGCGCCGCTGTATCTCGCCCAAATACCGGTTGAAAAGCCATGGGACATCTTCAAATGTCTGCCAATCGGCGGATGGAACGCCTGCCCGGACGCGCCGGTCTTCGTCGCCTTCTGCAAGGAGATGAATGAGAAATACGGCGCGGAGCCGCTGCTCATCGGCGGAGACTGCATCGAGATGAAGGTTGCCCGCCGTCCTGTGTCGGCAGGGGAAGCCTATTCTCTGGCTTTGGAATTTTACGCCTTTGACGAAGACGTTCTCCAAATGTACGGCACCATCTGGATGCTGGCCGATTCGCTGATGAAGTCGGATTACTGGTACTTCTGGTGGGATTGATTTTGTGAAATCCTCGCCGACGCATTGACAAGTCGGGAAAAACAGTCTATAATAATCAACGAAGAGCGAACCACGCACGCGGTTGCTCATTCAAGCTTCAAGTGTTTTGTGATGTTGATGCATCACAAAGACAGCCGTCACTTGGCCGAGTGGCGGCTGTTCTCTTTGCGATGCGTTTCTTTGATGACGATCGTCACCGTATACCTTCCAATATGGAATGTAATTCGCATGCGCAAACACCTCCTTTCGGAGGATGTAGCAACCGCCTGCGCGTTTGTTGTCCGCTCTCGATCCTCGAAAGCATTTGATCTTTCTCGGATGTGCTTATTGTACACGTTGTGGAAGACGCTGTCAAGTCTCGCCATTTTCTTTGACACAGACAAATCGGGCCGGGAAATCGCTTCCCGGCCCTTGCGTTTATTCTATTTGTCAGTTCTCTGTCAGTCCTCGCTGTTGCCCATGGTGAGCGTGTTGGCGAACAGGATCGCCCAGCTGTCGCAGGCCTCGGGATCGGCGTGCAGGAAGGCCACGTCCTCGCCCACGCCGGCGTCCTCAAACTGGCCCGCCAGGTTGTCGTAGTCCTGGAAGATGCCGTTGGCCAGTTCGCCAATGACGCCGCCGAACATGTTCTCGTCGAACCGGGCCTGGGTGTCCTTGTCCAGGCCTTCCCACGCGGCCAGCATGGCCTCGCGCATGAAGCCAAGATCGGTGTTCCAGATGTCGTTGTCATAGGCGAAGCGCACCAGGTCGTGGGCCAGAACAGCCTGCTTCAGCGAAGCGCCCGCCGTGCCCATTTCCACATTGGCCACGGGCAGGAAGTAGTAATCCGCGAACTCCTCGGCGGCCGGCGGCTCGGACACGACGCGCTCCATGTGGAACTCGACGGATCGCTCCTCGCGGGAATCCTGCCAGCACAGCAGGCCGTTTTCATCCAGCCAGAAGGCGCCCTCGGCGTCGTCCCACTGAATCTCCTCGGTGCCCTTGCCCTCGTCGTCGGTGGTCACGTTGGCCATGACGCCGCCGGTGTAGACCAGCTTCTGCGCCGCCTCATCCCAGGTGGCGGTCATCGTCCAGACGCCTTCGGAATTCCAGGAGCTGCCCCAGAGCAGCTGAATGTCGTATTTGAATTCTCCCTCGTTCGGGTTGTCGACGGTGGGGCGCAGGATGCGCAGCGAGGCCCGGTCAAACACAGGATCGGCCCAACGGCCGGAAAAGGCCAGCGTGGGGTTGTCGATCTGGGCGGGGGCGTCGGCCACAGCGGTCAGCACGACCACGGCGGTAAACAGGATCGCAAAGGCAAGGAACGCGGCAAACTTCTTCATTTTTTGATAGTCTCCTCTCTTCATCTTGGGCTTCGCTGTCATTTGACTGGATGTTTCTTTGGTTCCACGTTTATTTGAAGATTTCTCATTGATTTCCCGTTATGATCTCATGTCGACTTGTTTTTGCGCATTTATTGACAATCTCCTTTCATTGGGTTTCGCTGTCATTTGACTGGGAGCGTTGCCCATAGGTTCCATCTTATTTGCCGATGTTGAAATTTTTTCCGGGTTATGGTATCATGTTCCTATAAAAAACTATGTGAGGAAGGTCATGCGCTATGGTAGATTTTTCCCTGCTGCCCACTGAACAGCTGCTCACTCCCGGCGGATTCGACTGCGATTGCGGCCTGCACCACGAAGCGCCCATCAAATTCCTGAAAATCGGCGCGGGCGTGGTTAAATACATTCCTGACGCCCTCAAAGCCCTGGGCGCGAAGAAGCCCTTCATCGTGTGCGACCTGAACACGAAGGAGGCCGCCTGGTCCTTCGTGGAACCGGTGCTGAAGGAAGCGGGCATCAAGTACAGCATGTTCTGCTTCAACACCCACAAGCGCTTGGAGCCCAACGAGGAGGTCATGGGCGCGGTCACCTTCGCCTTTGACAAGAGCTGCGACTGCGTCATGGCCCTGGGCAGCGGCGTCATCAACGACAACTGCAAGATCATCGCCGACATCGCCGGCGTGCCCGCCATGGTGGTGGGCACCGCGCCTTCCATGGACGGCTACGCCTCCAACTCCTCCAGCATGGTGGTGGGGGGCCTCAAGACCTCGCTGTATCACGGCATGCCCGCCGCCATCATCGCGGACACGGACATCATGAAGAACGCCCCCATGCGCATGCTGTGGGCCGGCCTGGGCGACATGCTGGCCAAGTACGTGGCGCTGTGCGAGTGGCGCATTGCCGCCATCGTGAACGGCGACCCCTACTGCGAGAAGATCGCCTCGCTGGTGCGCAAATCCCTGGAGAAGGTGGCCTCCGCCGCCGACCGGCTGGCCGACCGCGACCCGGAGGTCGTGGGCAACGTGGCCGAGGGCCTGATCCTCTCCGGCATCGCCATGTGCTTCGCCACCACCTCCCGCCCCGCCTCCGGCCTGGAGCACTACTTCAGCCACATGTGGGAGATGATGGCCCTGGAGCGCGGCGAGGAGAGCGACCTGCACGGCATCCAGGTGGGCGTGGGCTGCTACCTCACCTTCAAGCTGTACGAGCGCATCCGCAAGCTCACCCCCGACCGCCAGAAGGCGCTGGATTTCATGAAGAACTTCGATCAGGCCAAGTGGGAGGCCGAGACGAAGCGGGCCTTCGGCAGCGTGGCCGGCAGCGTGCTGGCCGCCGCCGAGAAGGAAGGCCGCAACGACCCGGAGAAGCACGCCAAGCGCGTGGCCCTCATCTGCGACAACTGGGACGAAATTCAGAAGATCATCGCCGAGGAGATGCCGCCCTTCGAGACGCTCCTCAAGATCATGACCCCCTGCGGCATGCCCATCCGCCCGGCGGAGCTGGGCATCAGCGAGGAGGACGTACGCACCGCCCTCAAGGCCTCCCGCGACATCCGCAACAAGTACCTCTCCAGCACCATGCTGTGGGATCTGGGCCTGCTGTACGAGTGGGCGGACGAGTTCGACGGAAAGTAAGATTCATACATTTCAGCGCCCGCCGGGAACACCGCGCGGGCGCTGCGCGTCCATCCATTCAGATAAAGGAGGTGACTGCACATGAAACGATTTGCCATTGGCCTTATGGCCGCCGTCATAGTCATCGCGCTGTTTTTCTGCGTTTTCGGCGACTGGTTCCAGCGGCACAACGGCTTTTCCGGCTATCCGGACCGCATCACGGTGTTTCTGTATTCGGATGAAAATCCCATTCCGACATCTGATTATGAGTTGACATTGTACGGCTCAGATCAGATTGACATGGGGCCCGTCAGAGACCGTGGAAAATGCTGGTCGCTGTCCGGCGATTACGGCACTTATGACTTTGCGCTGACCTATCAAGGCAAAACGGCGTCATTTTTTCTGGAAAACACCAACGACTGGTGGCGCACGGTTGTGCTGTTACGCCTTCGTGAGGACGGAAAAGGGCTGGAGCAGATCAACTGCGTCTATAATACCAATCCGCCTTGGATGGAAGTCTATATGATCGACTGGGACAGCGAGCAGGCAGAGCCGGCGGCATAGGAGGCGAAGTATGGCAAGCTGGGTCACTCACCTCATCATCGCGGACCGCCTGCTGGCAGCCTTTCCTGCCCTGGATCGGCAGGGCTTCCGCGTGGGCAATATCGCGCCGGACTGCAACCTTGAAAACGCGGATTTCACCGACTTCATCCCCTCCCGGGAGACCACTCACTGGATGAGCGTGAAAAACGACAAGCTCACCGCCGACTGCGAGGGGTTTTACCGGGCGTACATCGAGGAACGTAAAGGCGCGATTTCGTCAAGCGAGGAGTATGCCTTTCTCCTCGGATACTACGCCGCGGCGTGGCGGCGAGCGCTGGCCATTCCCGCGCTGGCGGAGAAGGCGCGGGGCCTGACGCCCAGCTGGCCCGCCGTCAAGGCACTCATTCCGAAAGAGGAGCGGATGAAGGACGTCTATGCCATCGAGGCGGAATACCTGGCGGCCCACCCGGATTCGGGGTATCTCACCGACATTCTGCCGCTTCGCTCCTTCCCGGATTACATCGACTACCTGCCGGAGGGGGCCATGGTCCGCAAGATCGGCGTGATGGGGTATCTGCCGAAGGCGGAGGAAAGCGCGTTTCCCTTTGTCGCCGTGTCGCGGGAGGAATACGCCGCATACATCGACGCGGCGGCGGCGCGGGTGAGCGACAGAATTTCCCCCAATCTTCGTTGACGCGCTCATAAAAAAACGGTATACTATCTTTATTGACGCAAAACGTTATCCCGTCATCGGAGGGAATCATCTATGGCCAACACCCAGGAAAACATCCGCAATTTCTGCATCATCGCCCACATCGACCACGGCAAGTCCACCCTGGCCGACCGGCTGCTGGAGTCCACCGGCGTCATGGCGCATCGCGACATGACCGAGCAGGTGCTGGACTCCATGGAGCTGGAGCGGGAGCGGGGCATCACCATCAAATC
>CADARO010000123.1 GCA_902790345.1 uncultured Eubacteriales bacterium | reverse complement strand
TGCCGGTGTTGGTCACCCGCGCCGTGGCCTTCACGGTATCGCCCACGTGGAAGATCTGGCCGTCAACGCTCTCGATGACCAGGCTGATGCCCGCGCCGGCCGTGGGAGCGGGATCCGTCACGGACACGGGGACAATCGCCAGCGCGATGACGAACGCGGCGTCGTTTTCCAGGCTGTCGCCGACCTCTTCGCCGTTTTCAAGGCGATAGCAGCTTGTGGAGAAATTGCGCACAGCCTGTCCGGCCGCGATGTCGCTCTCCGTCGGCGTCACATAGTAGTTAAGAACGCTCTCGTCGCCGGGCTGCAGATCAAATTTAGACATGCCGCCGTAGCGCTCCGACTCGATGACGACGGTGTGCTTCCCATCGGAGAAATCGCCGCCATAGTAGCCGCCGAAGCGCAGCACCGTATTGCCGGTGTTCATGAGATGCACCGTGGTCGGGATCTCCTCGCCGGCCTGGGCGCCGCTGCTGGTCGGGGCGTCGACCCAGAGGGTATAGCTGTCAAAGGGCTCCGCGGGCATGAGCGTCTCGCCCAGCTTGATGACAAACCTGGCGTCTCTGTGGATGTTTTCACCCACGTTGTCGCCATTCTCCATGCGATAGCACCCCACGCCGAAGAGACGCGGCGCCTGTCCGGCCGCCATGTCGTTTTCCGTGGGCGTCACGTTGTAGACCAAAGTGGTCTCCTCGCCGGGCTGGAGATTCGTCTGGCCGAGGGCGCCATAGGTCTCGGTATCGACCTTTTCGGTATTGCCCTTGCCGGGACAATAGCCGCCATAGTAGCCGCCGATATACAGCTGCGTATTGCCGGTGTTTCGGATATGCACCGTCGTGGGAATCTTCTCGCCGACCTTGGCGTCGCTGCTGGCCGGGGCTTCGACCCAAACCACGAAATTGTCGAAGGGTTCGCCGGCCAGTCCCGCGGGATAGGGGCCGCCGTTGCCGCTCAGCCACTGCTGCAGGCCGACCCAGCCGATGCCGTCCTGGGGCGCGCCCGCGGCGGCCTCGGCCGCCTTGATGGCGCTGTCGGTCTTGCCGCCGGCGATGCCGTCAGCCTTGCCGCAGTCATAGCCGGCCGCGTTCAGCAGCTCCTGCAGCTTCTTGACGCCGTCGCCCTTATCGCCCGGCAGCACGGTGCCGTCCATGTAGAACTCCGTGGTCTCCGACGCGCCGCAGACCTGGCAGTAGCGCGCTTTCAAGCCCACGCTCCACAGGCCGGCGTCCCGGGTGATGATCTCCTCGCCCCAGGTGTGCGCGGTGGTGGGAATGGTCTCGATGATGGTCTCGCCGCAGCGGGTGCACTTGGCCTGCCGCTGGCCGGGCTCGGAGCAGGTGGGCTCCTTCAGCACGGTGGACGTGGTGTAGCTGTGGCCCAGCGCGCCGATTCTCTCCGTCTCAGTGGCGCCGCAGCGCTCGCAGACGTGCTGACGGCTGCCGCTGCTGGTGCAGGTGGCCGCCTGGATCGTCTGCCAGGCGCCCCAGTTGTGCCCCAGGGCCAGCGTATACCGGATTTCCGTGGCGCCGCAGCGGCTGCAGTAATGCATCCTCTGGCCGCCTTCCGTGCAGGTCGCCTCGGAAATCGTCCTGTATTGACTGAAATCATGGCCCTTGGGCGGGTCGGTGACTTGCCGCTGGGTCCACACGCCGTATCGACTGCAGATCGTGCAGAATTCATAGTGGTAGCCCGGCTCGGTGCAGGTCGCCTCGCGACCCGGCTCGTAGCCGGCATAGTCGTGAGTGTGCGCTGGTGCTTCAATGGTTGCCAGTGCCGACGGCATCATGCCAAGCAGCATGACGACCGCCATCAGGATCGCCAGAATCTGTCTTCGCTTCATGGTCCGCTCCTCCTCTTCTTTCGGTTTCGCGCTCTATCTGAAAGGCCTTCCACGCGGCCCTTCGTTCTCATTCCGCCTTCGCGAAGGTCATGGTCATCATGTTCTTGTAGACAAACGCAAATCCGCCGTCCTCAGCGGGCTCCAGGCGCAGCATTTCGTTTTCCGGATAATCCAGCACGCAGCGGCCGTCCTCCTCATGCCACTTGACGCCGCTGAGCTGGCTGCCGGTCAGCACGAAGCTGGCGGTGCCGCCCTCGTACAGGGTGAAGGAGGACACGCCGCCCAGGGCGGTGGGATCGATCTCCACGCCGCCGGTCATCACCACGCGCACGCACTCGTAGCGCGCGCCCAGCTCGGGCATGGCCGCGGCCTGCTGGGCGGCGGTGGGCTCAGGAGTGGGCTCGCTGGCGGGCACGGTAGCGTCCGGCCTGCGCGGCGCCACGGGCGCGGCAGTGGGCAGGGCCGTGGGCGCCGGCGTGGGCTCGGCCGTGGGTTCGGGCGTGGGCTCCGCCGTGGGCTCGGGGGTGGGTTCAGCCGTGGGCTCGGCGGTGATCTCGGGGCTCAGATCGCCGGGCCAGCGGGCGTCCGCGTCCAGACTGAAAATGATCGTGCCGCTCTTCCCGTCGCCGTAGCTGAGGAAGCCGTCCTCGTCCAGCGCCAGGGGCATGGGCTCGGACACGCCGTCGCCGTACCACACGGCCCGATCCTGCTCATACCAGGTCATGCCCTGATCCGGGCCCATGTAGTCCAGCACGCCGGTGCCGTCCTCGTTCAGGGTCAGGCTGATGTCTAGACCCCACATCTTCAGCGGGTTGCCCTTCATGATGGGCGTGTCGATATACACCGCGTGCCACTCGCCCACATAGCCGCTCAGGTCCATGGGCGCGCGCTCGCAGTAGATGGTCATGTTCATGGTGGTGAAGGAGATGCCGCCGTCGGCCCGCAGCTCCACGCGCTTGTCCAGCATGCCGTCCGGCACGCCGGGGATATGGGGCATCACGGACTGCAGGCAGCCGTCGGCAAAGTCGAATTCCTCCGCCTCGCCGCCGAAATAGGTCACGTTCGCGCCGTCGATGAGGATGGTGGTGTCCTCGGAGTTGAACAGCAGCTGCCAGGTCTGGGTCTGTTCTTCAACGGGCAGAATCTCCCCGTCCGCCTCCAGCGTCCTGGCGATCCACTCGCCGGTGAAGTCCTCGGGGGATTCCGCGAACACCGGCTCGGCCGCCACCGGCAGGGGCTCGGCGGTGGGCTCCGCCGTCGGCTCGGCGGTGGGCTCAGCCGTGGGCTCGGCAGTAGGCTCAGCCGTGGGCTCGGCAGTGGGCTCAGCCGTGGGCTCGGCCTCGGTTTCGGCGCGTTCAAACACCAGGGTCATGTTTCCGGTGGGCAGATAGAGCTGCTCCTCCTTCAGGCTCATGGCCGCGGTGACGCCGTTCTGAACCACATACACGCCGTCCTCGCCCAGGAACCAGGTGCCGTTCTGCTCCTGCCCGTCCGACGTGGCGATGAGCTGGCCGTCCGCCGTCAGCGTCATGTCGATGCTGATGCCCGCGTCCACCGCGCTGGTCTCATTGCCGTCGACCACGACCTTGGCGAGACGCCACGCGCCGCCATACAGCGCCACCACGCCCTCGGGGATCTCGTCCAGCATGGGGCTGGGGCCGGGCGCGGGCTCGTCTCCCGCCTCCGCGCGAACGCAGTAGAAGGAGCCGCCGTTCATGTCATAGCGCAGCATGCCGTCGGCGCACAGGTCAATGGCCTCGTCCGGCTCGTCGCTGGGCATCCAACTGCGCAGGGTCTCGTTCACCCATTCCAGGTGGCCGTTTTTGAATTCAAACTCGTGCACGTTCTCGCCGCCCAGCCAGGTGGCGACGCCGTTCTCAACGGTCAGATCCAGGCTGGCGATGCCGAAGGTGGACTGCAGGTTGTCCTGCACCGACGCCATGGGGACGGTCATGCCGTAATAGCTGGCGTATTCCGCCCGCCAGTGGCCGTCGTAGGCGCTGATGTCCTCCTGGGGCACCACGTCCGCCGGCTGAAAGCCCGGGCCGGGGGCTTCTTTGGTGAAGATCATGGTGGCGCCGTCGGAGTCGGCCGACAGCGCGCCGTCCGCGTAGGCGAGGGTCAGGGGCGCGTCCTCGATATCCACCACGACGCTGTCGCCCTCCTGTGTCCAGGTGCCGTCCAGGGCCTCGCCCATGGACTCGGCGTGGGCGGTACCGTCCTCGTTCAGCGCGATCAGCATGTCGATGCCCATGTCCGCCGCGGAGATGGTGGTACCCTCCATCACCATGGTGGTCAGATACCATTCGCCGATCAGCTCGGCCGCCTCGGCGTGGGCCGTCATGCCCAGCAGCAGGATTGCCGCCAGCACCAGTGCGCACAGTTTCTTTTTCATCGTTTTCTCTCCTCCTCCGCGTGTCGTTGGGTCTCTGTCCTTTTGCGGCGTCGCGGCAGGGATACATCTGCCGCATATTATGTTTTTACATTTACCATTTTAACCCAGAATAATATAAATTGCAACAAAAAAACACGATTTCTTCAAAATTATCCAGAAATCGTGTTTGGATCGTCTCATGAATTATCTCAAATGAAGGGTCTCCGATCAAGCACCAGCTTCAGCGGCACGGTGCTCTCCAGCTCGCCCGGCAGCGCCTGCTGAAGCTCCGCCAATGCGCACATGGCCCCGAACAGGCAGTGCAGGTCGTTGAAGTCGTCTGTGGTCTTCTCGTCCACCCCGGTCAGGTAGCCGGTGAAGGTCTTCGCGAAATCCCGCAGCCTGTCCTTGGCCTCATGGAAGCGATGGGGCGACTGGCGGGTGGCCCGGTTCAGGCAGAACACCCAGTCGATCTCGCAGAAGCCGCAGCGCCGGCCGAAGAGCGGGTCCAGCGCGTTCCGGTCGTAGAGGTCGATGCAGCTGTCGATCATCCGCTCCGGATAGGGCATGGGCCGGCGGGCGTACTCGTGGTTGAACATGTAGTGGAACCACCCGTAGAGGTGATGGGCCAGCGAGTCGCCGCTCAGGCGGCCGCCATAGCTGATGCCGGTTTCCGGGTCGCACTTCTCCCGCAGCCAGTCGAAATACCACCTCTGCCACTGGGCGCTGGCTGTCCGGGTGATGGTGAGGGCGGCGAACAGGCCCGCCCCCTGATGGGACTGGGGCCAGGGCAGTTTGTCCCAATCCAGGTGCTCGAGGAAGTCATACAGTCTGTCCTTCTCCAGATACGGCGTGAGCGCCGTCAGGGGATACAGGGGCATGGCGTCGAACAGCTCCAGCGCGGCGATGACGTGGGCCGTGGTGTGGATGGTGTGGTGGGTGCCCTCGTAGAACAGGCCGGTGGCGGGATCCTGCATGGCCCGCATGGTCTTCACCCAGCAGGCCCGCTTTTCGGGATCGCCCTCGAAGCGGCCGATGGTGTAGAGGATGTTGGCCGCGTCGGCGCAGCCGTATTCGTTCACGCCCATCTTGCGGGTGTTGCCCGCGTCCTGCCAGAGATAGCGGCTATAGGCTCCCTCCGACAGGCGGTGGGACTGTACCGTTCGATATACCTTCTCAACAATCGCGTCGATATTCATGCTTCGCCCTCCCCCGTTTCATGCTGTCTCAATCATAGCACAGGATGGTCCGTTTTTCAATCGCCGAAAAACGGGCCCCGCGCCGTATAGGACGCGAAGCCCGCCTGAGTCGAATCAGTCCAGTTCCTTCTTGCCGGTGTAGAGCTCGTAATAGCGGCCCTTCTGCTCCAGCAGCTGGTCATGGTCGCCGCGCTCGATGATGACGCCGTTCTCCAGCACCATGATGGCATTGGCGTTGCGCACGGTGGACAGCCGGTGGGCAATGACGAAGGTGGTGCGGTTCTTCATCAGCTGATCCATGCCCTGCTCGATGTGGCGCTCGGTACGGGTATCAACCGAGCTGGTGGCCTCGTCCAGCACCAGGATGGGGGCCTTGCTGATGGCCGCCCGGGCGATGTTCAAAAGCTGCCGCTGACCTTGAGACAGGTTGGCGCCGTCGCCCTCGATGCGGGTGTCGTAGCCGTTCTCCAGGCGCATGATGAAGCTGTGGGCGCTGGCCATCTTTGCCGCCTCGATGACCTCCTCGTCGGTGGCGTCCAGCCGGCCGTAGCGGATGTTCTCCATCACCGTGCCGGTGAACAGGTGGGTGTCCTGCAGCACCATGGCGATGTTTTTGCGCAGGAAGTCCCGCTTGTAATTGCGGATGTCCACGCCGTCGATGGTGATGGTGCCCTCGGCGATGTCGTAGAACCGGTTCAGCAGGTTGGTGACGGTGGTCTTGCCCGCGCCGGTGGAGCCCACGAAGGCGATCTTCTGGCCCGGATGGGCGTAGAGGGAGATGTCCTTCAGGATGACCTTGTCCGGGTTGTAGCCGAAGGTCACGTGCTCCAGCACCACGTCGCCGCGGATGGCGGTGTTGTCGATGGCGTTCGGAACGTCCTCCGCCTCGGGCTGGCGATCCATGATGTTGAACACGCGCTCAGCGCCGGCCAGGGCGGAGAAGATGGTGCTCACCTGCATGGACAGGGTGTTGATGGGCTGGGAGAACTGGCGGGCGTAGTTCACGAACACGGCCAGGCCGCCGATGTCGAACTTGCCCAGGGCGCAGAGCACGCCGCCCACGCCCGCGGTCACGGAGTAGCTGATCTGGCTGGTGTTGCCCATGATGGGGCCCATGATGCCGCCGAAGAAGGAGGCCTTCATCTGCTTGTCCCGCAGGTCGTCGTTCAGCGTGCCGAACTCTTCCTTGCAGATGTCCTCATGGTTGAACACCTTCACCACCTTCTGGCCGTTCACGGTCTCCTCGATGTAGCCGTTCACGGCGCCCAGGGCCGCCTGCTGCGCGGAATAGTACTTGTGGCTGGCCGCGCCGATGGCCCCGCCCAGCTTCATGAAGATGGGCGTGAAGGCCACAGTGATGAGGGTGAGCCAGATGTTGGTGTACACCATCATCACGAAGGTGCCCACCAGGGTGACGGAGCCCTGAATGATGCTCATGAGGCTGTTGTCCAGCATCATGCCGATGTTGTCCACGTCGTTGGTGAAGCGGCTCATGACCTCGCCGTTGTTCTCGGTGTCATAGAAGCGCACCGGCAGGGTCTGCAGCTTGTTGAACAGGTCGTTTCGGATCTGCTCGATGGCGTTCTGGGACACGCCAATGATCAGGCGGCTCTGGCAGTAGGTGCCCGCGATGCCGCACACATACACCGCAGCCAGTGTCAGAAGGCCCGCGCCCAGGTTGGCGATGCGGGTGGCCGCGTCCAGCTCGCCGTTGGCCACGTTGTTCACGATGGGGCGCAGCATGTAGGAGCCCGCCATGCTGGCGCCGGTGCTCACGATCAGGCACACGATGGCCAGCACCAGCCGCCAGCGGTAGGCCATGATGTAGCCGAAGAGCCGCTTGATGATGGCCTTGCTGTTTTCAGGCCGCTTGACCTTGCCCCGGGCGCCCCGGGGACCGCGTCCACCGCCAGGACCGCCGGGCCCGCGTCCGCCGGCCTTGGCGGTGCTGTTGTAGCGCTTTTGAAGCTCTTCCAGATTGCGTCCGGCCATTACGCACCGACCTCCTTCCGGCTCATCTGAGAATCGAAGATTTCCTGATATTCCTTATTATTGGCCAGCAGCTC
>CADARO010000122.1 GCA_902790345.1 uncultured Eubacteriales bacterium | reverse complement strand
GATCAGGGAGTAGGTGCCGCTGACGACGGCGGGGATGTATTTGCCGCTGCGATCCAGCTCATAGTCGATGGTGTCCGCCATGAAGGCTGTGCCGCCCGTGGTGACGCACATGGAGAAGCCGTTGGTCACGAAAGTGAGCAGCACATACAGGATCATGGTTACGCCCATATGGGAAATGGTCTGCGTGCCCACGGTGTTGCGCGTGATGATAAAGAACGCGATCATGGCGATGTTGGCCAGGACGCAGTTGCGGGTCCAGGTGACGATGGTTTCCTTGCTGCCGTGCTTGCCGGCGTAGCGCGCGCCAAAGATGGCAAAGAGGATGGAGGGGAACATGCCGATCATGCTGAGCGTCGTCGCCAGGCCCATATCGCCGATGAGGATGCCGTTGAGCATGGTGCTCACGATGGAAGCGGACATGGCCTGCTGGGCAATCTTATCCGACGCGGCGGAAACGATATAGCACTGCAGGGGCTTGTTGTGCTTCAGCACATCCAGCATATCCCTCCACTTGAGGCGCTCATGCACTCTGTTGGTGCCCTTGAAGTTCTCGGGCTTATCGTATTCGGAAACGCCAACGCAGGCCAGCACGACACCCACAAAGGAAATGGTGACGCACATCCAGGTCGTTACGTTCAGGAAATTCTGGTTGAAGCTGCCGCCCATGGCAGGCATCAGCTTGGTATACACGATGATATTCAATGCCATGGGAACGATGTAATTCAGCGCCGTGTTCCACACGCCCACCGTGGGACGCTGCTTGGGGTCGTTGGTGATGAGGGGCCCCATGGTCTGGGCGGTCATGTTGACGATGGTATAGCCAACGACGTACACCATGTAGAGCAGCAGGAAGACCGGCACGCCGTGTCCCTTGCTGGAGAAGAAGTTGAACATGCACAGAAGGCCGATGGTCTGGATGGCCCAGCCCAGCAGCAGGAGGGGACGAATCTTTCCCCAGCGGGTGTTCACCCGGTCATACAGGAAGGCCAGCAGCGGGTCAGTAACGGCGTCAAAGATACGGGTAAAGGTCAGCAGGCCGCCCACCACCATCGTGGCAATGCCATAGCCGATGGAGGCGGAATAGCTGGCCAGTCCGATCAGAAAATAGACCGCCATGCCATTCAGGGCATTACAGGCCACCAGAATGATCTGCCACAGCTTCGCCTTGCGGTAGTTCACCTCATTGGCCTGAGTAGGAACGGTATTCGCGTTTGTCATGTCGCTCGCTTCCTTTCGTGTCGTTCAGTCGATCGCGGGAAACGCTTCCCGCGTGTTCCGGCATCATTGTACACAAAAAGCGACAGGGCCGTAAAGTCAAAAAAGGCAGATGGATGTCAAAAATTCAGGATGTTTTGAAAAAACAGATTGTTCCCTTCCGCGTTTCGCGCTATAATGGAAAAAACGGCTGGAGCGGATGAGCATGAACACGGCGATCACACAGGCGGAGCAGAATCTGGCGCTGCTTCAATCCCTGATCCCAAGCGGGGAGAGCTTTCATATTTGGGGCTATACAAATGAAGGACAGCTGCTTGGCTGCTCCTGTCACGGCGTCATTCAGGAAACGCTGCACCATGCCTTTCAGGCCCTGGGGGCTTACGACAAAATGATCGAATATGCCGCCGGGACGGAGAATGGCGAGCCCCGCATTCTGGGCTCGTCCATTGGCATACAGTGGGCTGTGACGCTGGAAAAGGAACGCAAAAACAGCGTGGTATTCGTTTTGGGGCCGGTGGTGAACATGCCGATCGACGGCAAAAGCATCCGTTCCGCGCTGATTGGCAGCCATCACGCGATGAACGATACCAGCTGGATCGAACCGTTGTGCGCCCTGATTCCCGCGCTGCCGGTCATGTCCTACGCGGTCTTTGGGCGGTATGTGATGCTGATGCATAACGTCCTGACCGGGAATCAGCTGGGCATGGAGGCCCTGAGCAGGGGCGCAAAAATTCAGGAGAAGGAACCGGCTTATGAAATCAACCGGCGCAACCGCATCGATGTATACCAGTCGGAACAGGCGCTGCTGGACGCGGTCAGAAGAGGCGATATCAATTACCATCACGCGCTGAATCGCAGCAGCAGCCTGAGTCCCGGCGTGCCCGTGCAGGGTCGGGATCCCTTGCGCCAGATAAAAACCAGCATTGTGGTGTTCACAACGCTGGTGACCCGCGCCGCCATGGAAGGCGGCTTATCCCCGGAAATCGCTTATCCTCTGGGGGATTCCTACATCCAGACGGCGGAGGATTGCCGGGATTCCGGCGAATTACATTCACTGGCTCATGCCATGTATCATGATTTTATTTACCGGGTGCATCAGCTGCGGGCCAATCCGCATTGCTCCCACGCCATCCAGAAATGCTGCGATTACATTGCGCTGTCGCTGGATCGGAAGATCCACGCCAGAGATCTGGCCGCCTTGGTGGGCTATACCGAATACTATCTGACTGAGAAA
This sequence comes from uncultured Eubacteriales bacterium, assembly GCA_902790345.1. GTDB lineage: Bacteria > Bacillota > Clostridia > Christensenellales > Aristaeellaceae > Firm-10. The sequence continues at coordinate 5,038 of CADARO010000122.1, read as the reverse complement.
TTCAAAAATGAAACCGGCCTGTCTGTCAGTGATTATGTCCGAAACGCGAAGATCAACCGCGCCAAATTGCTGCTGCAATCCACTGATCTGAGCGTGAACGAAATCGCCGAGCGGCTGGCGTTCAACTCGGCCAATTACCTGATTCGCGTATTCAAGGAATTGGAGGGCTGCACGCCCGCCGCGTACAGGGAAAAACAGCAGGCGGAGGCCGCTTTAGGGCCGGAGGGACGGTGACTCACGGGGCGGGGGAGCTATTCGCCCTTCAGGTCATTTCGCTTCTTCCGTCGGCGAACAGGCGAATTTCGCCCTTTCTATCCGCCCGCTCCACGCGCATCTCGAAAAAGTGGGCCGTGGTCTCGATCACCGGGCGCGTTTCGACACCGGCAGCGGCGCGGAGCGCGTCCACGTCCGCGCAGTAGCGGCCGTGCTCGCGGTAATACACGCGCTGCTCCTCAAACAATCTGTACAGGTCAAAGCGCCGCCGCTCGTCCTCCGGAATGGGGTATTCCTCGCCGTTTTCGGTAAAGAAGAGGAAGCCCCAATACTGCGGCCGGTGTATGTCGATCACGCCGGTGGGCGCCCAAACCCAGTTGTCCTCCGGCAGGGGTTTGCCGTCAGGCCCCAGCACCTTCCTGTACTCTCCGTCTTTGACCTCGCAGGTCCACTGCACCCTTGAAAAATTCAGCCGCCAATAGACCCCGGGCTTGGGAATGCGGTCGGAGACCTCTTTAAGGGATCGCAGGGGCAGCTTGATCTCCACGCTCCATTTCCGGTTGTCCGCGCTCGGGTCGTTCAGCTTTCCGTCGATGTACACGGCGGTTTCCAGATCCTTGATGTCGAAGGAATCGATGGCCTTGCCGCCGTCCCGGTAGGCCTTGGTCAAGAGCAGATCCCACACCGTGTTCATCGCGTTCATCTCAAGCTCGATGTATCGCTGCGTGTCGGAATCCGGGTCGATGAACACCTCAAAATCGTTGTCGCGGAATATGACGTCGTCCCGCTCGGTGACGTGGGCCCATATCTCGTTTCCCGTGATCTCCGCGGCCAGATAGAGCGCGTCGTCGTCCCAGGCGGCCTTGGCCCGGGTGGGGAAGCGCGGCTGCTTGCCTTTCTCCGGCCCCTCGATGTCCACGAAAAGCTCGGTAAAGGGGATATCGGCCCAGAAGGGCTTGTCGAGGCGCCCGTCCAGCGTCAGGGGCATGTGGGCTTTGCGGCAGTAATAGACCGGCGGGTGGAAAGGATACTGTTTCATGTTGATCCTCGTGCCGGTGCGGCTGCCGGCGCAAAGAGGGATGAAAACGAGTGCCGCGGGATTTCCCGTTTTCCCGTATGCCATGCTTGAAAAACACACGACCGGAGGCGTTGTACGCAGCGCTTTGGCTGTGAAGTCAGTTTACTATACCATGAAACGCGCAGGCATTACAAGGGATTTGGCGCATTTTGCGTCATAAATATTTATGGTGAAGGCGCGCTCTTGGATGATGACTCGGCGGCTTTCCGGCAGAATGGGAAGCTATTGCTTTCCCGGCCATATTCCATTATAATAACTTCTGGACAAACCCTACCGCTTCTTTTATGAATGGGTCATGTGCTTCTACCCGCTGCCGCAGCGCTGCTTCGTGAAGGGCGTCATGTCGGGCGCGGTCAAGGGATAACGCGAATTCAGATTTTCAGAAAAACTAGGGAGGGGAATAACATGGCGTTGAATCCACAGATCAGAATGCTCCATTTGATGAAGGACGTGAAGCCGTCCATGCGCCTGGCGGCCGGGGAGGACTTCAAGGCCTGGCAGACCAGGGCGCGGGCGCGCCTGGGCGAACTGCTGGGACTGCCCCTGGAACGCACAGCCCCCGATTTCCGCGTGGAATGGACGGACGATTCAAACCCGACCTTCACGGAAACCCGCTTCCTGTTTGAAAGCGAGCCCGAGGTCACGGTGATCGGCCATCTGCTGGTCCCCAGGAACGCGCCTCAGGAAAAACTGCCCATGATCATCTGCCTGCAGGGCCACGCCAAGGGCATGCATATCTCCCTGGGCCGTCCCAAATATGAGGGCGATGAGAAGACCATCAGCGGCGGCGACCGCGATTTTGCCTGTCAGATCGTGGCGCGGGGCCAGATCGCGCTGGCGCTGGAGCAGCGGGGCTTCGGCGACCGGGGCGGCACGGAAAAGGGCCCGGCCTGCTATCAGCCCGCCGTGCAGGCCATGCTGATGGGCAAGACGCTCATCGGCCAGCGCTGCTGGGATATTTCCCGCGCCATCGACGTGGTGGGCGAGCACTTCCCCCAGGTCGATATGAACCGCATCGCCATCATGGGCAACAGCGGCGGGGGCACCGCCACCATTTACGCCGCGGCCCTGGACGAGCGCATCGGCGCGGCCATGCCCTCCTGCGCGTTCTGCGGCTATCTTCCCTCCATCGGCGCCCAGTATCACTGCCTGTGCAACTATGTGCCCGGCATCATGAAGGAGTTCGACATGGGCGATCTGGCGGGTCTCATCGCGCCTCGCCCCATGATCGTGGTAAACGGCAAGGACGACACCATCTTCCCGCTGGAATCGGCCAGAGAGCAGGCGGACGTGGCCCGCGCGTACTATGCCGCCGCCGGCGCGCCGGACAAATTCGAGCATGTGGTGGGGCCGGAGGGACACAGGTTCTATGCCGCGCTGGGCTGGCCGGCGTTCGATCGGCTGACGGGCTGGAAATAAGACTGAAAACGCAGAAGGGCCGGGGATAATCCCTGGCCCTTTGCGCTATATTTCCATCATCCTCGCCGCCTCTTCCGCCTCCTGCTTCGCCTTCTCAATGGCGTCCAGCAGCGCCTGCCAGGAGCCGGTCTGAAAGCCGTCCCTGGCCAGCATTACGCCGGTGTGATCGGCGCAGAGCAGGAGATACAGGTGCTCCGTCTCCCGGTGATCGCGGATGTCGGGATAGTCGATCTGTACGGGCTCGCCGCTGCTGGTCTCGATCATGAGGTAATTCCTGTAGCAGCAGACCGTCCGCTCGGAAACGTCGCCGTTTTTGCGCTGAAAGGCGGCGTATTTCCGCTTCAGCTCCGACTGTTGCAGCGTCAGCGCGAAGATCACCACGATGACGCCGCTGAGGATGGCGGGGAAGCTGAGCATGGAGGCCACGGGCATGCGCACCTGAACGGCCAGCAGGATGAGGCCGAACACGCAGAAGATGATGCCGCAGGTGAGCATCATGCGCTGCCGCTGCTTTGAAAAGATGGCGGCGTGGCCCTCGGCGAAGAGCGCTTTGTCGATGGTGGTGCGGTTGACGGCGATGGGCTCCATCACTTCTTCGCCTCCTTGTTCTGCTCAACGGACTTCATGAGGGCTTCCCAATGGCGGATGCCGTCGTCGGGGGGCAGCGGCTCCTCCGGCTCCTCGCCGGTCTCCTCGAAGGCGTCCTTGGCCCAGGGATCGCCCTCCACGGGGATGAACTGCTCCTCGATGCGCAGATCATTGTTCAGGTCGGCGTAGATGCGGTATTGGGCCAGGAAGATGGGGACCCAGAAGCCCAGGAAGGGGATGACGATCAGCGTCCACGGCGCGAACAGGATGACGAGGGCGATCCAGACCACCTGAATCAGCACCGCCACCAGCACCCGAACGGAGTGCTTGATGGTGAACAGGATGGCGTTGCGCAGGCGGTTGACGGCGCTCTGCTGAAACAGCACCAGTTGGGGCCAATACAGCGTGTTCAGCCAGATGACCACGGAGGCGCTCACCAGCATCATCACCACTGTGCCCAGGCTGGGGGCCACCCGCGCCACGCTCATGATGTAAACGATGAAGGCGAACAGGCCGACAAACGCGCCCAGAATACCGCCGGGCACCAGGCTGCTTTTCCAGTTCTGCCGCCAGCTCTTCTTGTAGTTCTTCCACCAGTTGTTGGGCGCGTCCCGCAGGCCCCGCATGATGGCGTCCACCAGTCCTGCCAGAAACGGCCCGAAGATCATGCCGCCCAGGAAGGACAGGGGCAGCAGCACCACGAGGCTGCTGGTGAGGATGGCAAAGAGGATGCCCGCGGCCAGGGGCAGCGCCCCGAGGGTGGCCAGCATGTTGATCCTCAGCCAGTGGAAGGCGTAGAAGGTCATCAGCTGCTTGTAGCGCGCAAAGCCGGTCTGGCGGTGGGTGTAGTCGGTATCGTCTCTGAAAAACGCCATGATGACACGCTCCTTTTACCGGCCCGCGACGCCGTAGTGGCAGCCGTTCAGGAACTCGGCGAGCATCTGCCGCTCGTCGCCGGTGAAATCGTCGGTACAGGTCAGCTCCGCGATGACCACATAACTGCCGTAGAGGGAAAAGGCGGAAACGCCGCGGCTGTAGGGGTTGGTATCCGAGCCGCAGTTGTAGATCAGCAGCGTGTAGGCGTGCCCGTTGTAGGTCTCCTCCCGCTTCTCCAGAACGTCGTAGGTCTCCTCCTCCCGGGCCATCCAGTCGGCGAAGGCCTCCCGGGCGGCGTCCTCGTCGGCGCAGCCGTAGAGCAGCAGGTACACCTGGGCGGGGTAGAGGTCCACATGCTTGCCCTCCGCGTTGGTGTAGTCCGTGGGGTCTCCATACACCCAGGAGGCGTAGTAGGTGCCGTCTCCCGCCAGCGCGGTGTCATTGTTCAAAAGGGTCAGGCCGTTGGTGGGCGCTTCCACGCCCAGGACGCTGCCCAGCATCTCCCACTTGCGGTTCCAGGCCGTGCCGTCGTCCGCCTTGGTTGGATAGCGGGAAAAGGCGGGAACGATCATCGCGATGGCCACGAAAAACGCCACGATGATGGGGATGATCAGCCACTTCTGCATGATGAACAGCCAGATTCTTCTCAACGTTCGAATCATGATCTCGCTCCTTCCGTCAGCACACGCCACAGTTCGTCGCATTGTTCCCTGTATTTGCAGGTGCGTTCTTCCCAGAAGCCCCGGCGGGCGATGAACAGGTCTTCAAGCGCCCCTTGATCCGCGTCCAGCGCCGTGAGCGCCGGGCAGCTTTCCCAGGCGTACCAGCAGGCCTCATCGGCGTATTCCGCCAGATCGCCGTTCT
>CADARO010000121.1 GCA_902790345.1 uncultured Eubacteriales bacterium | reverse complement strand
CGGTTCGGCGCGGTTCGGGCTCGAACTCCTCCACCTCGAAGGAGGGGCGGGCGCGGCCCGTGTATTCGCCGGACGGGGACGCGTTTCGCGGCCTGTCTTGCTGTGACATCTGTATATCCTCCAAATAGCGACGGTAATATTATCCCTGTTTACCACAGTATATCACATTTTTCCCTCGCCGCCCACCTTTTCCGGAAAAAAATGTGGTGCCTGGCAGCTTTTCCCTGTGAATCAATGTTAATTTACCATACCTGTCCGCTTTCGCGGAAACCAATCCCGCGCCGGGGTGGTCTAAAGAGGTAAAGAAAGTCGGCGTTTCCGGGCGCGGCGCGGATTTCGGAGAATATTTAACTATTCGGTGAATTTTGCGCGCCGCACATTGACGAATTCGCCTTTTTGTTGTATGTTAATATAGAGTGCTTGTCTGAAAATGACGGACACTGCGACCTGGTTTACAAGGAGATATTGCCATGGCAAGAGGAAAAACTTTCAAATTCGGCAAGACGCTTGTGAATGTGTCCGGGCGGGGCATCGCCACAAAGGATACCACCACCGGCGAGATCAAGCGCCATGCCTTCCCCTGGGCGAACGCCCCCCGTCCCGCCGAGCCTGAACCCCAGGAGGCGGACTACGACGAGGACGAGGCGGCTCAGGATTACGCGGAGGAAGACGAAGCGTACTACGCCGGCTACGACGAGGAGGAGGCCTACGATCAGGCCGACTACGACGACGGCGAGGAACCCGAGGGCGACTACGACGAGGACGAGGATCGCGCCCGCCCGGCGGGCATCCTGGGCTCCACGTGGTTCATGTGGCTCATGCTGTTCCTGCTGCCGCCGCTGGGCATCTGGCTGCTGTGGCGCAACAACCGCTATGAGATCACGCCCCGCTCGGCCATCTCGGCCGCGGCGGTGGTGTGGTTTATCGTGTTGCTCATCTGGCTGTTCAGCCACATCGGCGGCCGCGACACCACCGTGGTGAACCTGCCCTCGGCGTCCCCCAGTCCGGCCCCCACGGCCGTGCTGGACGAGACCCCCGCTCCCAGCGCCACGGCCAACGTCAGCGCCACCAACGCCGCCCTGAATCCCACCGACGGCGCGCTTCCCGGCAGCACCGCGGGCGCGGCTGTCGGCCCCACCCCCAACACCGAGGGCACCGCCGTGCCCGCCACGGCCACGCCCGATCCCAGCGCCACCGGCTCTCCGGACGGCACGGGCACCACGCCCGCCCAGGCCATGTTCGTGTATTCCACCTCCACGGGCCAGTACTATCACTCCTACGCCACCTGCTCCAACATGGTCAATCCGGACCGCGTGACCCTGAGCGTGGCGCTCTCCCGCAAGCAGACGGCCTGCCCGTACTGCTGGACGGCTCCCAGCGCCACCAACGGCCCCACCGCCACCCCGCTGCCCGCCGGCATGTACTACTACCGGCCCGACGGCACCTACTATCACCTGGATTCCAGCTGCCAGGGCATGAAGAACGCCCAGACCGTGTCCGAGGCGGACGCCATCGCGGCGGGCAAGACCGCCTGCCCGGTGTGCATCGGCTCGGTGTACATCACCTCCGGCGGCACCTGGTATCACGCCAACTCCACCTGCCAGGGCATGAAGAACGCCAAGAAGGTCACCATCGCCGAGGCGAAGGAGGCCGGCAAGACCGAATGTCCCGTGTGCATGAACGGCACGCCCACCGAGGGCACCCCCGTGACCACCTCCGACGTGTACTACACCACCTCCGGCGGCACCTGGTATCACGCCGACTCCACCTGCCAGGGCATGACCAACGCCTACCGCATCTCCGCGGCGGCGGCTGAGCAGGCCGGCAAGACCCCCTGCCCCAAGTGCCTGAACGGCAACAGCGGCGTGGCCAACTACTACGCCACCAGCGGCGGCTCCTATTACCACACCGACCGCACCTGCTCCGGCATGGCCAACGCCTCCCGCGTGTCCCTGGCCACGGCCATCGCCCGGGGCCAGACCGCCTGCCCCAAGTGCGCCGGCGGCACCGAGGTGAAGACCAAGCCCACCACGGTGACCGTGGCCACTGGCGGCAACAATGGCGGCGGCACCACCACCGTCAGCGACTCCACCTACTACGCCACCGCCGACGGCACCTACTTCCACAGGGATCCCACCTGCTCCGGCATGAAGAACGCCTCCACGGTGTCCGCCGCGCAGATCGCCTCCCGGGGCCAGCAGCCCTGCCCCAAGTGCATCGGCACCTCCGGCGTGTACTACTCCACGCCCACCGGCAGCTACTACCACGCCAATCCCACCTGCTCCGGCATGACCGGCGCGAACATCGTGACTCTGGCCATGATCCGCAGCCGGGGCCAGAGCGCCTGCCCCAAGTGCATCGGCTCGGGCAACGCCACCCCCACCACCGGGGAGCCCAACGGCAACTACTGGGCCACGGCGGGCGGCCGGTATTACCACGCCACCTCGGACTGCTCCGGCATGACCAACGCCGTGCGCGTGACCCGCGCCACCGCCGAGTCCCGGGGGCAGAGTCCCTGCCCCACCTGTCTGGGCTCCGTGTACACAGCCGGCGGCCAGTGGTATCACAATGATCCCAACTGCCAGGGCATGACCGGCGCCAGGCTGACCACCATCGCCGAGGCCAAGGCGGCGGGCCAGAGCGCCTGCCCGGTGTGCATCGGCGGCGCCGCTCCGGCCGCGCCCACCGCCACGCCCAAGCCCATCGACACCCCCAGCGAGGAGAACAACCTCACCTACTACGCCACCGCCTCCGGCCAGTACTATCACCGCACGGCCAACTGCTCCGGCATGACCGGGGCCAGCCGGGTGAGCGAATCCACGGCCCTGGCCCGGGGCCAGCAGCCCTGCCCGGTGTGCATCGGCACGGTGTACGCCACCGACGGCGGCGACTACTACCACGCCAACGCCACCTGCTCCGGCATGAAGGGCGCGAAGCTGATGACCGTGGATCAGGCGGAGCTCAGCGGCAAGTCTCCCTGCCCCACCTGCATGGGCGGCAAGCCCATTCCGGGCGCGAATCCCGGCGGCTCCGGCCAGACCGTCACCACGGCAGACGGCAACACCGAAGTATGGGTGAGCGTGGAAAACGCCCGCTATCACACCAGCATGACCTGCTCGAACCTGCAGTATCCGGTCAAGACCCGGCTGGAGCAGGCCGTGAAGCAGGGCTACTCCCGCTGCCCCGTCTGCAACGCCCCCGCGTACACCGCGGGCACATGACCCAAACAGAAACGCGGCCACTTCCTCAATGGGGGGAAGCGGCCGCGTTTTCGCGCGTTTTGGGATGATCCGCGCTGGACAAGCGGGAAAAACTGTATTATACTGGTGGTGGCGACTGGCGGCGCACCAGGGGGATGACCTTCTTCATCACCGGGTAGAGCAGCAGCACGTCCACCGGATATTGCAGCAGGTTCTTGAGGGCCCGGCCGGGCAGCAGCGCCAGAAACGCCTTGCCATACAGCATGTGAATCCAGACGGTGTTCAGCGCCAGGTTGCAGATCAGGTCGATGAGCAGCTTGGTCAGCAACAGCCGGGGCAGTATGATCTCCCGGCGGTAGAGCGTCAGCCCGTAGATGAGCCCGCTCACCAGGCCGGTGACGGTGAAGCCCGGAAAGTAGGGTCCGGTGGGCCGGATGAGAAACACGATCACGTCCGCCAGCGCCCCGTTCACCGGGGCCACCGCCGGGCCCAGCAGCGCCCCCGCCGAGCTGAGGGCCAGATATCCGAAAGAAATGCGGATGCTGGGGCCCACGGGAATGGCCGCCACCAGCCCCAGCACCACCTGGACGGCCAGCAGCATGGCCGCCATGACCAGCCCCCGAACGCGCCTGAGCTCCCGGGCAGACGAGGCAAACATCGCTCCCAACGTCATTTGGCCACCTCCCTGCGCTGATTGAAATGGATTATCAAAATTATAGCGAATGCACCGACCAAAGTAAAGACTAAATAAGGCAGGTTTTGTTAAATGAATAAGAAAGCCAAACCGGTCAAGCGACCGCATCCGCGCATGCTCACGGTTGATCCCTACCTGACGCCCTACGCCGAGCAGATCGACGACCGCGTCGCCTACTGCCGCCAGGTTCGCCAGCGTCTGCTGGGCGACAAGGACATTCTCTCCTTCGCCAACGGCCACATGTTCTACGGCCTGCACCCCACGAAGACGGGCTGGGTGTTCCGCGAGCACGCGCCCAACGCCGCCGCCGTGCATCTTTTCGGCGATTTCAACGGCTGGAACCGGGAATCCCATCCCCTGAAGATCTGCCAGCCCGGTGACTGGGCCATCGAGATCCCGGGTAAGGACGCCTTTAAGGACGGCCAGCGCCTGCTGGTGCAGATCACCACCAAGAGCGGCGAGGTGCTGGACCGCATTCCCGCCTACGCCCGCAGCGCCGTGCAGAATCCGGACACCCGCCAGTTCGACGGCCGGGTGGTCATCAGCCACTACCAGTGGCACGACGACAAGCGCCCCGCCTCCTTCCCCTCGCCCCTTTTGATCTACGAGTGCCACGTGGGCATGGCCCAGGAGGAGCCGGGCATCGGCAGCTATCGCGCCTTCGCGGACAACGTGCTGCCCCGGATCAAGGCGGACGGCTACAACGCCGTGCAGCTGATGGCCATTCAGGAGCATCCCTACTACGCCAGCTTCGGCTATCAGGTGACCAATCCCTTCGCGGCCTCCGCCTGGTACGGCCAGCCGGACGACCTGAAATACCTGGTGGACACCGCCCATCAGCTGGGGCTCAAGGTGCTGCTGGACCTGGTGCACTCCCACTCCAGCAAGAACGAGCGGGAGGGCATCTGCAATTTCGACGGCAGCGGCTCCCTGTACTGCGAGGGCGAGCACCCTGCCTGGGGCAGCATGCTCTTCGCCTATTACCGGGACGACGTGCTGCACTACCTGCTCTCCAACATCAAGTTCTGGATGGACGAGTACCACTTCGACGGCTTCCGCTTCGACGGCGTCACCAGCATGATCTACAAGGATCACGCCCTGGGACACGCCTTCGGCGGTTACGACGACTACTTCTCCGGCAACGCGGAGTATTCGGCGCTGGCCTACCTGAGCCTGGCCACGGAGCTCATCCACGCGGTGAACCCCCATGCGGTGGCCATCGCGGAGGATATGAGCGGCTATCCCGGCATGTGCCTGCCCGTGGCCTGGGGCGGCATCGGCTTCGATTACCGACTGAACATGGGCGTGCCGGATCTCTGGATCAAGTTCATCAAGGAATACCGGGATCAGGACTGGGACATGTTCAAGCTGTGGTATGAGCTGAGCACCCGCCGGCCCATGGAGAAGACCGTGGGCTATTCCGAGTCCCACGATCAGGCGCTGGTGGGCGACAAGACCATCATCTTCCGCCTGCTGGACGCGGAGATGTACGTGGGCATGGATCGGGTCTACCACACCCCCACCATGGATCGGGGCATCGCCCTGGCCAAGCTCATCCGCTTCGTCACCCTCACCGTGGCCTGCGATGGCTACCTGAACTTCATGGGCAACGAGTTCGGCCATCCCGAGTGGATCGACTTCCCCCGGGAGGGCAACGGCTGGAGCCACCATTACGCCCGGCGGCAGTGGTCGCTGGCGGAAAACGGCTATCTCAAGTACAGCCTGCTGGGGGCCTTCGACCGGGACATGCTGGCCCTCGTCAAAAAGCACCGGGTGCTGGCGGACCGGGCGGCTCAGAGCCTGTGGATCGATCAGGGGCGCAAGCTCCTGGCCTTCAAGCGGGGGCCGCTGGTGTTCCTGTTCAACTTCGACCCGGAGCGGGACTGCGTGTCCATCCCCTGCAAGCAGCTGGAGCCGGGAGAATACCAGGTGGTGTTCGACAGCGACCGCCCGGAGTACGGCGGCTTCGGCCGGGCCTCGGAGCAGTTCTCCCTCAGCTGGGACGGCGAGATGCGGGGCTGCCTGCCCTGCCGGGGCGCGGTGGCGCTGATGAAAAAGGATTCCGCGAAACCAAGCGATACGCGTAAATAAGGAGGAAAAGAACCATGCTCAACGTTGCGATGATCAGCAAGTGGCACGTCCACGCCGGCGGCTACGCCCGATTCATTCAGAACCAGCCCGACGCGCAAATCACCTGCGTGTGGGACGAGGACGCCGCCCGGGGTCAGGCCTGGGCCGAAGAACTGGGCGTGCCCTTCGTGGCGGATTACGACGCCCTGCTCGCCCGCGGCGACGTGGACGCGGTGCTGATCGACACCCCCACCAACATGCACAAGGAGATCATGATCAAGGCCGCGAAGGCGAAGAAGCACATCTTCACGGAGAAGTGCATGTGCCTGCACGTGGCGGACTGCGACGAGGTCATCAAGGCCGTTGAGGAGGCGGGCGTGATCTTCACCATCAGCTTCCCCCAGCGCACCCTGGGCCGCAACATCTTCATCAAGAAGTGCATCGAGGACGGCACCATCGGCGACGTGACGCTCCTGCGGGTGCGGGACAGCCACGACGGCGCCACGGCCAACTGGCTGCCGGATTACTGGTATGACCCCGAGACCACCGGCGGCGGCGCCATGATGGATCTGGGCGCCCATCCCATGTACCTGTCCCGCTGGATGCTGGGCAAGCCCGTGCGCATCCAGTCCATGTTCAACGCCCGCACCGGCCACGCCGTGGAGGACAACTCGGTTTGCACCATCGAGTTCGAGAACAAGGCCATCGCCGTGGCCGAGACCGGCCTGGTCTCCGGCATGAACCCCCAGACCATGGAGGTCTACGGCACCAAGGGCGTCATCCTCTGCGAGGGCAACAGCCTGCGCCTGCGCACCAAGGACATCAACCGCTTCGTTGAGGGCGGCTGGGCCGAGGTGAAGCTGCCCGAGAACGACCCCGCGCCCCTTCGCCAGTTCATCGACAGCGTGCTCTACGGAAAGCCCGTGAATTTCGGCCTGAAGGAGGGCCGCGAGCTCACCGAGCTGATGGAGAACGCCTACATCGCGGACAGGGAAAAGCGGGAAGTGCGGTTCTGATCGCGCAATCACGCAAGAGGAGCCCGGCCAAATCGACCGGACTCCTCTTTCTATGCTCTTTTGTCAGAACGGGCTCTCCGCCGGGTCGGTGATGGCGATGTTCACGCCGTTCACCTCCACGCCTTCCTCGGCGCGGATCAGCAGGTATTTCTTCCCGTCGATCACCCGGGTCTCGATGAGGTCGGCCCGCTCCGGCGCGATCTTGATGACCACGTCCGGCAGCTTCACGCTGAACTGCTTCGGCTCCACGATGTTCACCGGGCTCAGGTCCACCACGCCCCCCACGTTCAGCACCAGCAGGAAGCGCTTGTACTTCTCGCTGCAGCAGAGGATGTCCCGGATCTCCGTTTTGGACAGCAGGATGTTGCCTTCCACCGGATCCCGGTCGGCGCCCTCGCCGGAGATGCGGGAGAGCACATACACCGCCGTGTCGCCCTCTCCGTTCAATGGCAGCTCGTATTCCGGCTCGTCGGGCGTGCGGCCCATGGAGATGAGCATCACGTTCTGATGCCGCTCTTTGGCCTCCTGCTTCAGGGCCTTCAT
>CADARO010000120.1:14091-16078 GCA_902790345.1 uncultured Eubacteriales bacterium | reverse complement strand
GCCGCGACATCCTCGGCGCTCTCCGAAGGCAGTCGGGGCGACGCCGTGAAGGACATGCAGGCCCGGCTCATCGCCCTGGGCTATCTCTCCGACAAGGCGGACGGCATCTTCGGCCCCAAGACGAAAAAGGCCGTGATCGCCTTCCAGAGCGCCAACGGCCTCACCGCCAGCGGCGTCGCCGACGCCCAGACCCTCTCCGCCCTGAACGGCGCGGGCACGGCAAGCGGCTCCACCGCCGCCCCGGCCGATTCCGGCAGCGCCGCCCCCGCCAGCTCAACGGCGCTTCAAAGCGGCTCCACCGGCGATGCGGTCAGGGCACTGCAGCGCAATCTGATTACCCTGGGCTACCTGGCCGGTACGGCGGATGGCGTCTTCGGCCCCGCAACTCAGAAGGCCGTGGCCACCTTCCAGGCCGCCTATGGCCTCACCGCCGACGGCATCGCGGGCGCGGGCACTCTTGAAGCGATTCAGAAGGCCGTGGCAAAGGATCTCTCTTCCGGCGCGCACGCCAGCGACGCGGCCGCCGACCTGGACACCATGGCCACCCAGGCTGTGGCCAACACCAACGCTGAGCGCGCCAAGTACGGCCTGAAGGCCCTCAAGGTGGACGCCGACCTCACCGAAGCCGCGAAGATCCGCGCCCGGGAAATCGTCAAGGTGTTCGATCATATCCGGCCCGACGGCTCCGCCTGGTTCTCCGTGTCCAGCAAGGTGGCGGGCGAAAACCTCGCCTATGGCACCATCAACGCCTCCGCCGTGGTGACCGGCTGGATGAACTCCGAGTCCCACCGCGCCGCGATTCTGGACGAGACCTTCAACTACATCGGCATCGCCTGCGTCCAGGTGGACGGCGTCAACTACTGGGCGCAGCTGTTCGGCCGATAAATAGGCGCAAAGCAGAAACACTTCGGCTCCCCTCGCGGGAGCCGTTTTTTGCGCGGGACGCCGCTTCCATGTATTTCCATTGACGCCAACTCCTCTCAGGATTTACAATACCTGTGAAATATATTTCACACATTTTCTGACAGAGGAGTTGAAAAATGCCATGTCAAAGAAACGCTTAATGACCCTTTTCCTGACCATCGCGCTGTTACTCGCCGCTGTTCCCGCCCGGGCCGCCACGTATACCTGCCGCCCCGCCGCCCAGTTCGGCCGGTGGGTTTGCGTCTGGTCCGGCGGCCAAACTCAGCCCATCGCCCCCACTGCCTCCGCCTCGCAGCCCACAGCCGTGGATCAGAGCGGCATGGCCGCGCAGGTGATCGCCGAGACCAACGCCGAGCGGGCCAAGTATGGCCTCAAGGCCCTGACCGTGGACGCCGACCTGACAGCCGCCGCCCGGATTCGCGCCGGGGAGATCGCCAGTCTGTTCAGCCACACCCGGCCGGACGGCAGCAGCTGCTTCACCGTGTCCAGCAAGGCCTACGGCGAGAACATCGCCCGGGGCTATACCTACCCTGCCAAGGTCATGGCCGCCTGGATGAGCTCAGAAGGCCACCGCGCCAATATCCTGCGCGCCTCCTACGGCAGCATCGGCGTCGCCTGCGTGCAGGTGAACGGCGTGTACTGCTGGGTTCAGCTGTTCGGCAAGTAATTCGCAATTCGCAATGCGCAATGCGCAATTAGGCTTTTATCGAACGTTGAATTGCAATTCAAATCAAAAGGAACGCGAGCACTCCGCCCGCGTTCCTTTTTTCAGGTAACTACAATTCCTAATTCCTCATTCCCAATTCCTAATTCACTTGATCGCCACGGCCTCGATCTCCACCAGGCCGTCCTTGGGCAGGCGGGCCACCTCCACGGCAGAGCGCGCGGGGCAGCCGCCCTCGCCGAAGAACTCAGCGTACACCTTGTTCATGGCGGCGAAGTCGTTCATGTCCTTGAGGAAAACCGTGGTCTTGACCACCCTGTCAAGGCCCGAGCCGGCTGCTTCCAGCACGGCCTTCACATTGGTGAGGGACTGGCGGGTCTGCGCCTCGATGCCGCCGGG
>CADARO010000120.1:0-14062 GCA_902790345.1 uncultured Eubacteriales bacterium | reverse complement strand
GGTCAAGGCCCAGCTGGCCGGAGGTAAACACCATGCTCCCCGCCGCGATGCCCTGGGAATAGGGGCCGATGGCGGAAGGCGCGTTCTTTGTGGAAACGATGGTCTTCATGATGAAATCAACTCCTTTTGCCGTTATTGTACTACGCCGTGGCCGCTCTGTCAAATGGGTTTGGCGGAAAGGACGGAAAATGTAAACAAATCGCCCTTGACAGCGCGGCGGTCATACAGTATGATAAACCCATCATAATCAATGGAAAAACGCGCAGGCTAAGACAGGCGCTTTTTCCCATGAGCGAGCGCAAGGAGGTATGCGATATGACTGAGCTCACGAAAGAGAATTTTGCCAAGGAAACGGCCAATGGCCTGATCGTCGTGGATTTCTGGGCGACCTGGTGCGGCCCCTGCCGCATGCAGGCTCCGGTGCTGGAGGAAGCCGAGGGCGCCATTCCGGCGCTGAAGGTGTGCAAGGTGAACGTGGACGAGCAGCCCGACCTGGCCGGTCAGTTCGGCGTGTCGGCCATCCCCACGCTGGTGTTCATGAAGGACGGCAAGATCGCCCGCACGGTGGTGGGCTATCACGATTACGAGGCGCTGGAGGCCATCGTCAGCGAGCTCGAAAAGGCATAAAAAGGGCGAGACTCATTCGCAATCCGCGGCGGCATCGCCTGCGGATTGCGAATTTTCATAAGGGAGGAAACAGATCGATGAAACCGCTGGCGCTCATCATCGTCGCGCTGACGACGATGTGGGATGAGTTTTTGCACCTGCTGGCCTACCGTTCGGCGGCGAACCCCATGCCGGACAACGTGAAGGACGTCTACGACGCCGAGCGCTACCGCAAGTGGCAGTCCTACAACCGGGACAAGACGCGGCTCAACATGCTCTCAACCGGCGTGAGCGGCGTTCTCATGTTTGTCCTGCTGCTCATCAACGCCCACGCGGCCGTGGTTCCGGCGGGCTGGAACATATACGGGCAGCTCATCATTGTGCTCCTGTTCCAGCAGCTTCTGGAAACCGTGGTCGGCGTGTGCTTTGCCTGGGTCAACACCATGCGGATCGAGGCAAAGTACGGCTTCAACCGCACCACCGCCGCCACCTTCGCCCGCGACCAGATCATCAACTTCGTCATCGAGTTTGTGCTGACTGCCGGCCTCATGTGCGCCTTCGCCGCGCTGCACCGGGCGCTGGGCGACTGGATCGCCGTGCTGTTCGCGGGGGTTTTGTTCCTGCTGGGGCTGGCCATCAGCTTCCTCTACCCCGTCATCAGCCGCATCCGCAACAAGTTCACGCCGCTGGAGGAGGGCGAACTGCGCACGCGCCTGACCGACCTCATGGCCAAACACGGCTATCGCGTGCGGGCCATCCAGGTGATGGACGCTTCCAGGCGAACCACCAAATCCAACGCCTACTTCACCGGCTTCGGCCGCATGAAGACCATCGTGCTCTACGACAACCTGCTGAACGTGATGACCACCGAGGAAATCTGCGCCATCTTCGCCCACGAAATGGGCCACGGGCTGCACAAGGACACACTCAAGATGCAGTTTCTAAACCTTTTGCGCATGGCGCTGATGGCGATGTGCCTCTGGCTCACCGTGCGCACCGACGCGCCCTTTGCCGCCTTCGGCTTCGCCGGGGTGAACTACGGCTTCGCGCTGCTGTTTGCCGGCGCGGTGGAGCTGTCCGTGCTCAATCCGCTGCTGGAGCTCATCACCAACGCGTTTTCCCGCCGACAGGAATACCGCGCCGATCGGCAGGCCGTTCAGGAGGGCTACGGCGACGCCCTCGTCAGCGGGCTGAAGAAGCTCTATCGGGAGGATCTGGGCTGCCTGGCGCCATCGCGCCTCACGGTGCTCCTGACCTACTCCCACCCCACCCTGAGCGAGAGAATCAGCGCCATCCAGGGCAAATAGACCCAATACAAAACGGGACGCCGCGTGAAAAATCCGGGCGGCGTCCCGTTTTTATCTGTCTGTCACTGCGTCACGGCGTTCACGAAGTCCGCGATCAACCTGGCCAGCACCCATTTGCCGTCCTTCTGTTCGCCGTCATAGCCGCAGTGCCCATAGCCCTCCATCAGCTTCACGCGCACCAGGGACATGTCGTAGCCGAAGTGGCGCAGGGTGGCCAGCATCAGGTTGTTCTGCTCCAGGCGGGCGGGCATGTCGTTGTCGGCGTAGATCACCTGAATGGGCTTGCCCGGCCGCGCGTCGGCGATGTGATACAGCGGCGCGGCCTCGTCGATCCGGCACAGGCGCGGATCATCGCCCCGATGCTTGAGGATGTTGAAATGGGTCGTCGGCTGACCCGCGTCGAAGATGTATCCGGCGAAGTCCTCCGGCGTCAGGCCCACATCCTCCAGATACTGCCGCGCGAAGCAGAGCATCATGGAAAGATAGCCGCCCGCGGACGAGCCGCCGATGAAGATGCTGTCGCTCAGGCCGTATTCGCCCGCGTGGGCCTTCAGCCAGGCCGCCGCCTGAGCCGTGTCCTCGACAAACGCCGGAAAGGCGAAGTCGGGATACATCCGGTATTCCACCGACACGAAGCCGATGCCCTGGGCCGTCAGCTCGGCGGCGATGCCGTCGAAGCCCTTGCGGTTGCCCGCCTCCAGCCCGCCGCCGTGGGTCCACAGGACCGTCGCGCGGCACGCGCCCTCCGGGGCGAAGATGTCCAGCCTGCGGCGATCGTCGTCACAGGGCGTGTAGTTTATGTCCGTCCAGCTTTTCACGCGGCCTTCACTCCTCTCGTTATCCTCGCTTTTCCTCCGCCAGCGCGCTCAGCCGGCGCAGGCGGTTGTTCACGCCCGATTTGCCGATGGGCGGATCCAGCAACTGCCCCAGCTCGGTCAGATTCGCGTCCGGGTTGTTGAGGCGCGCTTCGGCGATTTCCCTCAGGGGCCTGGGCAGGCCCTCCAGCCCGCCGTGCTCCAGCAGGTACTCGATGTCGGCCAGCTGCCGCGCCGCCGCCCGGACGGTCTTGTCCGTGTTGGAATCGTCGCAGTTCGTCTGTCGGTTGACGCCGCTGCGCACCTGCTTCATGATGCGTGCGTTCTCAATAGCCATGTACGCGCCAAACGCGCCCAGCGTCGCCATGAGGCGGCTCACGCCCTCCGCGTCCTTGATGTAGGCCACCCACTGGGTCTTGCGCGCGGTGGTGCCGCAGTGATAGCCCATGTCGGTGAGCAGCCGGGCCAGTGCCCCGGCGTGGTTCTCGTCCGGCATGGCGAATTCCAGGTTGTACGCCTTGTCCGGATTACTGATCCAGCCCGTGGCCAGAAACGCGCCGCGCACCCAGGCCAGCCGGTCTTCCTCCCGGGAAAACATGTCAGCCGGCGGCTCGCGGCGGATGCCCAGAAAGGCCGCGCTGTCCAGCAGGCCCAGCGCGTCCAGCAGGGTGAGCGAATCCGCCTCCGACAGCGCCAGCCGATAGCGCAGATGATCGCCCAGCTGGCTGGAGCGCACGGTCTGGATCTCCGGCGTCACGGCGGCCACCTTCTTGGTCTGGGTGAAGCAGTAGCGCGTCACGGCGGCGTTCTCGCTGCTCACAGAGAGAAGATACCGACCCGCGCCCTTGAAGGAAATGCTGCCTGCCAGCAAAAATGCCGCCGTGAGCTCAACGCGCACGCAGGCGTCCTCCAGCGGATGCCGCATGATTTCCGATTTTGCGTCTGTAGAAAAAGACATCTCCTTACTCCTCGCCTATGACGCGCACCTCCGGCTCCAGCGTCACGCCCGAATCGGCCCTGACCCGGGCCGTGACGGCCTCGATCAGATCCAGCACGTCCCGTGCCGTGGCGCCGCCCGCATTCACGATGAACCCGGCGTGCAGCTCGCTCACCTGCGCGCCGCCCACCTTGAAGCCCTTGAGCCCGGAGGCCTCGATCAGCGCCCCCGCGAAGTGCCCCTCGGGCCGCTTGAAGGTGGAGCCGGCGCTGGGCATGGTCAGGGGCTGCTTTTCGCGACGCCTGCGGGCCAGCTCGCTCATCTCCGCCAGGATGGCCTCCCGGTCGCCCGGAGCCAGGCCGAATTCCGCCTCCAGCACGATCAGCCCCTGCCGCAGCACGTCCGAATTCCGATAGGACAGGTGCAGCTCCTCCGCTGTCTTCCACACGGGCGTCCCGTGCTCCAGCACCAACGTCCGGGTCAGCACATCCTTGATCTCCCCGCCGTAGGCCCCGGCGTTCATCGCCACAGCGCCGCCCACGCTGCCCGGAATGCCCGAGGCAAAGGCCAGACCCTGCAGGGACGCCGCCGCCGCTTCCCGGGCCAGATGGGTCAGGGACGCGCCGGCCTGTGCGCGGACAGTGGTTCCCTCCACGGCGATGCCGCTCATGGGCTCGCCGATCTCGATCACCAGGCCCCGCACGCCGCCGTCCTTCACCAGCAGGTTGGAGCCGTTGCCCATCACGAAGCAAGGCTCGTTCAGCGCCCGCGCCGCCTGTATGGCCCGGGCTGTCTCCTCCGCGCTGGCGGGCAGGAACAGCACGTCCGCCGGGCCGCCCAGGCGGAAGGTGGTGTGCCGGCTCATGGGCTCGTCTTCCAGCACGCGTTCAGGGCTGGCGAAAGCGCGCAGCCGCTCTGTCAATTCTCGCATGGCTTTCTCTCCAATCATCACTGGCCGATGGATTCAATGGCCGCCCGCACGTAGCCGCCGCAGTCGTTCAGCGCCGCCTCGGCCAGCTGTCTCGTGGCGCCGGTCTCGTGCATCACGATGGCCGTCTTGATGCCGCCTGCCTGCTCATACAACGCCTCCGCCGCCGCCCGATCCAGCCCGGTGGCGTTCATGGTGATGCGGATGGAGCGGTCGCGCAGCTTCACGTTGGTGGCCTTCACATCCACCATGAGGTTTTTGTAGCACTTGCCCAGCTGCACCATGGCGCCGGTGGAGAGCATGTTCAGGATCAGCTTGGTGGCCGTGCCCGCCTTCAGGCGCGTGGAGCCGGAGAGCACCTCGCTGCCCGTGGGGGCCTCGATGGCGATGTCCGCCTCCTTCGAGGTATTCGCGCCGGCGTTGCAGCTCAGCGCGATGGCCAGCGCGCCGACAGAGCGGGCGTATTTCAGCGCGGCGACGCAATAGGGCGCGTAGCCACTGGCGGAAATCGCCACCACCACGTCCTTTTCGCAAAGGTTCCGCGCCTTCAGATCCTCCACAGGCAGGGTGTCGCTGTCCTCCGCGCCTTCGACGGCGGTGCGCAGCGCCCTGTCGCCCCCCGCGATGATGCCCTGCACCAGCTCCGGCGACACGCCGAAGGTGGGCGGACATTCGGAGGCGTCCAGCACGCCCAGGCGGCCGCTGGTGCCCGCGCCCATGTAGATGAGGCGGCCACCGTCCTTCAGCCGCGCCACGATGCCGTCCATGGCCCGGGCAATCTGCGGCAGCGCCTTTTCGATGCCCGCTGTCACGTCGGCGGTCACGTCGTTCATCAGCGTCGCGATCTCCAGCGAATTCATCTGATCGAGCCGCTCGCTGCGGCTGTTCACCTGTTCCGTTGCCAGGGAAGCAAACAATGCCTTCGTATCCATGCTGCGTCCTCTCCTTTGACCGGCGGCCCGGCGCTCTCTCATGATGCTCTATTATATACGCTTTTCTTCCTTTTTTCAACCATCCGCGCTGTTTTCGTCAAATCCTGCGCCGCGCGCCGGAAAAACCGCCTCATGCGCCCGGCCGTCGTCGATCAGGCGGATGGTTCCCTCCGGGCAGGGCGCACCGTCCAGGGTCGCCCCGTTGCAGTCCCGGGAGGAGGTCAGCGCGTAGGTGGCCTTTCCCACGCGCAGTCTGGCAGACACCTGGCGCCACGCCTTGGGCAGAAGCGCGTTCATGCGCAGCCTGTCGCCCCGCTTCTCCAGGCCCAGCAGGCCGATCCACGCCGCGCGGAGCGTCCACCCCGCCGCGCCGGTGTACCAGGTCCAGCCGCCCCGTCCGGCATAGGGCGGGCCGTCGTAGATGTCCCCCGCCATCACGTAGGGCTCCACGCGGTAGGCCGCCGCCTTGTCCTTCGTATCCGCGTGGGAGGCGGGCAGCAGCGTCCGAAACGCCTCCCAGGCCTCCTCTGCCCGGCCCAGCGCTGCCAGTGCCAGCACCACCCAGCAGGCCGCGTGGGTGTACTGGCCGCCGTTTTCCCGGATGCCCGGCGGATAGCCGCCAATGTAGCCCATGTCGCGCTGGCCGTCGAAGGGCGGCGTCAGCAGGCGAATGAGCCCGGTTCCGCGATCCATCAGCGATTCGCTCACCGCGTCCATGGCCCGTTCGCAGCGGGCCCGGTCCAGTCCGGCGAACACGGCCCAGCTCTGGGTCAGCGAATCGATGCGACATTCGGCGTTTTCACGGCCGCCCAGCGGCGCGCCGTCGTCGTCAAACGCGCGCAGATACCAGTTTCCGTCCCAGGCTTCCCGCTCCAGCGCCGCCTTCAATTCGTCGGCCAGGGCGTTCAGCCGCCCGCACTCTTCCTCATCGCAGCACGCGGGTGAGCCACACGCTCTCGCCGCGGCCCTTCGTGCCCACGCGGTTCATGCCATCGTTCCAGTCGCCCGCGCCCATCAACAGAAGGCCGTGTTCGCCGGTGCGGCTTGCCCGCCGGATGGCCCGCAGGCAGTGCTCATGCAGCGTAGCGCGTTCATCGCTCACCGCCGCCTCGCCATACCAGTCGGCCCGGCCGTCGGGAATCTCCACGTCCTTCAAAAAGGGAACCTCTTCCCGCAGAATGGCCGTGTCCCCCGTCTCGGCCACATAGCAGGCCGTGACATAGGGCAGAAAGAGCATGTCGTCCGAAACGCGGGTGCGCACGCCGGCGCGGGGCTCGTGCCACCAGTGCTGCGCGTCGCCGCTCTCAAACTGATGGGCAGCGCAGCGCAAGATGTGCTCCCGGGCCTCCTCCGGCGCGGTCAGAAGCTGGCTGAGCTGATCCTGCAGTTGGTCGCGGAAGCCGTAGGCCCCGCCTGCCTGATACCAGCCTGCCCGGCCGTACAGCCTGGCACAGATCACCTGATAGGGCAAAAAGCGGTTCAGCTGGGCGTTCATCAGGCCGTCCGGCGTGACAATCTCCGCCCGGGACAGCCGCTCCCGCCAGGAATCCAGCGTGCGCTGAAGCCGCGCCTCGCCACCCTGATCCAGCCAGTCCGCCAACAGGCGGTTCACATCCTCCGCCCTGTCGCCGCAGCCCAGCAGCAGGTCGATGGTCTTCTCCTCTCCCGGTGACAGGAAAATATCCAGCGACAGGCCGCCGTCCTTCACCCGGGCGCTCTCCCCGGCCATGGTCAGAAAGGCCGCGCTGCCGATCTGTCCCCGCGCCCAGAGGAGCCCGCTTTGTCCGCCGGTGTGCACATAGCGGGCGTCTCGCCGGTTCACGCCCATGATCCACTGGACCCGGGCCTCAATCCGCGCGGAAATCGCCGCCGCGCCGTTGTTTTTCAGCGTCACCCGGTGGCACTTCACCGGCCATTCCCAGTCCACAAACACGTGGCTGACCCATGACAGCGGGCCGTCCGCGCCTTCGTATACGCTCTCACCCTGCGTGTGGGTCACGCGGCGGGCCGTGCCCTCCAGGTCGCGGGGCTCATGCTCCCGAAGCAGCGTCAGCCGCTCCCCCGGGCTGCCGCCGTGGGGATCGTTGTCGAAGGGGGTCAGCCGCCCGTTTCGGCTGTTGTCCAGCCAGGTGAAGCTGTCGCCCCGCTCGGAAACCATGCTGCCGAAGCGCCGGTTGCAGAGGATGTTGCACCAGGGGCCGGGCGTGGCCGGATGGGCAATGACATAGCGGTCTCCGTCGAAGCCGCCCCAACCGTTGAATGCGGTGAGATCTTCCCCGGATGTCTTCATGTCGATCAGCGGCCTCGTCGGCGCGACGCGCGGTTTTTTCCGCGAGGCCAGCGCCGCCCTGACCTGGGCGCGAAACCCGCCGGCGCCCCCGTCCAGCCACAGGGCGGATGCGACCCGCAGCAGCGCGCGCTGAGCCTGGCTCACCGCCTCGCCGGCCGCCACATAAACGCCCTCCCCGGCGGACAGCGTCGCCAGCTGATCCTTCAGGGGCTGATCGTAGCCGCCCCGGCTGTCGTCGATCAAAAGAAGGTCGCAGCTTAATCCCATGGTTCGATAATACTCGTGGGCGCGGGCCGCCTCCCGGATCAACGGCAGGCTTTCCGCGCCCCGGCAGCGCACCGCCATGACGGGCTGTTCGCCGGAGATTCCCAGCAGCCACAACAGACGTGCCGGCAGATCCTCCGCCGGGATGGCCGTCTCTTCCTTCTCCGGGCCGGAAAAAGGCATGAGAAACAGCGCGGCGGCTCGATCCGTCAGCGCCGCGGCGGCCGGTTCCAGGGACAGATAGCGCAAAAGCTGTTTCGCCTGGGTGGCCGCCAGTTCCTCCGCCCGGCGCGTGCCTGACAGGGCGGCGTGGCGCTCCCGGAAGGCGCGTTCATCCCTGTCCGCCAGGCCCATGGCAAAGCCGACTTCCCGCGTCTCCCCCGCCGTCAGGCTGATCGAGACCCGCAGCGCGGAGCAGGGCTGAAGCACCCGGCCCAGCGTGCCGCCGAGCTTTGGCGACAGCGCGCCCTTCTCGTTCAGCCGCAGCCCGCGCCCGATCAACTTATTCAGATCCGTTTCCCAGGTCAGCGCGTCATCCTCCGCGCCCTGCACCCTGTGAACGAGCACCGGCCAGCGCTCGCCCTTCACGCGGGGACGTCGGCGGAAAACCAGCGCGCCCGGCTCTGGCGATTCACTCTCGATGAACAGATCCTGAAACGCCGGATGTGCCTCGTAATCCGCCTCCCGGGCCAGGGCCACGCGAAAGCAGCTGGTCACCTCGGCCCGCACGGCCCGGCCCGCCTTGTTTTCCAGCGTCACGCGCTGCAGGATCGCCCCGTCCTCCGGCGACACGCAGACAACGCAGCTCAGCTTCATGCGGTCGCTCTCCATGGCGTACACCGCCGCGCCGGGCTCGAAGCGGGTGGCGTGGGTCCATCCGGCCTCCTCCCCGCAGCCGGTCAGCACATGATCTCCGTCCTCTGTCGTCACGTGGACGGAGAGCCCGTCGATAGGCTCCGACAGGCTCCAGGGCCTTGGGTTCAGCAGGATGCCCTCGCGATTGCGGGCGAACAGCGGCCCCTGCGGCGCGCAGGCCAGCGTCACCCCGCCGCCGCAGAGCAGATGGGCGTCGCACTCTCCCGGAAGCGCCGCCCGACCCTGCGGCCTGGGCACGGGCCGATCGTCTGTTTTCCTCTCCCGCAGCGGCGCGAAGGTGACCTTCGGCTCGGCCCGTTCCTGCAAAAGCAGCGTCAGCGCCGCCGCCTCGCTTCGGGCGCAGAACGTGGCAACCAGGCTGTTGTCGGTGAGGGCGTTGCACACGGCGGCCAGAATCATGCCCTGATGATGCGCCATGTGGCTCTTGACCAGCCGATAGGCCGCGCCTTCCGGCACGCGGGCGGGGTCGTAATCGGCCGCCTCGAAGAAGCCCTGCCCGTCCGCCCAGCCCATGTCTATCATGCGCTGGAGGTTGGCGGAAGCGGCCTGGCCGTCATAGGGCAGCGCCAGCGCCGAGGCGTAGGGCGTTATCACCGATTCCTGCCGTTCGCCCCGAAGCGCGGCCTCGCTCAGGCCGAAGGCGCGATACTGATAGTTCATCTGCATGTCGAAGGCGTAAAACCCGGATTCCGACACGCCCCAGGGCATGGCGTCCCCGCTCCGGGCCTTCTGGGCCTGGATGACGTGGCGGTTGCTCCGGCCGATGAGCGTGTCCTCCCATACAGGCAAAAAAAGCCCGTTCATAAGATACTCAAAGAGCGTCCCGCTCCATGAGATCAGCGCCGCGCCGCCGTCCACCCTGGCGCAGGCGCGGCCCAGCCGGGCGAAGTGCTCGCAGGGAACCTGCCCCAGCATCATGGCCGCGAAGCTCAGTATGCGCGACTCGGAAGCCAGCAGGTCATAATGCGATTCGCTCAGCCGGCCGTTTGAAACATCCATGCCGATCACAAACAGCTTGCGCTTCTCATCGTACAGCGCGGTGAAATCCATGGCCCGGGCCAGCGCCTCCAGCCGCGCCGTGAGGCTTTCGTCCTCCACCGCCTGGGCGCACAGCAGCAGCGAGGCCGCGAGGTTGCCGGAATCGACGGAGGAGACATAGCGCGGCCACATGGGTGTTTCCGCGCCGATGTCATACCAGTTGTACAGATGTCCCCGCCATTTTTCAAGCCGCGCCAGCGTCTCCGCCGTGTGGCTCAGGCGGGCGTCCCGCTCTTCCGGATCCGTCAGGCCCAGCCGGCAGGCCGCCACACAGGATACCATATAGAGGCCGATGTTCGTTGGCGAGGTGCGCAGGGCCGCGCCGCGGGGCGGGTCCAGCTGCACATTGTCCGGCGTCAGGCCGTTTTCCAGCGTGTTTTCAGTGAAAAAGCGCCAGGTGCGCCCCGCGATGTCCTGAAGCAGCGCCCGCTGCGCCTCGCTGAACTTTTCTCCTTCCGCCGGCTTTTCCAGCTCCCGCAGTCGGGCCGGCGCGCTGGCCCACAGCGCCGCCATCAGCGCCGCCGGCAGGATCAGCACGGGCTGATGAAAGCCGGCTATCAGCATCGCCGTCGCGCCGATATAGCTGGGCCAGGCGCTCAGCGCCTCGTCCCGCCGCTCGGCGTCGTCCGCCGTGACCCATTCCAGCAGATTCCGCCCGGTGACCAGCAGCCGAAACAGCGCCCGGCCGATGGCGTCCGCCGTCACCCAGGCCTCATGGGGCAGCAGGGAAAGGCGCAGCAGCGGCCGCTCCCAGGCCTCTCTTTTCAGAGAAGGGCGCAGCAGGAGCGGCAGGAAAAGGGCCAGCAGCCCCGCGCCGATCAGCGGGACCCGGCCCGTCCAGACCCCCGCCGTCAGACACAGCCAGACGCTCAGCGGCGTCAGGGAGCGCATGAGATTATCCATGATTTTCCAGCGATCCAGCCCGGAAAAGCCGCGCCGGAACAAAAAGCCCGTCAGCTGCCAGTCGCCCCGGGTCCAGCGGTGCAGCCGGTGGAACCAGGCCCGCGCCCGGCGCGGATGTCCCTCGAACAGCGTCACGTCGTCGATGAACCCCGCCCCCGCCACGAGGCCCTCCAGCAGGTCGTGGCTGAGGATGCGCCCCTCGGGGAGCCGGGCCGCCTCCATGGCGCGCCGGAAGGCGGCAATATCGATGATCCCCTTGCCGCCGAAGCTGCCCTCGCCCGCCAGATCCTGCCAGATATCCGACACCGCCGTGGGATAGGGATCCATGCCGCCTTCGCCGCCCATCAGGCGCACGAAGCGGTTCACAACGGCCTCGGCGGGCAGCGCCATGCGCGGGGCTAGCATGGCGTAGCGCGCCCGATTCAGCGGATGCGCCAGCGCGCCCACCAGTCGCGCCGCCGTGCCGGGCAGCATCTTTGTGCCGGCGTCCAGCGTGATGAGAAAGGCGAAGCCCCGCCTGGCCAGCGCCGCCGCCTCCGGCTGATCGAACAGGTTCACGTCGCCGGTGAGCAGCGAGACGAGGGCGTTCAGCGCGCCGCGCTTGCGCTCGGGGGCGATGTAGCGCCCCATGCTTCGGGAGAGCTCGCGCCGCCGCGTGAGCAGGATGTACTTGTCCGCCCGGCCGGCGCGGCGATTCGCCCTGTCCACGGCCTCCCGGGCCGCCGAAAGGATCGCCTCGTCCTCCGGCATGACGGCCCCGTCGGCGTCCGGCAAATCGCCCAGCAGGATGAAGGTGAAGCCGGGGTCCTTCTCGAGGCATCCCAGCGTCTCCAGTTGAAAGGCCATGTCCGCCGCCTGCTCCGGGGAGGACAACAGCGCCGGGATCACCACGGCGGTGCGGCAGTCCTCTGGCAGGGGATTCAGCGCCAGCTTCAGCAGGCGGCGGGGCTTCACGGGGGCCAGGACGCGGTTCAGCGCCTGTTCCGCCCCGCACAGTGCCGCCGACAGCGCCATCAGCGCCAGCCATCCCTGGGACGCGGCCAGCGCCAGCATGGCGGTGGCCGTCGTCAGCAGCGCGGCCGCCCGATAGCGCCGCGCGCCGGGGTCGGGATGGATTTTCCGAACGCCCCGGGCCTTCACGCCCATGCCCGCGATCAGCGCCTTTGTGCCCTCGTCGGTCATGAGCCACCAGCACACCTCCCGCCGAATGCCCTCGTCGTTTTCGGCGGCGGTCAGCGCGGCGACGGCAAAGGTGACCTCGCCCACGTCGCAGCGGGCGGCCAGCGCGGCCACGCGCTCCCGCACCTGGGCGCGGGAGTCCTTATCCATGCGGGGATAGGTGCCGGCCGGGTCGTTCATCAGCGTCTTCTCAACCCGGCTCACCGCCTCGAAGCACTCGCTCCAGTCCAGCCCGTTCAGCATGCGCAGCGCGGCCAGCGCGTGATCCAGCCGCAGCCGCTCCAGCGCCTGGCGCTCATGCTCCACCCGTATCACCTGCTGGGCGGGGCGATCGTGCTCCGCCAGCCATTTCTCCAGCGCCTCCTGACGGCCGGATGAGTCCCTTTCCCGCAGGCCTTGCAGAGCGCGCTCAAAAAACGCGCCATCCTGCCGGGAGAAGTCGATTTCCACGCCCGAATCCACCCACTTCTCCGCCGCCACGCGATGGCGCTGGGTCTCCGCCGCCCACTTGGCCGCCGCCAGGCATTCCCATTGCAGCACGGCAGCCAGCGCCGCGGGCACCGCCCACAGCTCCGCCATCTCCAGCGCGCGCACCTCGTCGAAGGCCCGCAGGCAGTCCGTCAGCCGCGCCGCCGTCAGAGTCGCGTCGCCGTGAGCCGTGATCTCATCCAGCAAAGCCTGTATGCGCGGCGTGCCGTCGGGAAGCGCGGGCAGGGAAAAGCGCCTGGCCTCCCGGGGACGCGGCGCCAGCGCGGCGAAGAGCGCCTCGGCGGCGCGACCGTTCTCGCACAGCCATTCAAGCGGCGCGGCCAGCGTTTCGGTCTCCCCGGCCAGCCGCCTGGCGGTCTCCATGGCCCCGCGAAAGCCCTCCTCCGGGCAAACTTTCAGCAGGGCGCGGCGGGGCGAGCTCATGGAGACGGCCAGGGCGCGCACGTGCTGCTGCATGGCCTTGTCGTCCAGGGGCGCTTCGCGCTTATCGAAGGTTTGACGGTTTCCGGCTATCGGTCGCATGTGGATAATCTCCTTGCCAACGGGTTATTGATAGATACCCGTATTTTTCCCCTTTTCATGCCTTTTATGCCGAAATGAAAAGGGCCCGCGTCGCGGCGCTGTCTTCGCGTCGCTTCGCGGGCCTTTTTAGCCTGTCATTATCCCTGCATGAATCGCGTGAGAAATTCCCGGGTGCGCGGGTGCTTCGGGCTGGTGAACAGCACCTCCGGCGCTTCGTCCTCGACGATGACGCCGCTGTCCATAAACACCACCCGGTCGGACACATCCCGGGCGAAGGCCATCTCATGCGTCACCACCAGCATGGTCAGGCCGCTCTGCGCCAGGGTCTTCATGGTGCCCAGCACCTCGCCCACCATTTCCGGATCCAGCGCGGAGGTGGGCTCGTCGAAGAGCAGCACCTCGGGATCCATGGCCAGCGCCCGGGCGATGGCCGCGCGCTGCTTCTGACCGCCGGAAATCTGAGCCGGGCGGGCGTTCTGATAGGGCAGCATGCCCACGCGCTCAAGATATTTGCGGGCGTTTGCCTCGCTCTCCCTGCGGGAGCGCTTCAGCACCTTCATCTGCCCCACCACGCAGTTCTCCAGCACCGTGAGGTTGTTGAACAGGTTGAAGGACTGAAACACCATGCCCACCTTGGAATGGAACTCGCCCTGGGGCAGGGCGTCGTCCTGAATGTCCCGGCCATGATAGCGGATCGCGCCGCTGGTGGGCGTCTCCAGCAGGTTGATGCAGCGCAGCAGCGTGGATTTGCCCGAGCCTGAAGAGCCGATGATCGACACCACCTCGCCCTTGCTCACGGTGAAGTTGATGTCCTTCAGCACCGGATTGTCGCCGAACCGCTTTTCCAGATGGCTGACTTCAATGATGACATCCGCCATGCTCACGCCTCCTTCTTCTCAACCGGCACGGAGATGGCCGAGCGGCTGTCCGTCTGGGAGCCGCAGATGGTGTAGGAGCTGTTTCCGTCCATCTTCTT
>CADARO010000119.1 GCA_902790345.1 uncultured Eubacteriales bacterium | reverse complement strand
GACGGCCGCAAGTTCGAGCTCCCGCTCCGGAGCAAGGACGAAGTCGCCCGGCGCATGCTCGAAATCCTGCTCCCCTCCCCCCGCTGAGACCGCGCCATGGGACACCCGGTTTTGAGCTTGCGGACGAAATTGCGCACGTGGCGCGAGGACCGTCTCGACCGGAAGATCGGCGGCATCTCCCTCGCCGAAGTGCGCGAATCGAGGTTCCAGGACCTCGGCGCATACCCGACCATGAGCGCGGAGTACGGCGCGATCGACATGATGTTCCGGCATTTTCCGCTGAGCGAAAAAGACGTTTTCGTGGACGTCGGCTGCGGATTCGGGCGCGTGATCAGCCGGCTCCTGCTCAAAAAGTCGCCCTGTAAGAAATACTACGGCGTCGAGCTCGACCCGGACGTCGCCGCGATCACGGCAAAGACCAGCGCGGGCAGCAGGTTCGCCACGCGCACCTTCTTGCCCCACACCAGATTCAGCCCCACGCAGAAGATCAGCACCGACCCCACCAGGGACAGGTAGTCCATGGCCCGGCCGGTCATCAGTGGCTTCAAGGCCTGGGCCAGCAGGGTCATGCCGCCCTCCAGCGCGAACACCGGAATCGCCGAGAACACGCAGCCCTTGCCCAGGGAGCAGGTCATCACCATGATGATGATGAGATCCAGCACGCTCTTGGCGCCCAGGGTCGACCAGTCACCGGAGATGCCGTCCTGAATGGAGCCCACCACGGCCATGGCCCCGATGCACACCGTGAGGGAGGCTGTGACAAAGCCGTTCACAAAGCCCTTGTCCTTCGCGTTGCCCGTTTTCACCTTCAGCCACTCGCCGAAGCGCTCGAACCAGCGCTCGATGTCGATGATCTCGCCCACCAGCGCGCCCAGCGCCAGGCAGGCCACCACCAGCATGGTGCCGCCGCCAGGCAGGCCGTCGTTCAGGAGCATCTGCTTTATCGCCCCGGCGACGCCGATAAACAGCGTGCTCACGCCACAGGCCATGGTCAGCGTCTCCTGATGGCGCTCCTTGAGCACTTTGCCAAAGCCCCAGCCGCACAATCCCCCGGCCACGATTCCCGCCGTATTGACCAGCGTGCCCATCATCATATGTTTTTACCCTCGCAATGCCAATTTCGCCGTCTATCGGCGCTCATGTCATTTTACCATATCCCGACGGCTTTTTCCATAGAATTACCATTTCTTCGCACAGAAAAAACGGCGCTCCGCCTGGCTGTTTCGCCGGGCCGGAGCGCCGCGCCGTGTCGCTGTGTTACTTCTTTCGGCCGCCCATACCGGTCATGCCGCCCATGCTGCCGCCGGTCATGCCGCGCATGCCGCCCATGCCGCCCATCATCTGATTGGGAATGCCGTTGACCTGCTGGCCGTTGACGATGATGGTGCCGCCGGTGTACTGCGCCGTGCCGTCGTAGTCGAAGGTGCTGCTGCCGGTCACGTTGACTGTGCCGCCGCTGATGTAGATGTCGCCGTTGGAGTCGATGCCGTCCGTATCGCCGGAGGCCATGGTGACGGTGACGCTGCCGCCAGTGATCTCGATGGTGGCGCGGTAGGCGCTGGACTTGTTGGCGGCGTTGATGCCGTCGTCACGGCCCTGAATGGTGACATCACCGCCATTGATCTGAATGTAGGTGGACTCGATGCCCTCCGCCGCGTTGACGGAAACGCTGCCGTCGTCGATCTGCACCGCCGCGTTGGCGTGGATGCCGTCGTCCCCGGCGGTCACGCTGATCTGGCCGCCGCCGATGTAGATGTAGCCCAGGGTGTCGTCGTCGCTGTTCTCGGCGTGCAGGCCGTCAGTGCCCGCGGTCAGGATGAGGGTGCCCCCAGCCACGCGGATGGAGTCATTGGCCTCGATGGCCTTGGAAGCCGCCGTGATGACGTAGGTGCCGCCGGTGATCTTCAGGTCGTCCTTGCCCACGACGCCGTTGGCCGTGGAGGCGATGGTTAGTGTGGCCGTGCCGCTCAGAGTCAGGTCGCAGCGGGAGAAGATCACGCCGTCCAGCTTGCTGCCGTCCTCCTGCTGAACCGAACCGGTGATGGACAGGCTGCTGTCCGCGCTGGTGGTGATGAACACCTTGTCGGCGCTGCGCACATACACGCAGGGCAGCGAGTCGTTCTCGATGGTCAGGCTGTCCAGCACCAGCTGGACCTTGTCCTCCACGCCGGCCTCCACATAGATCGTGGCGTTTTTCGCCGTGCCGGTGAGCAGGTACACGCCGGCCGAGGTGATGGAAACGTCCTGGCCGTCGCTCACCGCAATGGTCTCCGCCTCACTCAGGTCGGCGGTCTGGGCCAGGTCGCGGTCGGTGAACAGCTCGTTCGCGTCAAACAGCGGACTTCCCGCCGCCGAGGCGAACACCATGCTGCCCAGTCCCAGACCGTTGACCAGAATCAGGGCCGCGCAGACAAACGATACCAGCGCCTTCATGATGTCTCTATACAGTGTATTGCTTTTCATATTCTTTTACCTTCCTTTCCCTTTTCGGTGAGTCCATCATACCGCCCGATACTTAAATGAACCTAAAAGAAAATCATTTTCTAGAAAAAAAAGCCGCCGCTTGTTTCGGCAGGGCGGAATATGGTATAATGGCCCAGTGAGAAGGAGGGATCTGTCATGCGGCAAAAGGGCAAGGGATTGCGGATCGTGTTCAACGCGCCGGTGGTGCTGGGCTTTACGGGCCTGTGTCTGGCGGCCATGCTGCTGAGCCTCGTCACCAAGGACGCGGCGCGCCGGCTGGTCTTCAGCGTCTACCGCTCGTCGCTGGCCAGCCCGCTCGCCTATCTGCGTTTTTTCGGCCACGTGCTGGGGCACATGAGCTGGGAGCACTTCTTCAACAACATCATGTACATCCTGATCCTCGGCCCCATGCTGGAGGAAAAGCACGGCAGCGCCTGCATGCTGTGTCTGATCCTCATCACGGCCTTCGTCACCGGCCTGGCCGTGTTTCTCTTCACGCCGGGCGTCGCCATGTGCGGAGCCAGCGGCATCGTGTTCGCGCTGATCCTGCTCTCCTCCTTCACCACCTTCCAGGAGAACACCCTGCCCCTCACCGTCATCCTGGTGGCGGCGATCTACACGGGCTGGCAGATCTACGGCATGGTCAACGGTGCGGGCAATGTGGCCTACGGCGCGCACCTGCTGGGCGGCCTGGTGGGCGCGGCGGCCGGGTGGCTGCTCAACAGGCGGCGCGGCGACAAATGAGCGGAAAAGCGAATAGATAGGCGAAAGTCGGGCGGCGCGTGTCCGCCCGGCTTATCGTTATGCCTTTCAGAATGACCGAATTCTGTCTTCATCCAGCCGCCGGATGATCTCCACCGCCAGCCGCACGCCGTTTTTGAAATCCACCAGCGAGGCGATGCCGTAGTGGCTGTGGATATAGCGCACGGGCAGGCCGATGACCACGCAGGGCACGCCCTCGTTTGACAGGTGGATGGGCGCTCCGTTGGTGGCTCCGCCGGTGCGCACCGCCTCCTGAACCGGAATGCCCAGCTCCTCCGCCAGATCCAGTGCCCAGCGCTGATAGCGGGGATTGGTGATCATGCGGGCGTCGATATAGCGCAGCATGGGGCCCTTGTGGATGGCGGTCTGCGACAGCCAGGATTCCACCACCGTGTCGTCCGCCGGGCAGCCCTCGAACACGATGGCGATGCTCGGCTTCACATGGTTGGCCGTGACGACCGCGCCGCGGCAGCCCATTTCCTCCTGAGAGGCCATGGCCCCCACCACGTCCACCGCCAGCGGCTCGTCGCCCAGGGCGGCCAGGGTGGCCTGAATGGCGGCGCAGCCCAGGCGGTTGTCGAAGGCCTTGCCGATCATCAGGTCGTGCTTTTCGTCGTACTCGAAGGTCACGTCCGGGGCCACGGGCGCGGCCACGCGGATGCCATAGTCGTCCCGGGCCTCCTCGAGGCTGGACGCGCCCACGTCGATGGACATCTCCTCCAGCGCCGGCATGCGGTTTTTCTCCGCGTCGGTCATGAAGTGAGGCGGCTTGGCCACGGTGACGCCCGGAATGAGTCGCCCGTCCTTCGAGCGCACCCGCACCTTGTGGGCGGGAATGTTGCTGTTGACCCAGCCGCCCAGCGGGATGAACTTCAGCGTGCCGTTGGGCCGGATGGCCTGCACCATGAAGCCCACCTCGTCCGAGTGGGCGTCCAGCTGAATCACCGGCCGGTTTCCGGTGTTGGCGGCGCGGTGGATGTAGAGATTGCGCAGGGAATCCTCCTCGATCCGCGCGTCCTTCGGGGCGTAGCGCCGGGCCACCTCAAGCACCTCGTCCTCGAAGCCGGATGGGCCGAAGGCGTTGGAAAACGCGGCGATCATTTCAAGCTCGTTCATAATGCGTCCTCCTCACTTGATCTCCGGCAGCGGCGCGCGCCGGAAGGCTTCCATGAAGTCGGCGATGTAGCGCGCGCAGGCGTCCAGCATGTCGCGGCCCCAGGCCTCGGTGGCCTTGCTGGGATGGTCGGGGCCGATCCAGCCGTTGTCGGAGATGTCCGTCACCGGCCGCACCATGGGTATCTCCACGCCCTTATAGCGCACCGTCTTGAAGCCGGTGGCCTCGATCTCATCGGACACGGGCTTGAGCACCATGTCCTCCACCTGGCTCCAGTCCACCAGCTTCGGGTCCACCGCCAGCACGCCGGCCGTCTCCTCCGCGCCGCCGTGGCCGCCCTTCCAGGCGGGGTTCAGATCCCATGCCATGAGCCACCAGTTCATTTCCGCCAGCAGACAGCCCTGCCGGGCCAGCTCCAGCGCCACCCGATCCAGCACAGGCACGTTGCCCCCGTGGCCGTTCAGCACCACGAAGCGGCGCACGCCGTGGGCCTTGTAGCCCTGGGTCAGCTTGGTGAACACGTCGTACAGCGTGTCCTGCCCCAACGACACGGTGCCTGGATATTCGATCTGGCTGTCGCACGCGCCGAAGGGGATGATGGGTGCGATGGCCACGTCGGTCAGCGGCTCGATCAGCTCCAGCAGCTTCTGCGGGATCAGCGTGTCGGTGCCCAGGGGCAGATGCTTTCCGTGGCACTCGATGCTGCCGACGGAGAGAAGCACGATGTCGTTTTTTTCAAAATAGTCCCTGGCCTGGAGCCAGGTCATGTTGGCCAGTTTCACGGGGCGACCCTCCCTTTCAGTTCATTGCTTGTTTAACGCGCCAGCGCGTTAACGCTATGATTGTAGCATAACCGCTGAGAAAAAACAACCTTTCCGGCGCATTTGTGCGCCGTCCCGGCACCTTCTTTTTTCGTTTCACCGCGACGCCTGTCGCACGAATGAGGGCATAGCCCGTCCCCGGGCGGGATACAATGTGGTATCCACTTTGTAAGGGAGCCTGCCCTCATGCGCCTCAAGCCCCTCGCCGCCGCCTGCCTTGCCGCCCTGCTCACCCTGCTGCTGCCGCCCCTGCCCCACGCCCCCGAGGTGGACGTCATCCTCATCGGCTCCTTCGACCAGCTTTGCGCCTTCTCCCACCGGGTGGCCCTGGGCCAGCTGACGGACGCCCACATCCGCCTCACCACCGACATCATGGCGACCCGGCCCCTGCGGCCCATCGGCACGGCCCTTCACATGTTTTCCGGCGAGTTCGACGGTCAGGGTCACGTAATCTCCCGGCTCATCGCGGCCGGCCCCAACGGCAGTCAGGGGCTGTTCGGCTGCGTGGGGCCGGAGGGCGTGGTGAAGGACGTGACGCTGGAAGGCGCCTGCGTCATGGGCGCGGGCTATGTGGGCGGCGTGGCGGGCTACAGCGCCGGCCGGGTGGAGGGCTGCCGGGTGGAGCGCAGCCGGGTGATCTGTCTTAAGCGGGATCAGTACGGCGCGGCGGCGGGCGGCGTGGTGGGGCTGGGCTCGGGCCGGGTAGAGGGCTGCGCGGCGCTTCTGTGCTCGGTGCGCAGCCCGGCCAACACGGGCGGCGTGTGCGGCGCGTTTTACGCCAGCGTCATGGAGAGAAACGCCTTCACCGGCGCGGTGGCCTGCGCGGGCGCGGCGGAAGCCCCCGCCGGGCTGATCGCGGGGAGCCTCCACGGCGGCGCGCGCATGAGGTTCTGCGCGGGCTGCGGCGCGGTGTTCACCTATCCAAACGGCAGCGCAGGCGGGGCGGTGGGCGGCGTGTATTCGGGCAGCTCGACGGCGGGCTGCGTTGCCGGCGGGCCGGAAAACATCGGCGTCGCCCGGCTGACCGCGGCCCTTTCCACCGCCTTCTCAGAAGAAGCGAGAAATAACAACTTTCAACACTTCCTTCCTTGAAATGGCCCTGTGTTCATGATACAATAGGTCAGAAACAGAAAGCGAAGCCGCCCGGCGTTCAATTCTGGGCGGTTTTGCTATGCGATACACAGGAGGCGGCGCGGCCATGGCCGATACGAAGAAGACGAAGAAAAAGAAAAAGACATCCTCCGGCTCGGAGCGGCTGAAGCAGAAGCCCTCCAGAAAGCAGCTCCTGCGGCGCAGGAAGCGGCGCAACCGGATCATCCGGCGGCTTGTGCTGTGCGTGGTCACCATCGTGCTGCTGGCCCTGGGCGCGGTGCTGGCGGTGATGGGCACTATCTTCTACGGACCCAGCCAGACGGCCTGCGACCGGCTGGTGACATCCCTGCTGGAGACCAGCGCGCTGAAATTCGTGCCCCGGCTGTATTTCCCCGAGGACACGGTTCAGGAGATCATAAAGCGCAACGCGGTGGTGGTGCCGGAGGAGGCCACGGACACCTCCCTGGTGGTCATCAACACCGCGAAGGAGAATCCGGACACGCCGGACGAGCCCTACCAGGACATCGAGCTGAAGACGGTCATCGGCCCCACCTACAAGGGCTACATGCTCATCGTGCGGGACCCCTCCCGGGTGAGCGTGGGCGTGTGCCACAATCCCTTCAGCGACACCTACGGCAAGTTCCTCAATGAGATCGCCGACGACGCGGGGGCCATTGCCGCCATCAACGCCGGCGGCTTCGAGGATCAGGGCGGCCACGGCAAGGGCGGCATTCCCATCGGCGTGGTGTATTCCGGCGGCGAGCTGCTCTGGACCAAGACCGACTCCTACTACGACACCCTTATCGGCTTCGACAAGGACGACAAGCTGATCCTGGCCACGGGCATTTCCGCCGAGCAGAGCAAAGAGCTAAACCTGCGGGACGCGGTGACCTTCGGCCCGGCGCTGGTGGTCAACGGCGAGGCGTCCAGCGTGACCTCCTCCAGCGGCCTGAACCCCCGCACGGCCATCGGCCAGCGGGCGGACGGCGCGGTGCTGCTGCTGGTCATCGACGGCCGCCAAGTGAACAGCCTGGGCGCGGGCATGTCGGACCTGATCAGCGTCATGCTGGAATACGGCGCGGTGAACGCCGCCAACCTGGACGGCGGCTCCTCCTCCAAGCTGTACTACAACGGAGAATTCATCAACGACGGCGTTGCCGTGACCGGTTCCCGGCGTCTGGCGACGGCCTTCATCGTAAAGTGAGGCGAGCGGCATGAGCAAAAAGAAGAAAAAGCGCAGGCATCTGTTTTACCCCATCTACTTCACGCTCGTCCTGATCACCGTCGCGGCCATCTGGATCGGCTGCAGCATGCTCACCCCCTACCTGGCCGACTTCGAGAAGTCGAACCCGGAATACGCCGTGAACACCGCCATGCGCTATTTTGAGAACAGCGACGCGGAGACCTTCTACTTCTT
>CADARO010000118.1 GCA_902790345.1 uncultured Eubacteriales bacterium | reverse complement strand
ACTTTTCTGCGTGAAAGGGAAGAAGATCTTCCTTTTTGCGGGAGGAGATGCTGGGATCCGACAAGAAAAGTTCCTGCGAACTGCGTGATTGTGCACATCGTTCACCTAAATAAAATCTATATGGGAGAGGGGATTTAGTTTTGAAGAAATTACTTCGTGCTATCCTTAGTCTCTGCCTCATCGCAGCCTGCATATTCGGCCTGCTGTCCGTCTACGGCGGATTCCAGGACGTTCTGAATATTCAGGACTACAAGACGGCAGATGGTGACCAAGCCAAAGAAGGCATTGAGATGGCCCGTGACGGCCTGGCTCAGCTCATGGAGAATGAGACCACATATACCGAAGGTGTAGCAACCTACGAGGATGGTCTTGTTCAGCTGGCAGACGGCAGAGCTCAGCTTGCTGATGGTGCTGCACAGCTGGCAGACGGTGAAGCTCAGCTCGCCGCCAGGGCCTTCCGCCCGGAATTCCTGGGTGGTGTCAAATTCGTAGCCCCCGGGCACCCGGATCACCTGCAGGTGATATTCGATGGCCTCGCCCTCGAACACGGCCACGCCGTTTTCATCCGCGATGATGGGTGTGCAGGTCTCGTCGGTGCAGAAGTTGATGATGCAGCCGGGCACGGGCGCGCCGTTCTGATCCACGAAGGACACGGTGAAGCCCGTGGGCTCCTCCGACACGGCGGCCTCCGCTTCGGGAGCGTCGCCGTCGGCGTAGCGCCAGGCGACTTCCACGCCGGCGTCGTCCAGCATGCCCACCAGCGCGTTCGCGTTGTCCTCGTCCGCGAAGAGCACCACGCAGCGCCAGTCCTCGGGGCTCGCGGACACGGAGGGATAGATGATCAGGCCGGTGTAGGGATTGCCGGTGGTGTCCAAGGTGTCGATGACCGCGGAGGCGGCATACATGCCGTCGTCGGTCAGGCTGTCTGTCAGCGCGGTCATGGTGCCATCGGAGGCGTTCCAAAACAGCGCGGCCTCGGGATCCATGTCCGCCGTGATGGTACCCACCGCGTCGGCCCTGCCGGAGGGCACGATCCAGTAGCTCTGCGCCGCGAAATAGAGGTCCATGGCGCCCGCCGGGTCGTCGAACACGATCTCCCGGGCGTCCTCATTGGTCACGGTGAGGGTGAATTCATCGGCGGTGGGATACACGGGCAGGGCCGCCAGCAGCGCTTCGGCCTCCTGGCCGGAGACCAGGCGCACGTTGTCGATGCGGGCCAGGTCCTCGCCCGCGCTTTCCAGCATGTCCTTCTGATAGCTGAACACCACCTCATGAGGGCCTTCCGTCAGGGGGATGGCCCACTGGATCCAGGCGTGTTCGCCGCCGAAGGACTTCGTCAGCCTGCCGTCGATGGTGATGTTGAGCAGGTCGCAGGCGGCTTCGGTGGAGGTATAGAACTCGAAGGCCAGCGCGTCGCCTTCACCAGCCACCACGTCCACGATCACCATGGACTCGCTCTGGCTTTCGCCCCAGTTGCTGGAAACTAGGGATGAGCGGCCCCCGTTTTCCTCTTCGATCATCATGGGCCACACATAGGGATCAGCCGGGTTGTAGAAGGTCAGGCTGCTGCCCTCGGCGTTGCCTGCGGCGCTCAGCAGGGCCTCGTCGGTGGGCTCCACGGTGGGCAGGTGGGGCGGCGTGCCCTCCAGCACCTGGCTTTCGGCATAGTCGTCTCTCAGGTAGTAGTCGAACAGGTTGGTGAAGGCGCTGGCGGAGGTCTGCGCCCCCACCTCCCGGAACACCAGATTGCCGAAGCGGTCCACGATCAGCGTGGTGGGAATGCCCTCGTAGGCGTAGAGCGCGCCGAAACCCAGTTTCTCCTCCCGGGCGATGGGGAAGGTGAGGCCGTTCTCCTCGGCGAAGGCGGTCAGCTTTTCGACGGTGTCGTTCGGCTCCACGGACAGGGCGATGATGGCCACGCGGTCCTGATACGCCTGCCAGGCCTCCTCCATGAAGGGGAATTCCATGCGGCAGGGGCCGCACCAGGTGGCCCACAGGTTGATGAGCACCAGGTCCTTTTCCTTCAGCGCCTCGGAGAGGGTGAAGGTCTCGCCGGTGATGGTCTCGGCGGAGAAGTCGGCCATGGGCTCGCCCAGGGTATAGCCCTCCGCGCAGGCGGGCAGGGCGGCCAGGCAGAGCGCCAGGATCAGCGCCGACAGGAAAAACGCATGTTTTTTCATGAAAGGGTATCCTCCTGAAGAAAGTTATGGCCCTATTATACAATAAAACAGGGGAAAGTCAAGGCGGAGGATATGCCCGTTGCGGGCGGGGGAAAAATGGTATACAATGATGACGGACATGAAGGGAGGATGCGGTATGGCGAAGGTTATCATGATCTGCGGCGGCCTGTGCTGCGGCAAGACCACCTACGCGGAGGCGCTGAGGCGGGAAAGGGGCGGGGTGATCCTGTCCATCGATGGGCTGATGCTCTCCCTTTTCGGCCCGGACGCGGGGGAGATGCACGACGAATACGCCCGCCGGGGCAAGGCGTATCTGCACGCCCAGGCACTGGCGCTGCTGGCGGCGGGGGTGGACGTGATCCTGGACTGGGGCTTCTGGCGGCGGGAAGAACGGGACGCCGTCAGGGCCATGTATGGGGAGCATGGCTTTGCCGTGGAGCTGCGGGCCCTGGATATTTCCGAAGACGCCTGGCGGGCGCGGGTGGCGAAGCGCAACGCCGCGATTCAGGCGGGCGAGGCGCAGGCCTATTTCGTGGACGAGGGCCTGGCGGCGAAATTCCAGGCGCTGTATGAAAGGCCGGAGGACGGGGAGGTGGACCTGTGGGTGAGGGAATAAAACATTTGACCGAACGCATTGCCTGTGATATGATGGATGCGGACGACGAAATCATAATGAAAAGGTGGTTTTGCCCATGTATTGCGTAAAGAAGGTTCATGACGATCTCTACTGGGTGGGCGGCAGCGACCGGCGGCTGGCCCTGTTTGAAAACGTGTTTCCCATTCCCCGGGGCGTGTCCTACAACGCCTACGTGCTGACCGACGAGAAGACCGTGCTGCTGGACACCGTGGACAAAGCCGTCAGCGGCGTGTTCTTCGAGAACCTGGAGCACGTGCTCTCCGGCAGGCCCCTGGACTACGTGGTGGTCAACCACATGGAGCCCGACCACTGCGCCACCCTGGGTGAGCTGATCCTGCGGCATCCCGAGGTCACGGTGGTGTGCAACGCCAAGATCGTGACCATGATCAGGCAGTTCTTCACCTTCGACATCGACGGCCGCGTGCGGGTGGTCAAGGAGGGCGACACCCTGTTGACCGGCGCCCACACACTCACCTTCGTGATGGCCCCCATGGTGCACTGGCCGGAGGTCATGGTGACCTACGACGTCACCAGCAAGACCCTGTTCTCCGCCGACGCCTTCGGCACCTTCGGCGCCATCAACGGCAACCTCTTCGCCGACGAGGTGAACTTCGAGGCTGAGTGGCTGGAGGACGCCCGCCGCTACTACACCAACATCGTGGGCAAATACGGCACTCAGGTGCAGGCGCTGCTGAAGAAGGCCTCCGCCATCGAGATCGAGACCATCTGCCCCCTGCACGGCCCGGTGTGGCGCAAAAACATCGGCTGGTTCATCGAGAAGTATCAGAAGTGGGCCACCTACACCCCCGAGGACGAGGGTGTGGTCATCGCCTACGCCTCCGTGTACGGCGATACCGAGAACGCGGCGTTTATCTTGGCCTCGAAGCTGGCGGACGCGGGCGTGAAGAACGTGAAGATGTACGACGTGTCCGTGACCCATCCCTCGGTGATCGTGAGCGAGGCCTTCCGCGCCAGCCACCTGGTGTTCGCCTCCACCACCTACAACGCGGGCATCTTCTGCAACATGGAGACGGCGCTTCTGGACATCGCGGCCCACAACCTGCAGAACCGCACCATCGCCCTGATTGAAAACGGCTCCTGGGCCGCCACCAGCGGCAAGCTCATGGCGGATATTCTGGGCGGGCTCAAGAACTGCACCATCCTCGAAAACAGGGTGAGCCTCAAGTCGTCCCTCAAGGAGGCGCAGCTTTCCGACATCGACGCCCTGTGCGCCGCCATCGTGAGCACCATGCCCTCGCTGCAGCCGGTGGAGGCCCCCGCCGCCGGAGCCACCGCCGACGTGAGCGCCATGTTCAAGCTGACCTACGGCCTGTTCGTGCTCACCGCCCGGGAGGGCGACAAGGACAACGGCTGCATCGTGAACACCGTGGCCCAGCTGACCAGCAGCCCCAACCGCGTCACCGTGGCCGTGAACAAGGCCAATTACACCCACGACATGATCCTGCGCACCGGCGAGTTCAACGCCTCCATCCTCACCGAGGACGCCCCCTTCGAGCTGTTCAAGCACTACGGCTTCCAGAGCGGCCGGGAGGTGGACAAGTTCGAGGACTTCGAAATGCCCCGCACGGCCAACGGCATCGTGTATGTGCTGGGCGTGGCCAACGCGGTGATCTCCGGCAAGGTGGTGCAGGCCATCGACTGCGGCACCCACACCCTGTTCATCGCCGACGTGACCGAGCTGAAGACCCTGAGCAACGACCGCTCCGTGACCTATCAGTACTACTTCGACCACATCAAGCCCAAGCCGGCCCCCGCGCCGAAGGATCAGAAGGGCTTCGTGTGCAAGATCTGCGGCTATGTGTACGAGGGCGACGAGCTGCCCGCGGACTTCATCTGTCCGCTGTGCAAGCACGGCGCGGAGGACTTCGAGCCGCTGAAGTAAACAGACGCTTTTGACAGACAAGAGCCCTTCGCCTTCCCGCCGTGGGAGGGAGAGGGGCTTTTCATCTTCATGGGGGAAAATAAAAATTATTTTTCATTTCAAAAACCGCGCGGCATCAGCGCGCATCTAACAGGTGAAATCGCGATTTCAGAGATACAAAAGCGGAGAGGGGAGCGGGCATGGACAGCCGTGAATTTGCGCAGCGCGTGGAGGCCATGCAGGGCGCGCTGTATCGCGTGGCCTACGGACTGCTGCTCAACCGGGCGGACTGCGCGGACGCCGTGCAGGAGGCTCTGCTGCGCGCCTGGGAAAAGCGGGGCTCCCTGAGGGAAGCGGCGTATTTCGAGACCTGGCTCACCCGCATCCTCATCAACGAGTGCTACGGCATGCTGCGCCGCCGCCGCGCCGCCCTGCCCCTGGACGGCCTGCCCGAGCCCGCGGCCCCGCCGGACGCCGACCCCGCCCTGCACGACGCCATCGCCCGGCTGGACAGAAAGCTGCGCCTGCCGGTGGTGCTGCACTACATGGAGGGCTACGGCGTGGATGACATCGCCCGGATGCTGCGGGTGCCCAGCGGCACCATCAAGACCCGCCTGGCCCGGGCCCGGGCGCTGCTCCGCCTGCAGCTGACCGACGAACACGAGGAAGGGAGGAATCGCTGATGCGCGACTGGAAAAAGGCCTTTGGCCAGCCGGACGACGGATTTACCCTGCGCGTTCAGCAGACCCTCCTGGCCATTGAAGAAAAGGAGGAAGAACCCGTGAAGAAGAAAATGACGCTGTCTCTGGCGTTCGCGTGTATCCTGTTTGTGACGGCGCTGGCCCTGTCGGCCTACGCCGCGTCGAATATCCTGGGCGGCAGGCCGGATGAAACGCTGTCGCCGGGCGAGAACAGCCTTTCGGACCCCACCCCCGCGCCGACCGTCACGCCCATGCCCTCGCTCACGCCAATGGTGCCTTCTGAAACGATCTGGTTCGGCGGCACGATCGCGGAGCCCTCGTTCCTGGAGCTGACGTTGGGAACGCCCATGGACGAGACCCTGGCCGCTCTGGATGAAAAAGGCTATGCGCGAGCAGAAGCCATGACGGCCGAATCGCTCGGGGTGACCCGCTGCAAATGGCCTGGCGCTAATTGGAACGGAGAGCCCTGCGAGGTGCGGGCGTACTTTGCGGAGGCTCAGACGCTGGGGCTGGGTCTGGTGTTTGAGCGTGAAACCAGCGACGAAGCGCTGCCTGACCTGATCAAATCGGTTCACGCTTGTCTCGCGGCTGTATACGGGGAAGGCACGCCGCTGGCTATCCCCGAAGTCTGGCCGTCCTTCGCCCTCAAAGATCTGTCGTTGGCCCAATGGTCATATCTGAATGGCCCCCGTGTCTTCCTGGTCTATCAGGTGCGCCGCGACGGGCTGGTGCAGGTCGAGGCCCGCATCGGATATGCGGATGCGGCGATGCTCGAGCCTGATCTGATGCCGATGGTCACATTTGAGCCCACGCCCATTCTGATGGCTCTGCCCACGCCCATGCCCATGGAGCCCATGCCCTACTGGACGACGCCCTATGGAAATTATTACCACCTGGACGAATTCTGCTCCGGCATGGAAGACGCCATGCGCGTGTCCTTCGAGACGGCGATGAACATGGGCAAACAGCCCTGCCCGGTGTGCGTGGTGGAATACTTCCGCGGGCTGGAAATGGACACGGCGCCGGAAGCCGAGCAGACCGCCAGCGCGACGCTCCCGCCCGAGCCCCTGCCGGACGATGCGCCGCCCTTCGGCCCGGACAGCGACGGCATTCCCCTCATGACGGATTTCAACCAGCCCCTGCGCACCGGCGAGGCGAGAGGCTGGGGCATCGACCTGACCGACCCCAACAGGGATGATTTTAGCGCAAATCGTGAGCCGCTGAACGGCGAGTATAACGGCGTCTGGACAAACGACATCCTCACCGTGCACAACATGATCTTCCTGAAAACCCGCAGCGCCATCTTCATGGAGATTGAGTACAGCATGAACGATAACGCCATCAGCCCCTGGTCCATCCGCATCACGCCCTTCATGGAAGGGGAGGCGGGTCCCTTGGGCTGGCACGACGCCCGGGTCCACGAGGTGTCCGGCGAGGACAACACGATCCACTACCTGCTCTCCGTCGTCACGGACAGCCCGGTGGATTTCCCGAACATCACGAATCTATGGGGTGTCTACGGCGGCGCCGCGGCGGAGGAGCAGCGGCTGCTGGGCAGTTTGGGAAACAATCCGGACTGGGGGAGACAATATGGGAAATAATGCGCAATTCGCAATTCGCAATGCGCAATTGGCCCTCTCAGTCACGGCTTTGCCGTGACAGCTCCCCCAAAGGGGGAGCCGAGGCCCGGAAGCCTTGCCTTCCCCTTTGGGGAAGGTGGCAGCCCGCAGGGCTGACGGATGAGTTCTCTTCGGTTTATCACGATTGCGCTTGACAAGGCCGAGGGAAAAGTTTTAATATGTTACAGAAGGCAAACTGCCCATAATTCCTCCGGGATTGGGGCAGACTGACCGAGTAAAACATGGAAAGGAAGCTGATTCCCATGGTCAATCGCATCGTTCTGAACACCATCTCCTATCACGGCAAGGGCGCCATCGAAAACATCCTGCCCGAGCTCACCAATCGCGGCTATAAGAAGGCCTTCGTGTGCACCGACCCCGACCTGCTGAAGTTCGGCGTGTCCGCCAAGGTCACCAACCTGTTCGACAAGGCCGGCTTCGCCTATGAAATCTACTCCAATATCAAGGCCAACCCCACCATTGAAAACGTGCAGACCGGCGTGGCCGCCTTCCAGAAGAGCGGCGCGGACTGCATCGTCGCCATCGGCGGCGGCTCCGCCATGGACACCTCCAAGGCCATCGGCATCATCGTGAACAACCCTGAGTTCGCCGACGTGCGCTCCCTGGAGGGCGTGGCCCCCACCAAGCAGCACGCGGTGTTCACCATCGCCGTGCCCACCACCGCCGGCAC
>CADARO010000117.1 GCA_902790345.1 uncultured Eubacteriales bacterium | reverse complement strand
AGGTGTACAGGTCCTTCACCTCGCCCCCGGCCTGCTTGTACTCGTGCAGGATCACCTGCCGGCGCCGGAACAACGTCTCCAGGAACCCTACCTCGTCATCGATGCGGTCGAAGGTGGCCCCGCGGTCGATCAGGTTCATCGCCGTCTTGGCCACCTCCACGATCTTCGCATCGATCTGCCGGAGGTTGTCCACCAGGGGCCCGATCTTCTCATTGCTGTTCATGTGCCCTCCTCGGCACCTTGTAGGTGGTGCCCCGCCGCCGGAAGTCCTTTTGCTTCTCGATCTCGTACAGCCTGCCCATGTAAAAGCAGACCGCGAAGCCCAAGTAAGTGAGCCACAGCATCACATCGCCCCCCTTGTGATCGCCACCGCGATGGCCAGGCAGGTGAGCGCCACCGCGATGCCCACCGCCGCAAACATCATCTGCCAGCGGTGCGCCCGGGTGTACTTCCATCCCTCGGCGGCGTCGAACTGGTATTTCAGCGCCTCCAGGTGCGTGCGCCGGTAGCTTGTGTTCACCTTCCGCTGCTCGGCCAGGCGGCCCTTGAGCAGCGTGTTTTCATGGCGAAGCGCCGTATTCTCGGCCATGATGTCGTCCAC
Organism: uncultured Eubacteriales bacterium; assembly: GCA_902790345.1. Classification (GTDB taxonomy): domain Bacteria; phylum Bacillota; class Clostridia; order Christensenellales; family Aristaeellaceae; genus Firm-10. Next base: position 7,126 of record CADARO010000117.1, on the reverse strand, counting down.
GCGCTTCAGCGCCTCGCCCTGGAGCCATCCGTTATCCAGGCACTCCCGCAGAAATTCCCGGCTGGTGCCCTTTAACGTAATCACCGCCCCGCTCGCCTGGCCGCTCATAGGCTCCTCCCCTCCTCGTCCAGCTCGATCAGCTTCTCAACGGTCGCCAGGCTGTCCCGCAGCTGCTTGAGCTGCTCGTCCAGCCGGGCCAGGAACCGCGCCTTTTTGTCCTTGTCACTCACTTGCCGGGCGGCGATCTCCGCCCGTCTGGCCTCCACGCGGGCGATCTCCGCCTTGCGGTCGTCCCGCTGTCGGCGCAGCACCAGGATGGGGTCCTGCGCCTCTTTCTGTCCCTTGTGTCCCATGTTCAGCTTCCTTCCTTTCAGCCGCCAGCCTGGCCAGCTGTATCTCCCGGTCCACTCTCAGGATCGTCCGGCTCAGCTGCTTGCGCCGCCGGGCGATCTCCTCCGCTGTGAGGTCGCGGTAGCAGTCGTCCCGCACGATCACGTGACACCCATTCGGGTGGGTAAACTCCATGACGATCGCCATGCCGTCGGCCTCCTTTCATCCGCTTTCCCTCAATCCTATGCGCCGCAGGTCATTCGATGGCGATGATCAGCATCGGCTCGCCCTCGTCGCTGATGGCCACCGATACCCGGCGCACCTCCCAGTCGCGCAGCTTCTCCAGCTCTTCGAAATCGTAGCTCACCAGGGTGTCGAATCCCCGGCGGTAGGTCCTTCCGCCCGCCTCGATCACATCGATGGCCACGTGGCGGACGTTCAACACGTCCAGCATCTGCTTCAGCTTCATGCGGTCTCCCTCCGTTCCTCGGTGGGCGGTTCGGGCTCCCAGCGCCGCGTATCGATTATATCCGACACTTCATAGGTGCGCTGCCATACGCCAGCGATCAGATCGGCCAGCTCGTTCGGTGTGCCTTCCAGGATGATCTTCATGGGATGCGCCTCCTGTATTGTTCATCGGTCGTGTGTGTGGTATAATCGCCTCGAAAGGAGGTGACCTGATGCAGTACCGTGATCGACTTGTCAAGTGCTATAGGTTCAAAATCATGTTCCATCTTACGGAAACACTGGATGATGCCGGTAACATCGTCGATGAATCCGTCTGCCCGCACGTTTTCACATATTCAGATCGCCAGGCACGTCCAAAGTGCAATGGCTTGAATGAATTTGGGCGTCCGTGTTACTACGCTTCATGGCCCCGCCCTCAGTTGGGACCGAAAGAACTTTGATGAGCGCATCCAGCATGTCATCGGTCACGCTGCCCGGCGCGCTGTAGCAGAACTCCCGTGCCGGGCAGCCCTCGCAGCCGTATCCTCGACCGTCACGCCCCCTGCACAACTCCCCCAGCTTTTTGTAGAATGTTACGATGTCCATAGCGCACCTCTCGTTAGCCCGTCGCTTGTTGCCCATTTTGTTACTCGCATTTATGCGAGTTCTCGATCAAAAAAAATATTCTGCATTTCCTTGGCGCTCAGCTTGAGCATGGCGCTCAGCTTGCTTACTTCCTCCACCGTAAAGCGTGCACCATCGCGGTTCAGCCTACGGTAAAACGTGGACCGATCGATTCCGAGAACCTCGGCTGCCTGCTCATACGAGATGTTCCGATTCTTCATAGCCCCTTGCAAAAGCGAGATGTTTACCATTCTGGCGGCCTCCTTTCTCGCATTTCTGCGATTTATGTCTTTATTATAATCGCATAAATGCAAATTGTCAATACTGTATCTTTGCATTTCTGCAAAAATATCCTTTTCCATATGTTGCATTTTTGCGACAGAATTGATATAATTATCCTGTGGGGGTGATTGAATGAGTATTGGAGATCGTATCAAAACACGCCGTAAACAGCTTGGCATGAGTGCTGAAACGCTGGCCGAAAGGATCGGCAAGTCTCCCGCAACGGTATACCGCTACGAAAAAGGGGACATCGGCAAGGTGGATTCTCGCATCATACCACTTATCGCCGATGCTCTGTCTGTCGAACCTGCTGATTTGATGGGGTGGGAAGATGATGATACACGGTATAACGCACTGCTGGACGATGTTGAGGCCGAACTAATTAGGCTGTACCGTTCCCTGAATCGGCAAGGCCGAAACATGCTGATCCGAACAGCGCGAAGCTACTCTAAGGACGACGAATATAAGGGGGATGGACAGTCGAACGACGTGACGGCTTAATCCACCTCATCCCGACATAGGAGGTTTGTTGACATGGGAGTTCAGTTTAATAGCACCTTTGTCCCTCTTCGTTCTCCGCTTGGTGTTGATTTGCGTATTATCTTCTCTGTAGAGGGTAAACCTGATTTATATAATGAGCAGTTCGATTATGTTCGTTCCGTTCTGTTCCTTTCCTGCTGTTGCGGTTGTCGCTCATTGGACACTCTATCTGTGATGGTTAAGAATAACTTTCCTGATTTATCCAGCGAATACAGGAAGCTATGGACTTATGAATTAATAACTGTTCCGAATCTACGCGAAATTTTGGAACGCGACACCGTAGCCGGTTTAACCGCCCTGTGTGCCAACATCGGAATAAAACCAGAAAAGAAGCGAAAGGCCGACATCGTCAATCAACTTATCCGACAGTGTCCTTCGGATGCACTGGCCGAATATGAAAAGGCGAATACATTTATCAAACCCTCGGCGGGCGGGGTGACAGCGCTGCGTAGTCTGTACAATGAGCGTGTGGGTGTGGAACTGACCGTCATCGATGCTATGCGCAATAAAGACCTGAATGCCGTGGAAGCTGCCACTGAGTTGTACAATGCCCGGCGCCCGTTAACCCCGTACGCGAGGGACAGCGCTGTGCTGGATCATATAGAACTAGGTCCAGCATTCTCCACGGCACTGGCGCACGCCTATCTGTGCGGGTCACTGAACACGACGCCCTTATGCGTGGCTCAATACCAGGAATGCTATGATAAGCACCCGGATGCCGTGCGATACACCTTCGGTGATCTACCATGGCCCGTGAATCCAACGGAGACCATCCCTGAAAACCTGCTTCAAGACATCGCAGAAAGCCGCGCTGCCGCGAATCATCGGCAGACTCTTGCGCGCTTCGCCTCCACTGGTATACGAAAGGCCGAATGGATGGCTGTCTACGGTTGCTGTGATGCTTGTCGAAAGTTCGATGGACATATATTTTCCCTCGTAGAAGCCACTCATGCCCCCGTTCACGCACGTTGTGGAGTATGGAACGCTTCATTTGAACAGAGGTGACCACCATGACCAACCTATCCCCCACCGGCCTATACTGCGCCTACCTGCGCAAAAGCCGGAAAGACCTTGAACTGGAGGCCCTCGGCCAGGGCGAGACGCTGGCGCGGCACGACCAGACGCTGCGTGACCTGGCCGACCGCCTCGGCATACGCATCATGCAGACCTATCGTGAGGTGGTGTCCGGCGACACCATCGCCGAGCGCCCGGAGGTCCGTCACCTGCTGGAGGCCGTCAACGCGGGCACCTGGGACGGCGTGCTGGTGATGGACGTCGACCGCCTCGGACGCGGTGACAGCATCGATCAGGGCGTCATCATGCAGTCTTTTTTGTACTCCGGCACGCTGATCATCACCCCGGACAAGATCTACGACCCCACGGAGGACTCCGACGCCGAGTTTTTTGAGATCAAGCTGTTTTTCAGCCGCCGCGAATACGCCATGATCAAAAAGCGCATGCAGCGCGGACGCCTGGCCGCCGCCATGGACGGCTGCTACAGCAGCCCCCGCCCGGTATACGGATACGAGCGCTGCAAGCTCCAGGGCCGTAAGGGCTGGAGCCTCAAGCCCGTGCCGGAGAAGGCGGAGATCGTGCGCGCAATCTTCGACTGGTACGCCCACGGCATGGACGGGCAGACCGTCGGCGCCGCCCTGATCGCGGATCGGCTCAACCAGATGGGCCTGCGCACGTACCTGGGCCATCCGTTCACGCCCAGCACGATCAGGGGTATGCTGCAAAACCCGATCTATGTCGGCAAGGTCCAGTGGAATCAGCGGCAGACCGTGTATCACATAGAGGACGGCAAGCGCGTCGCGTCCCGGCCAAAATCAGCTAACGCCATCCTGGTTGATGGCCGCCATGAGCCCATCGTCGATCAGGCGCTTTTCGACGAGGTACAAGGTATGTTCTCAACCCACGAAAAACGCCCGAAGAATAAGATGGCGCCATTCGCCAATCCCCTGGGCGGGCTGGTGATCTGTGGCCAGTGCGGCCATCGCATGCAGCTCAAGGGCGATCCGACACGGAGGGCCGGTTTTGTGTACTGCCCTACTCAGCGTTGCCCCACCTGCTCGACCTACCTGTTCATCGTGGAGGACGCCATCCTGGCCGTGCTTGCCTCCTGGGTAGCCGAGTTCGAGGCGGACCCCAACGACGCGCCGGTGGATGTCGACAGCACCACAGACGCCACGGAATCCGCCCGCCAGCAGCTCGCCGACACGCGCGAAGGGCTCACCGCCCAACTGAACCGGCTCTATGATCTGCTGGAGCAGGGCGTGTATACGGTCGTTGAGTTCCGCCAGCGCAGGGAGGATATCAATGCCCGCATCGCCCAGATCGACGCGGATGTGGCCCGCCTGGATGATCTGCCCCGCCAGGATCCCCGCGCCTCCCTGGTGCCCCAACTTAAAACCGTGCTCGCCACCTACCAAAGCACTGAGGACCCGGAACAAAAAAACGCGCTGTTACGCTCTGTGATCGACCATGTGGTCTACCACAAAACACAGCGCTGTTACCGCAACAATGCCCTGGGCGACAATCTCAGCATAGAGGTCTATCCCCGGATCCCGGCTCTTTAATATTTCTGCTATTAGGGATAGCATGGGATGAACGATGAATTGCACATCTCATGCTATCTCTATTCTGGCAAAAGAACAGCCCCCCGGCACCACGTACCGGGAGGCTGTTCGCATCTATTCTTCTTCGTCGTCGTCATCGTCGGGCGGCTTTCCGCCCTGGTCGCTCGTGTCCCGCACGGCCTCAAGCCGCTTGTGTATAAAGGCGGGAGTTTTTACGCCCAGGATGTCAGCGTTTTCCAGCACGCTCAGGCCCTCGTTGGCGATGTAGTAGAACACCGTCGCAGACTGGAAAACCATCGCCGTGTTGCCGATTGCCTGGTCGAGTAGCGTGGCCAGCAGCACGATCAGCATGATCACACCTTTTTTTGCCAGGCCGATGAATCCCACCTTGCTGGACAGGCCGCCGCCCTCGGTTTTGCTGGATTTGCCTGAAACAGCCACCAGCACCCCCGTGATATAGTCGATGCCCATCATCACAACCAGGATCGTCAGCATGGCGCTCCAACCTCCGTACAGCCCGGCGATGGCTCCAGCCACGACGGCCACCGCCTTAATGATCTTATCCCACATGGTATAACCTCCCTTTGTCAGTATCGGTGATTCCTGCCCGTTTGGTGATCGGGGCTGCGACAGTGATGGCACACCATGATAGGCTCCCTTCCATGTATGACAAGAGCGCCAGCTCACAGCTGACGCTCTCGCGATTTATGCGTACTTCCGGTATGCGCTCAATTACTCCTCAACCACGGGTTCAGGTTCCGGGGCGAGCTCGGGCGTCATATCGGGGAACGTGCCGAAACTCTTCCGCGCGATCTGCACCCCGTCCCAACGCTCCAGCGTCACAGCCCAGCCAGCGCGGTTGTGGGCGACGGAGAGGTTCTTTACAGCGTCGGCATAGTCGGCCTGCGCCACGATGAGGGCAAGTTCCTCGTTGCCGTCCGGATTCTCGGCGGTCGCTTCGTAGTCGCGGCTGTCACGCTTGATGGGATAGCCAGAGACGACGCTATAGACGCCCTGGGGATTGGATTCAGAAATAACCACCTGAGTGGCGTTAACGATAAAAATATTACGCATGTGAGTGCTCCTTTCTTATTCGTAGCCAACAATGATGTAATCGTATGTGTACCCGACATAGTATACTGAGGCTCCAGCCCCATGCACCAAAACTATTGAATCTCCGAAGTAATTTGCAGGGATTCCCGAGCTTGTTGTGGTTTCTTGCGTTGTTGGATTAATACGGTATGTAAGCGCAATGTTTGTTGGCGCATCATCATTTATTTCGGGTATAGGATATGTGACAAGGTGTGCATACGATTTGCTTCCTGCCATACCAGATGCCATAAGCATCGCTTTTGATTCGTCCGTCATTTCCGTCAGACAGAAGTATTTGCTAAATGTCCTCCCAAAACTAATCGCGTTTGTCTGGCCGTTCAGAATTGTAATGCGCCCTTTTATGACGGTCGCGCCATTCGCCATCCCCATCATCAACCTCCTTCTAATATCCATCAAGTCCAACTTGCCGCCACCCCCAGTCCATCTGCGATATTGATTTCGTAGGTCGTATTCGCGTCCAAACTCGTCGGGTCAAACCCGTTCGCCCATTTCAGCGTCACGCCCGTCGGCGGAGTAATGGTCAGCACGGTCGGCGTACTGCCAGACTCAAACACCACATCCACAATACCACTTGCCGGGAGGGTGATGTCCAGCGTAGTAACCTCACCGCAGACATAGCGGATGCCGGGCAGTGCGGTGATGGTCAGGGTCGTACCTGTGACAGCGACGGAGCCGTTGAGCATCTGGGAGATGGCGGATTTGGCATTGACCGTGTAGTTCCCCACCGCATTACTGGACGCGGACTGTGTGGTATCGCCAGCGGCCTTTGGAAGCCCGTAGAAGGCGGCGACGTGCTGATTTGATGGAACAATCGGCTTGTAAACACTCGTACCAATACGGATATTACCATCACTCGCTCTATTAATTATAAGCAATCCTGTGTTCAACCCTGTCGCAAGCGTTTGTGCACCATAATCAGGGTTTGTTTTTATTGCACCAACCGCCGATACACTTGATATTGGCACATTCGCCACGCCCTGAGCATCAAGTATTGAAGTGCCGTTGACCTGCACATCCTGCACGGGGACGTTCACCTCTGCCGCGATGTCCTCTTTGTCCTGCTGGGTCAGCACATAGTCCTCGCCGTCCATCACGTCAAACGCGTGCGCCCCGTCCTCGTCCGTGATGGTCACGCGATGACCACCCGTGATGTCGGTGACGGTGATGGTCGGGGAGAAGCCGTTCTCGCCCGGAGTGCCGGGAGTACCCGG
>CADARO010000116.1 GCA_902790345.1 uncultured Eubacteriales bacterium | reverse complement strand
CCGTCGCTTTCGCCGCTTCTTCGGTCGTGCTTCCCTCGTACCGCATCATTAGCACCCGCAAGCGACGGCTTACGTTTTTTTCCCGCGTTTCCCGCTCTGTTTTTTTTATTGCTATATACTCTCCTTCTGTTATCTTGAATCGCTTCATCTCTCATCACCAATTCCATTATACCACGAGAATTCTATTATGTAAAGATTTAGATTGAGTTTAGTATCAAAAGCCGGAGCCTTTGGATGAAATCCTGTTCCGCATTCAGAGCGGGGATGCCATCAAACCGTGTGAAACGCCGGAGGAAAGGGAAGAAATGAATCGCAAATGGCTTATGTAAAAGCTTTATTCAGTCCAGTCGCCCACTTGCTCGTTGCGAGCAGGTGGGCATCGCTTTGCCGGGTTCAGGTATGCCGGCCGGGGATCACAGCGCCTCGAAACGCCATACGATCTGCCGCCTGAACCTGTCGCCCGGCCTGAGCGGCTCGGGCGATGCCCCGGGCAGGTGGAAGGGGTCGGGCAGCTGCTGAGCCTCCAGCGCCACGGCGCAGCCCTGGGATGCGACGCCATCCTGGATTCGGTTCTTCTCGTTCAGGAAACCGCCGGAATAAAGCACGATGGCGGGCTGGTCGGTGTCCATCGTCATGCGTATGCCGGTGGAGGGGGCATACAGCCTCGCAGCCCATTCCCGCGTTCGTTGGGAGTCGTCATCCAACAGCCAGGCGTTGTTGTAACCGCGGCCCATGACGAGCTGTCCGTGCGCCGGGTCGAGTTTCATGTTTTCTGCAAGGGTCGCGGGGTGGGTGAAGTCAAAGGGCCCCTCCACGGGCAGGATTTCCACGGGCAGGTGGCCTTCGCCGTTGAAAACGACCTGCTTTGCGTTGATTTCCAGCACCTGGTCCAGGGCGCTGCCGTCAAAGCGCCCGCTCAGGTCCCAATAGATGTGGTTGGTCATGTCCACCCAGGTGGCCCTGTCCGTGACCGCTGAATAGATCACGCTGAGCAGGTTGCCCTCCACGGCGTACTCTGCCCGCAGGGTCCGGTTGCCGGGATAGTCGTCCAACCCGTCCGGCAGTTCGAGTTCAAAGCAAATATGGGAAGGGGATACCTGCTGAGCTGTCCAGACCTGGAAAGCAGCGCCGTTCGGGCCGCCGTGGATGTGATTCATGCCCTCGTTTCGCGCCAGCTGAACGGGAACGCCGTCGATGCTGATCCTGCCCTCCCGTATGCGCCCGCAGCAGGGGGCGATGGTTCGCCCGGCGGTGAAGGGATCGGGCGTTCCGTCGAACAGACACTTGGGAGCGAGGGCGACGTCGATGAACCTGCCCCGACGATCCATCGCCTGCACGGAGGCGATGGACGCGCCCAGAGGGCTCAGGGCACAGCGCACGCCGTCGGAGGCGATGTTGTAGATTGTTCCAGCCATGGTGTTTCCTCCTCGTTTACAACGTGGGGCGGACACAGAGCGCGGCGGCCCTCAGTGCGATATGAAGGCCGCCGTCGCTGCGTGGCGCGACGCGCTATATTTGTATGGGGTCAGGCGTTAGCAGCCTGGCAGGCGTCCAGGAAGGCGAGGATGCTCGCTTCCGGTGTATTTACATCCATGCCCACACAGGAGATGGAGATCTTTCCTTCCTCAGCGCGCCCCTCCTTGAGCATGCGCTGAACATTGTCGTGAATCTGCTCCGGCGTCTCCTTTTGTATGTTGACGGCGCTGTAGCGCAGGTTCAACCAGGTATTGGGCAGGTGGTCGCGCACGTAGGGGATGTTGGACCCCGCGCCCACCTCGGCGAAGGCCAGGTTCGGCACCTTGGAATAGCCTTCGCACACATGCTCCATGCTCTTGCCGCAGTGGTGTATACCGAAACAGGGGAACTCCGCCGCCAGACGCAGATCGTGAGGCAGCAGGAACTCCTCGTAGCAGGCGTTGGAGACCATTTCAACCGAGCAGTTCGAGGTGAGGTAGTTCTCTGGCATGACCTGGCGCACAATGCCGGTGACGCCGCCGGAGATGTCGCTGCTCAGGGCACGGAAGCGTTTGCCGATCTCGACAGTCATGTCGGTGATCTTATTGAACAGGTCGGACACCTCGTCAGGGTCGGAATAGTAGGCCATGTACAGTTCCTGGCCCATCAGGTCCAGCGCGATGTTCTGTATGCCCTGGAGGTTGATGTAGGTCTCCACCCGGCCGTAATCCTTGAGCAGGCCGTCGATCTGCTTCTGCGTGCGGGCCCACACGGGATCGCAGTCCAAATCCGGCACCTTCACTTCGTCCAGTTCCTCGACGTCCAGGTTGCGGCAGATCACCTGAGGAGAGTTGTCGGGCTGGTATACGATGCCGCAGCCCATCAGCTCGGAGTAGAGATAGCCCGCCGCCAGCAGGTCCGTGCCAATCAGCGGCCGGGGCTGGGGGTTCTTTTCGCCGATGCCATAGGCGCCGAAATGGTCGTACAGCGCTCGGCGCATCTTAACGTCGCAGTCCATGCGGTATTTGTAGTCGTCAAAAAAGGGCTGGGAGAAGTCGATACCGGCGTTTTTATGCCACCAGGAAGGGTGGAAAGTAATGTCATAGGGGATCCTTTTCATATCGCACCTCCGAGGTCTACATCTATGTCTGTATTATAGGAAACAAAGCTTCAAAGGGCAAGAGAGTTTACCACATTTTAATGGGTTCTAGAAATTTTAATTGTTGACAGACGGTTAAACACTCTGTAGAATTGTTATAGAAAACAGGGAGGAAAACTGAAATGTTTGATACTTCACTCAGAGATTCTCAGAGCACGGCGGTGAATGTCGTCAATCCGGAAAACTTTGATTTTGACCAGTACGCGGAGTATGCCGCGAAACAGGATGCCAAGGTTCGCGCGTTCATGCAAAAGGATTCCGGCGTGCTGGTGTACCGGCGCTTCCGCGTGGCGGAGGTCTACGGCTGGGAGTGCCAGGACCGGGAGCTTTCTCTCAGACTCCAGCTGGGCGCCCTTAAAGAGAGCATGAAATATACCGCCGACATGGCCAACTACCTTGAACCCTGGTATGGCATCGGCATCGGAGCTTCAGCCTTCGGCGCAAAGTACATTTGGCTGGATGGCCAGGCCCCGGCGGTGTCCGATCAGTTTGAGAGCATTGAGGAGGCGCTGGCCTACGACCCGGCGCCCATCGAGACCACCGAGATCGGCAAAGATCAGATGGCCTATGTGGAATACTTTCTGGACAAGACCAAAGGCAAGCTGCCCCTGTCCTTCTGCGACATACAGTCGCCTCTGAATATCATCAGCGAGATGATGCCCACCAACGTGCTGTTCGAGGACATGCTGGAAGATCCCGACGCATACAGCGATCTGGCCTATCGCGCCGGCAGCCTCATGCGGGATTATCTTCTCAAGCAGAAGGCGCTGATCGGTTCTTCGCTGGCACTGCCCGGGCACGGCTTCGCGTCCTCACGGGCCATGACCGGCATCGGGGCATCCGACGACACCAGCATCATGATCAGCAACCCCATGTTCGACGAGCTGGAGGCCGATCAGCTTGCGGACATGTGCGAGCCCTTTGGCGGCGCGTTCTACCACAGCTGCGGAAACTGGGCGGTGAAGATCCCCTCTGTACTCAAGGTGCGCAACCTGCTGGGCGCGGACGGCGCGTTTTCCAGCGAAACCGACCCCTCGCCCAATGACCCCGAGGTGTTCGGTAAGGCGTTTGCCGGCACCGGCAAGATACTGAACCTGCGCGCCGTGGGTAACGCCGACACCGTGGCCGAGACGGTCAAGAAAGTCTGGCATCCCGGGCTGCGGCTCATCGTCAATACCTACTGCAAGACCCCCGAGGAGCAGCAGGAGGCCTATGACCGTATCCAGGAAATCTGCAAGTAAGGACGCCTGTTCCGGCATCTGTGTACTGCATAATGAACCAGCGGAGGCGCGCGTCATGCGTTCCTCCGCTGGTTCATTATGCGCGATCCAGCATCTGCTGGATCCATTCGCCGCAAGCGTCGATCCACCCGGCGACATGGGGATCTGGCAGACGTTTCTTTTCGGGCTGCTCGACTGCCTTCGTTGCGAGGGAGAGTCCGTGTACGCCGAAGGGATAGATGTGCAGCTCAAAGGGTACGCCCGCGCGCTTTAGCGCCGAGGCGAACATCAGCGAGTTTTCCACGGGCACGTCGCCATCGGCAGCGGTGTGCCAGAGAAAGGTGGGCGGGGTGTCGGGGGAGACGTGCTTCTCCAGCGAGAAGAAGTCGCGGTCGCGCTCCCCAACGATGTTCTCGATGCTCTCGGCATTGCACAGTCCGTCCTCGGTGGTGATCACAGGATAGCACAGGATCAACCCGTCGGGCCGCTCGAGGCCCAGGTTGCGCCAGTGCACGCCCAAGGTGGCAGCGAGGTGGCCGCCCGCGGAGAAGCCGCATACGAAGATGGGGATGCCTGGGTTTTCGGCCCTCAGCCGAGCGACCCTTTCGGACAGCTGCCGCACAGGCTCAAGCCCCAGAGGCTCCTGGCCCGCCTCATGTATGCGGTAGCGGAGTATGCTGGTCTCATGTCCCATAGCGTCAAAGGCCAGGGCCACCGGTTCGCTTTCCCGGGGGGAAAGGAACCGGTAAGCGCCGCCGGGACAGATGACGATGATGGCCTTTCTGTCCATATCCGTTTACCTGTACAGCAGTCCCGGCAGCCACATGAAACTTTGGGGGAAATAGGTCAATATCAACAGGGCGATTCCCATGGTGATGTAGAAGGGGATCATCTTTTTGGCCAGCGTCTCGATCTTGATGTTCGATATGGCCGAGCCGATAAACAGGGTTGAGCCCACCGGAGGCGTCAGCAGACCGATGCCAAGGTTCAGCACCATCACCACGCCCAGGTGGATAGGAGACAGGCCCATCTGCATCCAGATCGGCAGTATGACCGGCGTCAGCATCAAAATCAGGCAGGCCATCTCAATCAGACAGCCCAGCACCAGCATCAGTATGTTCAGCATGATCAGTATCATTATCTTGTTGCTGGTCATTGCGAACAGCCCGGCGGCAACCTTTGAAGGAATCTTGAGGTAGGTCAGCAGATAGGTGAAAGCGCCGGACACGCCCAGCAGGATCAGCACCTTGCCCAGCGTGATGACCACGTTGATGAAGATGTCCGAGATGTCGCGGAGCCTGAAGCCCTTGTAGATAAACAGGCCGACCACCAGCGACCACACCACCGCGCAAGCCGCGGATTCGGTAGTGGTAAAGATGCCGGCGATGACGCCCACCACGACGATCAGCACTGCCAGCATGCCCCAGATTGCCTTGCCCAGAGCCTTGAGGGTGCCGATGAGGCTGAACCGTCCGGTGGTGGGGATGTTCATCTTCCTGGCGTAGTAAGCGGAGTAGACCATCAGGGCGATGGCCAGCACGGCACCGGGCACGTAGCCCGCTACGAAAAGCTGGCCGATGGAAACCGTCGTCGTGCCCGCTGCGGCCAGGGTGTAGATGACCATGTTCTGGGAGGGCGGCACCAGTATGCCCTCAACCGAGGACGCCATGGTCAGGCAGGTGGAGAAGGCCCGGTCATAGCCCTGCTCCTCCATCATCTTGATCTCAATGGGGCCCAGGGAAGCGCAGTCCGCCGACGAGGAACCGGAAATGCCGCCGAAGAAGAACGAAGCCACAACGTTGACCATGGCCGCGCCGCCGGCGAACCAGCCCACCAGCTCCTTGGAAAACGCGATCAGCGTCTCGGTGATGCCGCCGGCGCTCATCAATTCGCCCATCAAAATGAAGAATGGCACGGCCAGCAGCGTGTAGGAATTCAGGTTGCTGACGAATTTCAACGCCATTTGCATCGGGTTGATGCCCAGATAGAAGAAGTCGATCAGCGAGGCGATGCCGATGGAGTATACAATCGGCACCCGCAGGAAGACCAGCAGCAGGAACACGCCGATCAGTATAATCGTTGCGATGGTGGCGGTGGTCATGCCTTTTCACCCCTTTCAAGCCATTCCCCGATGACGGCAAACAGGTTCAGCACGCCTGTCACGGGCATGGATACGTACATCACGGAATAGGGCACGTTGATGCCAGCCATGTTGTTGCTGGCGCCCTTGGACGCCAGGCCGCCTCCGTAGTAGATCAGGAAGAGCGAAAACACGACGATGCAGACCGTGGACAGGATCTCCGTGATGAACACGCCCTTTTCGCCGAACTTATCGTCCAGCATCGTCACCCGGAGGTGTTCGTTGCGCCGCACCACCAGCGCCGATCCCAAAAGGCTCAGCCACACGAGGCACAAAAGAGAAAACGGCTCGCCCCATATGGGGGAATTGCTCAGCACATAGCGACCGAAAAAGATGGAGAAAACCACTGCCACCAGCGCCGTCAGTATGATGACGCAGGCGTATTTGACCACCCCGAATACCAGAGCGTCCACCTTTTTCCAAATAGTTCTGAATTCAGACAAAATGTAACACTCCTCAAAGAAGGCCCTCCGCTCACCCATGGGCAGCGGAGAGCCTTGATTATCGCCCCGTCAGGGATTCTCTTTCGACCGGCAGGCAATCAATAGTTGCCGCTCTGGATGCGGGCGATGATGTCCTGCACCTGCTCGCTCTGCTCGGCGTACAGGGGCGCGCAGGCCGCCTGCCACTTCTCGATGTCGGTCACGGGCAGCAGCTTGATGCCCTTCTCCTCGAAGGAATCAAAGCACGCCTGCTCCTGCTTCTGGTTGTATTCGTAGCAGGTTTCGCGGGCGGTCAGGGCAGCTTCCTTCATCCAGCCCTGCTCCTCCTCGCTCAGGCTGTTCCAGGTATCGGCGGACACCAGGATCACGCCGCAGCCGAAGGTGTGCGCATCGGTGATGAAGTAGGGAGCAACCTCGTTGAAGGAGTTGTCCATATAGGAGGTCACGCCGTTCTCAGCGCCGTCCACAACGCCGGACTGCAGGGAGGTGTACAGCTCCGCATAGGCGATGGGGGTGGCGGAGGCGTTCAGGGCCTTCATGGTGTTGACCATCAGGTCAGTCTCAGGCACGCGGATCTTCAGGCCGTTCATCATGTCGAAGTTGAAGTCCTCGGGGCTGCCCAGCTTCTCGTACACGGAGGGGGTGATGAACAGGCTGCGGGGGCCCTCAACCAGCCAGCCCAGCGCGATGTAGCCGCAGTTGGCATCGGCCACGCTCTGCAGCAGCTCGTCGCCCAGGGGGCTGACGGCCACTTCCTGGAACTGAGCCATGTCCTTGAAAACATAGGGCAGACCGGTGGCACCGATGACCTCAGCGCCGTAGTTCGGCAGAGAGGAAGCGTTGCCGCGGAAGATGTCCAGGGTGCCCATCTGGATGCCCTGCATGGATTCGGCCTCGGAGCCGAGGGTGCCGTTGGTGTACAGTTCGATGGTCAGTTCGCCGCCGGAGATCTCTGCCAGCTTGTCGGCAAAGGCGTGGGCCGCCACAGTGGCGCCGTAGGTCTCACCGTTGACCTCGTTCCAGTTCAGGGTCTTTGCAAAGGCGGGCGCGGATACCGCCAGCACCAGCGCGACGGCGATCATCAGGGTAACGAGTTTCTTCATGATAGCTTCCTCCATTTCGATTCGATTCCTGTTGACGTGCCATTATATAGGACACAGTACACAAATGAAGAATATCACAATTGGCTATTTGTGTCAAGCAATTAAATGAACTTGAGTTTCCGTATGAGGAAGGGATCAGGACGCAAAAGAGAGAGACAAATCCCAGCAGTAAGTGGTATAATTGAGTTGCAAAACAAAAAACGCCACT
>CADARO010000115.1 GCA_902790345.1 uncultured Eubacteriales bacterium | reverse complement strand
TTGTCTGGACATGGTGAGTTCCTCCTTGTTGGATATATTATACCGCTTATCCTTCGGATTTGCTCACTTTATTTTGGGCGAGTTTTATTCTACCACCAAAGCATATCAGGTTGAGCGACGGAAGATCTCAGATTAACATAAATAATGTGACGAGCATTGATGGCTTCACTCGTTTTTCGACAGAATTTGAGTGAAGCCTTATCTTTTTTACAGAACTGTTAAGTTTCTACAATCGTGGATTTTCTGTAGATGAAAACAGATATATGTGATATACTATTTAATGGTTAATATTCCATCCATCAGGCTGTCTGCCATAGCGTTATGCGGCACAATGGCCGCCACTCCGATCACGATGATCTGATGGGCGTCCTGCTCATCAATTTCAGCTGCGGAAACATGAAACTGGTTCTGTAGCTGCGCGACGAGGCTTTTGACAACCATTCGTTTTTCTTTTAGGCTGTGTACCCAAGGAGCATGCAGTCTGAAAGTGATTGCTGCGATAATCATTTTCGCCTCCACATAAGCAATCCGCCGGTACTTATGCGGACTCCCGGCGGCGCGGCCGGCGGAATAGCCAGTGAGGAATCGCTCGTCATCCAGAATCCATATCTTCATGCCGCGCTTTTTGCATTCGTCCAGCACCACGTCCATGTCCTGCCACCACTTGGGTCCGAGGAAGTCCGGGTGTGGCCGGGATTCCACGCACAGCGCGCCGATGCCGCTCTGATGGATCGCGCCGATCACCTCCCGCAGGCGCGGCTCATCCTCGCCGTGCATCCAGAGAAACGGCACCATGTAGTTGGCGGGGTTTTCCTTCAGATATTCATTCATGTTATTCTTTTCCTTTCACCGATCAGAGCACAAAGCCCTTCATGAAGTACTTTTGCGGGAACGGATATGATGATTTTGATAATCATCCCCAACCATCACACTCCACCCCTCCAGACTGCCCTCCACAATGTCGATGGACGCCGAGCCGTTTTCAACCCGCACCGTGCCCAATACGCCGGGCAGGCACAGCGGCAGCGTGATATGCTCCGTCATCGGCATGAGCCGGATGACCCGTCGCGCGCTGTCTATCCGAAGGCCCAGCGCCGCGGTCAGTGTGGTCCAGCTGGACAGGGGCCGGGTGTAATGATGCCCGCATTCCCAGTGATCCCACAGCGCGCCGAACCGGGCCTGATTGTCGCGAATGGCCGTGACCAGGGCGTCCGCGTCGGCGCACAGGCCCACGCTCAGGCAAAGCGCGGCCATGACGTAGCCGATGCCCGTCCAGACGGCTTCAGCCTGACAGTTTTTGTGGGTGAACAGCGTGGTGCGCCGCCCCTCGGGACATGACGCGTTGATCAGTCCGCCGTCCGGGTCGAAATTATGGTCGAGTATGACCTCCACCACATGCCTGATTCGCTTGTCGCTCAGATTGCCGCCGATGCCCGCCGCGCGCAGGAACCATTCCCCGTCCAGCTGGTCGGTCATCAAAAGCCACAGGATCGAGATATAGGCCGTCGTGCCGGCAAAAATCCAGGCGTCGTAGGTGTTCCGCTTCGTGTCCCGGTCAAGGAGGCCGTCGCCGTCGCTGTCGAGGGCGCCCAGCGAATCCATCGCGCGTATCACGTGGGGCCACATGGCCCTGAGGTAATCCGCGTCGCCGGTATAGAGGTAGTCGCGAAGCACCATCAGCACGAACTGGTTGTTCATATCCACGCGGTCAAAGCCATTGTCCACGTGCTCCAGATCCGGCGTGAAGCAGTGATGCACGCGCCCATCCTCCCGCTGGAAGGCGGCGCCCATGCGCATCTGCCTCAGCTGCAGCTCCGGGAACAGGGCCAGAAGGCCGAAGGACGCGTGATAGGTGATGTCCATCGTGTGGAAGCCGCAATAGCCCTGGCCTTCCCACAGGCCAAACTTGCCGTCTTTCAGATACCATGAGCTCTTGACGATGGTGTTCAGGTGTCCGCTCCAGCACTCCGGATACACTTCGGGCAGGTCCGTGTCATGGAGCAGCCGGGAGAAGGCCGCCGCCTTGTCAAAAACCTCCGTTCGATGCTGATTCAGAAAGGCGTTGGCGTCCGCGGCGCCGCTGAAAAGGTTTTCATAGTAATGCCCCAGCCGCCGTCCGTCCGCCGAGAAGTGATTCGGGAAGAACCACGTCAGGATAAAGCGTATGGTCTTTTTCTCCCCCGGCGCGAGACGCGTCGAGCCGCAGAGGGCGGCCGCCCCGAATTCCTCGGGCCGCAAATGGCGCGCCTGATCGCGCACATTCGCCAGGAACGATGCCCGCTCGTCCCGATTCGCTGGGAAGCCGGGCTGCATATCGCGTATGCGCCGCAGAAGGGAATCGGCAAAGGGATACCTGACATACGCATTGAAGAGTGCCTGGACTTCATCGTCGGACAGCGCCTCCGTCTCTTCGGGGATGGCGGGCGGCGGTGTGCCCGTTTCACTGTTCGGCAGGCAGCCCGTTTCGCGGAAGTCAAACAGGACGGACTCCTGCGTCACGCCGAACTCGCCATGGCCGACGTATTCCCGGATGAAGCGTCGGAATTCCCCCGCGATGAAGCTCTTTTCGCCGTCGCCGCCTATGCTGAAACAGACGTCGCCGCAGTTGGGCGCGTCGGTATCCCGGGAAGGGCGCATCGTGACGCTCACACTGTCCGAATCCATGGAAAGGGCGTTCCGGCAGCCGTCGTCGTTGCAGAATTCCGGCACCAGGGTTCCCAGCAGGCTGACCGTCAGCGGCTCGTCTTCCGTATTCTCGATCTCGAAATCCATATAGAATCCGGGCGTGGCGGCTATGTCCGTCCTGTGCGGCACGAACGGCGCGACGGCTCGGCCCACAAGCCGACAGGGCAGGGCCGCGTCCTCGTATTCAAGCTCGCACACGGGAAACCGCCCATCGAACCGGATTCTCTCAACGGGCTTGTTCCAGGGGAACAGGCGATAGGTGAAATCCTCCGGTTCCGTTCTCATGCCCAGCTTGCGCACGAAAGGACGCCGGCCCGCCTGTTCCGTGCGAATCCAGAACGACAGCGCGCCGGTATGGCTCTCGCCGTCGTCAACCTTTCCTTCCCAGCATACCTCAGTCAGCCTGGGCGGGTTGGCGATCTGCCAGCGGTGAAATTCCCCGTCGGGCAGAAGCTCCACGCTTCCGGCCCCGATGCCGCCCAGGGCGATCCCGCTCTGGCTGGGCTTGGTCATGATGATCTTTGCCATAATTCACATCTCCCCCGCTTCTCGTGTCCTGTCATGAAAGCCTGAGACGCCGCGTATTTCCCGCCTCGGCCCCGTCTTCCGCGAAGCCGAAGGCCTTCCAGAAGCGAACGACCGCCGGCTCTTCACAAGCGACCAGAAAAGGGATTATCCTCATTTTTATTTTATCCGCGAACGGAAAGCGAGGCTGAGGGCATAGCACGCGGCGCCGATTCTGATTCCTTCCCTCGAAAAGTAAACCGCGCGCTGTCCGGCCTCGCCGTCAGAAGGCATCTCATCCTCCGCCAGGTGAACCATCCGGCGCTCCCGGAATTCTTCCATCCCCTCCGGCGGAACCGCTTCCACCGCAATCTCCGGCAGCTTGTCGATTTCCTCACAGGATAATTGCCCCTCCGGCCCGAGGGTGAACACATAGCCGCAGCGATCGGTACAGAGCACGCTGGCGCCGGGCCTGGCCTCCAGAAGGCGATCCCGATTGTCGGTAAACCGCCTGTTCAGCGTCGGCTCCCAGTTGGTCACGACGCTGAACCGCGGCCGAAGAATGGACAGCGCCTCATCGCCGAAGATGTTCCCGCATCCGTGATGGGGCACCTTGTAAAGATCCACGGGCCTGCCCACCGCCCGGGCGTACAGCGTATTGGCCCGGTCGAAACGGGGATCCTCCAGCGCCTCGTCGTTGGCGTCGGCTCCGAGATACACGCTCGTCCCATCCACCTCCGCGAAAAGGGCCACGCTGTTCGTATTTTCTCCGAAGCGAATCTGCCCGAAATAGGGCGACTCCGGATCCTCATACATGGTCCGGATGGCGTCGGCGCCTCCGAAGACGCGGAAGGCGAACGCCCCCAGCCGCACCTGATCCAGGCTCCCGTCGATCACCACAAGCTCGGACACAGAGCCGGCCTGCTGACACATGGCTTCGCAGTTGGCCAGCTCGGCCTCATTGTATTCGGCGGTCGCCTTGTGTCCGCCGCCGTCGGACACATTCAGCCCGCTGAACTTCTTCATATACACCCTGCCCACCGGATACCGGGTCAGCAGGGCCGGCAGGCTGCCGTAGTGATCCCTGTGAAAATGCGTAATCAGGATCCATTCCAGCCGCTCAACACCCAGGGAATCCAGGTAAGCTGAGATCCGCCCGCTGTCCTCGGCGTATCCGGTGTCGATCAGGCCGAACCGGCCGTCGGATTCCACCAGTATGATATCGCTCCAGCACGCTCTCAGAAAATGAATTCTGTTCATGATTCTCGCTTCTTTTCTCTCTGTATTTCTGATCCTCGATGAAGTCAGTCGTCCATGCCACCTGTTTTTATCATACCTGAAACAGACCGCGTTTTCAAGTCCGGAAATGCCGTCTTGCCCAAACCAACGGCATCGGGGAGAATATGAATCAGGGGCCGTCCGCGCGACAGCCCCTGACTCATTTATTCAGTTGGTTCAGCTCGGCCGCGACGCCCCGCATCCGCCTCTCACCTCAGCTCGATCACACTCACGGAATGAGGCGGCAGAACGACCTCCCCCGCAAAGGACGTCCAGTCTGAATCGACGACACCCACTTCCGTTCGGCCGATGTCGTTGTAGGCGTCCGGGCCGGGGCCGTTGAGGGTGTGGATCCGCGCCTCGGAAAGCACCGCGTCCAGCGGCGCGAAGCGCAGCGTCTGCGGCCTGGCCGGGTCCTTGTTGATCGCGGCCACGGCGTAGACTCCGCCGTCGCAGGTCACCACGGCGTCCACCACGTTCACCACGCGCTCATGCCCGTCCACCCGGCCGGACATGGTGGGCACATCCTCCGCCCACAGGTTCAGCACCGTGCTCTTCAGGAGATTGGCGTACAGCTTGAAGACGAAATACTGGGGCCGCAGCACGATGCCGTCCTTGTGGGTAAAGATGGCGCCCCGGGTGTTGACCACCGGGGAGAAGCAGGCCATCTTCACCAGGTCGCAGTTGCGCAGGCAGGTGTTGAGGAACGCCCCGGAGAACACCGCGTCCGCCATGGTGTAAATGGCGTTGTTGTCGTTTCGGTCCCGGGGGCCGATGACCTTCTCCCGGTAAAAGGCCTCGTCCTCACGGCGCAGGGCGTCCCGGTTCCAGATGTCCATGACGTTGGGATGAAACCAGCCCCGCAGGTTCCACTCGTCGTAGGCTATATGGATTTTCTTTTCCAGGCCCAGGGCCGTCAGGTAGGCCCGCACACGGTCGATGCCGCCGCTGATCTCCTCGCCCGTGCGCAGCATGACCGAATCGTAATCGCCGTATCGGATGCCGTCCGGGGAGCCGTCCCAGTAGCCGTGGATGGAGATCCAGTCCAGGAACTCCCCGGCCCGGCGCAGCAGATTCAGGTTCCAGTCCACATTGTCGATGGAGGCGGCCGAAAGCTCCAGGGTGGGATCCACCCGCAGCATCATCTTGGCCGCTTCCCGCACCAGCCGGCCCCACTCCTCCGCGTCCTTGGAGCCGATCTCGTGGCGGCCCCAGTTCTCATTGCCGATGCTCCAGTACTTCACCCCGTGGGGCTCCGCGAAGCCGTTGGCCGCCCGCGACCGGGCGTAGTACCCCATGTCCTTCAGATTGCAGTATTCCACCCAGTCGCTCATGTCCTGGGCGCCGCCGGTGCCCGCGTTGGTGCAGATGTAGGGCTCGCAGCCGATCTTTCGGCACAGCTTCACGAACTCGTCCGTGCCGAAGGCGTTGGATTCCTCCACGCGCCACGCCTTGTCGAAGGTGGGCAGGCGGTCGCGACCCACGCCGCGCTTCCAATCGTAGGCGGAGACATAGCAGCCGCCGGGCCAGCGGATGATGGGCGTGCGGATGGCCCGCAGGGCCTCGATCACATCCGCGCGGAAGCCGTCCTCATCCGCGAAGGGCGAGCCGGGATCGTAAACGCCGCCGTAGACCTGGCGGTGGAAATGCTCCAGAAAGTGGCCGTACAGCAGGTTGTCCGCCTGGCCGATGACCTGTTTGGGCGAAAAGATGATCTTCATAGGCACCTTCCTTTCGTTCTCGCCTCTATCATATCAGCGCCCGCCCCGTTCGTCAATGCCGTTTTCGCGGCGGTTCCGGCGCTTTTCGCCTATTATATGTATATAAAATTATAAAAGCGTTTACTTTTTTCCTGTCTTGTACTATAATGCTGATATATGGCCTGGAAGGCGGCTCCTGCTTCAATGGGGCGAAACGCGTATGCCGGCCGGGCTTTCGACGAGGATTCCCTTGAAAAAAAGGAGGATGTGCTCATATGGCTCTGTTCAACCTGGAGGAATACTCCCGCCGCGCCCGGCAGTGCGTGGCCGACGGCATCGTGCTGCTGAAGAACGACCGCGACGCGCTGCCCCTTCAGCCGGGCACGAAGGTGGCCCTGTTCGGCCGCAGTCAGTACAACTACTACAAGAGCGGCACCGGCTCCGGCGGCATGGTCAACACCAGCCGGGTGTGGGGCGTGAAGGAAGCGCTGAAGGAGGACGGCCGCTTCCCGCTGGACGAGGCGCTGGAGGCGGTCTACGACGCCTGGATCAAGGATCATCCCTTCAACCCCGGCCAGGGCTGGGCGGCGGAGCCCTGGTTCCAGGAGGAAATGCCCGTGACCGCCGAGCTGACTCAGGCGGCGGCCCGGCGCGCCGACGCGGCCATCGTGCTCATCGGCCGCACCGCCGGCGAGGATCAGGACAACTCCAACGCCCCGGGCAGCTGGCTGCTCACCGAGGACGAGGAGGCCATGCTGGCCGCCGTGACGGGGGCCTTCGACCGCACCATCGTGCTGCTGAACACGGGCAACATCATCGACATGAACTGGGTGGCCCGCTTCGATCCCGCGGCGGTGGCCTACATCTGGCAGGGCGGCCAGGTGGGCGGCCTGGGCGCGCTGGACGTGCTCTCCGGCGACGTGAACCCCAGCGGCCGGCTCACCGACACCATCGCCCTGAGCATCGACGACTATTCCTCCACGAAGAACTTCGGCGACCATGACCGCAACGTCCAGCAGGAGGACATCTACGTGGGCTACCGCTGGTTCGAGACCTTCACGAAGGACCGGGTACTCTATCCCTTCGGCTTCGGCCTGTCCTACACCACCTTCGCCATGGAGGCCTCGGCTGAGCGCGGGTCGGAGGGCGCGTCGGTGACGGCCCGGGTGCGCAACACCGGTAAGCGCCCCGGCCGCCAGGTGGTGCAGGTGTATCTGGAAGCGCCCCAGGGCGCGCTGGGCAAGCCGCTGCGCTCCCTGGTGGGCTTCGCCAAGACCAGCCTCATCGCCCCAGGCGGCGAGGAGACCGTGACTGTCTCCATTCCGGACTACCGCATGGCCTCCTATGACGACGCGGGCAAGGCCGGACACCGCTCGGCCTACGTGCTGGAGGCGGGCGAATACATCCTCTACGCGGGCGGCGACGTCCGCGCCGCCCAGGAGGCGGGCCGCTTCACCCTGCCGGAGACGAAGGTGGTCTGCCAGCTTTCGGAGGCTCTGGCGCCCGTGCTTCCTTTCCAGCGGCTGGTTCCCCGCAAGACCGAGACGGGCTTCGTTCCCGCCTGGGAGGACGCGCCGCTGTCCACCCACAGGCAGCAGGATCTGCGGGCGGCGAACCTGCCCAAGGAAATCCCCTATACGGGCGATAAGGGTCTGAAGCTCCGGGACGTGGCGGAAGGCCGCTGCGCCATGGAGGACTTCATCGCCCAGCTGTCCGACGAGGACCTGAGCTGCCTCGTGCGCGGCGAGGGCATGAGTTCCCCCAAGGTCACCCCGGGCTGCGGCGGCGCATTCGGCGGCGTGACGGACAGCCTGCTCTCCTATGGCATCCCCGTGGCCTGCGTCACGGACGGCCCCTCCGGCATCCGCATGGACAGCGGCAAGCGCGCCTTCGCCCTGCCCAACGGCGCCTGCCTGGCCGCCACCTGGGATCTGGCCCTGCAGGAGGCGCTGTACGTGTGGGAGGGCATGGAGCTGCGCAAGAACAAGAT
Organism: uncultured Eubacteriales bacterium; assembly: GCA_902790345.1. Classification (GTDB taxonomy): domain Bacteria; phylum Bacillota; class Clostridia; order Christensenellales; family Aristaeellaceae; genus Firm-10. The sequence continues at coordinate 10,630 of CADARO010000115.1, read as the reverse complement.
CGACGCGCTGCTGGGCCCCGGCATGAACCTGCACCGCAACCCCCTGAACGGCCGCAATTTCGAGTACTTCTCCGAGGATCCGCTGGTCACCGGCCTGTGCGCGGCGGCCCAGCTCAGGGGCATGGCCCATTGGGGCGTCACCGGCGTGGTGAAGCACTTCGCCATGAACACCCAGGAGACCCGGCGTCACTTCGTGGACCACGTGGTCTCCGAGCGCGCGGCCCGGGAGCTCTATTTGAAGGGCTTCGAGCTGGCCGTGAGGGAGGGCGGCGCCCACGCCGTCATGACCACCTACGGCCTCATCAACGGCACCTACACCGCCGCCAACTACGACCTGGTCACCCGAATCCTGCGGGGCGAGTGGGGCTTCGACGGCATCGCCATGACGGACTGGTGGGCCAAGGGCGGCGAGGAAAACAGCCCCGGCGATTCCAAGAACATGGCCTCCCTGGTTCGCGCCCAGAACGACCTGTACATGGTCACCGCCTCCGCCGCGGACAACACGAACCACGACAACTCCCTGGAGGCCCTGGCGGCGGGTCGCGTGACCCGGGGCGAATTCCAGCGCAACGCCATGAACATCTGCCGCTTCATCCTGTCCAAGCCCGTGTTCGCCCGCTCCATCGGCCAGATCAGCGACGCGGACAGGCAGCTGGAGGCGGAGCAGGACGAGGATCAGGCGGTGTTTGACAAGATGATCGACTGCCGCATCGACGCCTCGGGCCACTGCTCAATCGACCCGGCGCAGATCGACACCGCCCGAGGCGCGTCCACCATGCTGTCCGTCTCTCCGCTGAAGCCGGGCTTCTACAAGCTGGCCCTGACCCTGCGCACCAAGGCCGCCGCCAGCATGGCGCAGATTCCCATGAGCATCTATCGGGACAAGGCGCTGCTGAAGGAAATCACCCTCACCGGCGAGGACAGCGACTGGCGCACCATTGAGATCGAGATGCCGCCCTGCATGTTCACCTTCTTCCTGCGATTCTACTTCGCCCAGACGGGCATGGAGATCCAGCGCGTGGAGATCAACTTCGTGAAGCCGCTGGGCCCCTTCCCCCATTGATGACCTGACATCATAAAGCGCGACGCCCTTTCGACCGCCGGCAAGGCGGGAAAGGGCGTCGCGTCTGTTCAGGAGGCAGCGCGGGCGAAGGGGCAGTTTCTCAGATGACCTTGTTCTCCGCCCAACGGCCGCTGCGGAAGCGCCAGATGTCCAGCGCCGCCTTGATGCACCAGTCCAGCACCATGGCCAGCGCGATGCCGATCACCCCCAGCCCCAGCCACTTGGCCAGCAGGAAGGACAGGAAGGTGCGGCATACCACCGTGGCGAAGATGGAGGCCCACATGGTGAACCGCACGTCCCCCGCCGCCCGGAGGCCGGAGGACAGGGGCCCGGAAAAGGGCTGCACCAGGGCTGAAAACAGGTTGTGAATCGCCACGATGATGAGGATCAGCCGCTTGGTCTCGTCGGTGAGGTCATAAAGGGGCAGCAGGATGGGCGTCAGTGCCATCACCATGGCGTTCCACAAAATGGCCAGCAGCAGCGCCAGGCGGGTGAGCTTGCGCATGTACCAATCCGCCGCCTCCCTGTCCCCCGCCCCCATGCACTGGCCGATCACGGTGATGAACACCGTGCCCGTGGCCATGCTCATGCAGGCCGCCAGGGATCAGAAGGTCTGCCCGGTGGTGTTGGCGGCGATCTGCGACGTGCCGAAGGTGGCCACCAGCATGCCCAGCACCACCTTGGCCGCCTGAAACAGGGTATTCTCCACGGAATTGGGAATGGCGATGCCCAGGATGCGCTTCGCCATGGGCGCGTCCAGCCGGAACACGTGCCGCGCCCGGACGCGGATCCCACTGAAGCGCCGGCCCCCGGCGCAGAGCCAGGTCATGACCAGCGCGGCCACATACCAGGAAAGGGTCGTGGGCCACGCCACGCCCGCCGCCCCGGCCTTCAGGGCGAAGATGCCCACGGCGTTGCCCGTCACGTTCACCAGATTGGCCAGCAGCGACACCCACATGGTGACCTTCGTCTGCCCCATGGCGCGGTAGATGGCCGCGCCGGCGTTGTACACCGCGTTGGCCGGGAAGGACAGAGCCACGATCCACATGTAGGTCTGGCAGGCGTCCATGGTGGCCTTTTCCGTCTCCGGATACATGGCCCGCAGCAGCCCGGAGCCGAAGCATAGCATCAGCGCCATGCAGATCAGGGACGACACCCCCGCGATGTGGAAAATCTGCGAGGCCGCCAGCTCCGCGTTGTCCCGGTCCCTGCCCCCGATGTACTGGGACACCACCACCGCGCCTCCGGCGGACACGGCGGTAAACAGGTAGATGAAGACGGTGTAGATCATGGTGTCCAGGCCCACGCCCGCCACCACCGCCTCCCCCGCGTAGCTGACCATCATGGTGTCCGCCAGGCCCACCACCATCTGCAGCACCTGCTCGATCACCAGCGGCACGATCATCGCCCTCAGCGCGGCGTTTGAAAAGGGCCGCCGCGGCTCCGGCAGCGCCCCCTTCGGCTCGATCCATCGCGAAATCCGTTCCATTGTCTCCCTCCGCCCCGCCGGCCTCGTCCCGCCGCCGAAATCTAAATTGACACCGTGTCATCATTGGGTATCGTACCACAATCCTGACACGGTGTCAATTTACTTTTTCGTTATGGCGTGTTCACCATCGGCGGGCAAAACCCTTCATCGCTCCAGGCCCTTGTAAACCAGGTCGCGGACCCGGGGATGAATTCACGCGCACGCCCAGGCCGTAGGAGTACTCCAGGAATCGGCCCACCCGGAAATCCCCCAGCGCCTGGCCGGTGAGCACCGAATGGGTGAAGCGCATCACGCTCTCCTCCTTCAGGATGCGGGCCCCCGTGCGGCCCACGCCGCCGTTGGCCAGGGCCTCCACCACCGCCGCGTAGCTTTCCGCCGTGCCGGCCAGCGCCGCGCCGCCGCTCTCGTAGTTGGGCGAGATCATGAAGCGCGGGGCGTCCTTGCCCACGAACACCATCTTCTTCGTCTCCGGATCGTAGCGGTAGAGGGCGCTCAGCCGGGCCCGCTGCTCCTCCGTCATGTGACAGGTGAGATCGGTGACACCCAGGGGCTCAAATATATGTTTGTTCAGGTAGTCGCTGTAGCGCTCCCCGCTGATGGCCTCGATCACCGCGGCGATGACGTCGTGGCCCAGGCTGTAGCGATAGCGGGTGCCCGGCTCAAACAGCAGCGGCATTTTGGCGATGGCGGCGACCACTTCCCGGGTGGTGGCCTCCGGCTTGTCCTTCAAAAGCGCCCTGATGGCCTCGGACTGCATGTCATAGGTGAGGCCGGCGGTCATGGACATGCAGTCGATGATCCTGACCCGGTTTTTCGCGTAGTGGGAGGGCTCCCGCAGGGTGGGGTTGAACTGGTCGCCCTTGGACTTCCAGTCCGCGTTGATGACGGTCATGTATTCCCATTCCGGCAGGAACCGGCTCACGGGATCGTACAGGCTGGCCTTGCCCGCCTCGATCAGCTGCATCATGGCCGTCATGGTGATCAGCTTGGTGCAGGAGTACATGAGGTAGAAGTCCCGGTTGCTCACCGGGCGCGTGCCCTCGCTGTCCGCGTAGCCGCACATGCGCCGGAAGACCGTCTCGTGATCCTTGGTGACGATCACGTCCAGCGCCGGAATGCCATACTCCTCGTTCAGGGAATCGAGGTACTGCTCAAGCAAATGAAAATTCATGATTCCATCCTCCTTCTTCATGGGTTCTGTGTCGAGATTCAGTTGCCGAAGGCATCGTCCTGAGAGGTGTCCCGCTCGCCGTAGAGCAGCGGTGGGTCAAGCAGGAAGTCGAACAGCTCCGGCCCGATGAAAGCCCGCGCCTTTTGAACGGCCTCCGCTTCCCTCTCCGTCTCCATGGCCTCAAAGGAGGCGAAGATGGGCTTGGGCTCGCCCAGGTGATGCGGGGCGTTGGGATCGTAGCGGAACATGCCCAGGTTCAGGCCGAACTCGTGGGGATTGTCCACCGTGGCGTGGTGGGTGAACAGATCCACCGTCTTCATCTTCCTCGCCTTCATGTAGGCCAGCACGTAGCCCGCCGCCGCCATCCGCTCGGTGAGGGCCTGCATGGGGCCGTTCTGGGAGTTGAAGCCCTGCTCGCTGAAGATGACGCGGCGGGGCGCGCCCTTATAGAGGAATGCCTCCTGCGACAGGAAGGCCTCCAGCACCTCCATGTTCTTGAAGGTGATCTTGGGGGTGGAGAAGGTGAAGTCCGGCGCGCGGTCGTGCCAGAAATCCGGCCAGCGCAGATCCTCCGGGTAGGGATGATAGGCCACGTTCCAGGGGAAGTCGCCCTCCGCGCGGCCATACTCCGCCAGCAGCTCCAGCATGCGGCGGCCACTGTAGTAGCGGGTCTTCTGGGAGGGGTCGAAATTCGTGCCGCACCAGAACTGATCCAGGGAGATATACACCCGGAAATGGCGGCAGAACCGCTGGCCGCACAGCCAGGCCAGCCGCAGCGCCTGGGCGTATTCCCGCGTGTAGGCCTCCACCGGCATGTCGCCGGCGTTGCCCCAGATGTACTGGCTGTTCACCTCGTTGGAGATGATCGCGCCCACCGCGCGGCCGTATTTCCCGTCCGGCCGGGTGTAGCGCTCCACCAGGAAGGACACGAAGGCGGCGTAGTAGCCCTGGCCCTCCTCGGTCTCCATGTCGAAGGCGCTGATGTAGGCGTTGGGGCAATTCCAGTCGTAATGGGGATGCAGGCAGGCGTCCAGCAGCGCCTTCTCCCCGGTGGAGCCGAACAGCCGGGGCGAGTTGAGCAGGATCATGGTCATCATGGGCACGGCGGCCATGGCCTGGTCGATGGCCTGGACGGCGGCTTTGTGGACATAGTACACCCGGCCGTTGAAGGGATACGCCATGGTGTCCTCCCCCGGCGCGGCGGCCATGAGGGCGGGCAGGTTGATGTTCATCAGACCTTGGCGAATGCCGTATTTCTTCGCCAGCTCGCTGGGCAGGCCCAGCGTCTTGATGATGTCCGGCTGGGGATAGGGCGCGGCGTTGGCGGGCACGTCCTCCGCCACGTCGGTGACGTAGCGCACGCCCTCCACCCGCTTCCCGCCCTCAAACAGGTCGTATCGGGAGAAAATCCGATCCCGGTCGCCCGCCATGCGGGGCAGCGAAACCACGCCGTCCTTCGCCTCCACGGGCGTCATGCCCAGCGTGCGGCCCGGCTTGTCTCCCACGGTGGCCACGCTCTCGCGCAGCAGCGCGGCGCCGTCCGAATCGGTGAACAGGCGGATCAGATCCCGTCCGGCCTCGATGCGAAGTACCTTCATGCTCATCCTTCCTTTCATTCAGCGCGGTAGATCCAGGCGAACCGGCCGTAGGGCGCGGCGTCGCCGTGCTCGTAGAAATCGGTGATGGACTGGTTTTTGCCGGTGTGGTCGGCCCACTTGAAGCGCAGCTCGAAGCCGTCCTCGTTCAGGCCCATGTACGCCCGGGGCAGGGCGATCATCAGCTCGCGCCCCTCTCGGCGGTAGCGGACGCGGGTGTTCTTGCCGAAGCGGTAACCTCCCAGGCATGTCTGAACGAAGGTGGCGCAGCCATCCAGCACGATGTCGTTCACGATATAGTGGAAGCCGTACCAGTGGGGCGCGTAGGGGCGGTTTGCCACGCCGATGTACAGTGTCATCCACTTGGTGAACATGTTGAACACGATGTCCTCCCGCGTCCTGGCGTAGAAGTACACATTCCTCCCGTCGTGGGCCACCTTCAGGCACTCGAATTCGTTTCGGCCGGTGTTGTCCTCATAGATCACCCCGCCCTGGCCCTCGGCATGGCGCGGGATGGTGCCGAAGGGCATGGCCCAGTAGGCGGGCACGTCCGCCCACTGATCGAAGGGGCCGTTCAGGTCGATGGCGCGCGGGCCCTGCTTCTTCGGCAGGGGCGGGGCCCCCTTGTAGCGGCGGATGTAGTCGCACAGCTGCATGTAGTAGTTGTCGAAGAAGCCGCCCCGCATGGGCTCCGCGTCCCGGGAATACTCGCGGTCGGCCTGATCCACCATCAGCACCGGGCGGGGCTCGTCGCCCTGGATGCGGCCCGCCGTCCACTCGTTCCACCCGGTGAAGAATACCAGCTTCGGATCCAGCTCGATGGCCCGCTCCCACTGCTCGGCCACGTTGTAGCCGTAGGCCAGCGCTTCCGGCGTCTTATCGTTCCGGGCGTCATGAAAGGCCCGGCCCCGGGGCACCGGGTCGCCGTAGAACGCGCCGTCGCCAAAGCTGAGGTTGGGGTGCTGGGCCACACTCACCGGCACGATCTCGTTCTCCCCCGCCGCGTCCGTCCAGGCCCGCTGAGGCCGCTCAAAGTCGATCCAGGGGAAGCCGCCCTGCTTCTTCGCCTCCGTGGGCCACTGGGGCAGGCGGAAGGTAAAGAAGGCCCGCTGCTCCGGGGTGCACTCCGCCGGGTCGGCGATGATGAGGGGCTTGCCCTCCCACTGGAACCACAATTCCGAAAACAGCCCCGGCTGATACAGGTCGCGCCAGATCTCATCCACCGTCTCGCCGGAGCGGGTGTTGGTGTAGTAGACCACCTTCGGCACGGCCCAGCCCTCCCGGCGGTATGCCTCCAGCACCTCGAGAAGGGGCTTCACCTGGCTCCAGAAGGTGACCCGGTTGGTGGTGTCGAAGATGAGGAAATCCACGCCGGCGTGGGTCAGCAGCTTCACATGGCGGCGCAGCACCCACTTGTCCGTCTGGAAATAATAACCGAACAGCGGCTCGTCCCAATACAGGGAGCCCTGGCCCCAGGCGGGGTGATTGATGTCCGAGAGCGCCTCGGGGCAGTCCCGCATGACCCGGGTCACGTTGCAGGGCGCGGCGGTAGGCCGCCGGCCTGCGCCGTGCGTGAGGAAATAGAAGCAGCCCACGGCGCGATTGGCCCGCGCCGGCCCCGCCTGCTCCTCGGAGGGCAGCAGTCGGTTCAAGTCGTCCACGGCGTACAGCGCGCCGAAGGAATCCATCTTGTCCATGCCCGCGATCTCCTTCCCATATGGCTTTTTCCGCCTCCATCATACACGAAAAAAGGCCCCTTGGCAAGACCTTCATTGAGGTCCCGCCGGGGCCGATCATATAGGTTAAAAGGACACATCCGGGAAATACTCCCGCACGAAGGGCACGCTCCGGGCGGTGATGCGCCGGCCGCGCAGCGCTTCCAGGACGCCCGCGTCCCCCTGAAAGTCGAAGGTCAGCGCCCAGGCGTAGAGGGCCTGATAGTCCCGGCCGAAGCGCTCACTCTCCCGGGGGTCGCCGTACTGGCCGTCTCCCAACAGCGGATGGCCCAGGAAGGCGAACTGGGCGCGAATCTGATGGGTGCGGCCGGTCATGAGGTCGCAGGCCACCAGGGACAGGCCGTTTCGCCGGGCCAGCACCCGATAGCCGGTGAGCGCCCGCTGGGCCCCGGGCAGGGGATTGCGGTTCACCCGCACCTTGCGGGAGCCCTCGCTCTTGAGGATGTAGTTGTCGATGAGGCCCTGATCCCGGGGCATCTCGCCCAGGACCACGCACAGGTATTCCTTCTTCACTTCCCGGGCGGCGATCTTCTCGTTCATGGCCTTCAGGGCCGCCTCGTTCTTCGCCACGATCACCAGCCCGCCGGTGAAGCGGTCGATGCGGTTGCACAGGGCGGGCGGAAACTGGCTCTTGTCCTTCGAGTTCCATTCGCCCTTCTGATAGAGATAGGCCTGCACGTGGGTTAAAAGGGTGTTCACCTGCTCAGTGCGATCCGGGTGCACCATGAGGCCGGGCTTCTTGTCCACCACCAGGATGTTGTCGTCCTCATAGGCGATGTCCAGGTGCCAGTGGAACCGGGCCAGAAAGGGGTCGGCCTCGGCGGGCTTTTCGAAGAACTCGTCCTCGATGTACAGGCTCACCGTGTCGCCCTCGCAGAGGTGCATATCCCCCTTGGCCGGCTTGCCGTTCAGCTTCACCCGCTTGAGCCGCAGGTATTTCTGCATGAGGCCCATGGGCAGCCGGGGCAGCTCCTTCAAAAGCCACTTGTCCACCCGCTTGCCGGCGGCCTCCTGGCCGATCACGTATTCCTTCACGCTTCCGCCTCCCCGTGGGCGGCCAGAAAGGGCCCGATGAGGGCGCTGGCCTGGGCGATGGGATCCGCCGTCATGTCCAGCCAGTGAATGGCCTTGTCCCGGCGGAACCAGATCATCTGCCGCTTGGCGAATTGCTTGATGGCGGTGGCCAGCAGCTCCAGCATCTCGTTTTCGGATTTGATTTCCCCGGTGAGGTACTGGGCGATGAAGCGGTACTCCAGCCCCAGCTTCATGAGAAACTCCGTGCTCACGCCCCGCTCCATGAGGCCCCTCACCTCGTCGATCATGCCCGCCTTCACCCGGCGCGCCAATCGCTCGTCGATGCGGCGGCGCAGCACGCTCCGCTCCCAGGTGACGCCCAGCTTCAGGCAGTCATAGCGGGGCTCGCTCCTGGCGGCGAAGTCGTCGCCGTCGTGCAGCTTTTCCAGCACCCGCATCACCCGGTTGCGGTTGTTCCAGTCGATTTCGATATCCGGAACCGCCGCGCGCAGCATGGCGCACAGCTCCGGCGTGGTGTGGGTCTCCAGCTCCGCCCGGTAGTTGAGGTCCGGCGCGCGGTCGCTCATCACGTAGCCCTCGGTGACGGAGGCCACATACAGCCCCGTGCCGCCCACCAGGAAGGGCGCTTTGCCCCGGCCCCGTATGTCCTCGATGGCGGCGTAGGCCAGGCGCTGGAAATCGTGCATGGAGAAGAATTCCCCGGGCTCGGCCACATCGAGGAGGTGATGCCGGACGCCCTTCATTTCCTCCGGCGCGATCTTGCCGCTGCCCAGATCCAGTCCGCGAAACACCTGCCGGGAGTCCGCCGAGACGATCTCGCCGCCGAACCGGGCGGCCAGTTCCACGGCCAGCCCGCTCTTGCCGGAGGCGTTGGTGCCCTCGATCACCACGAGGGCGGGACGTGTTGTCATATCATTCCCTCCGAATGTTCAAATCACCTTGATGGAGCGCCACTTGCCCCGCTGGAAGCGGACGATGAACGCCGCCATGCGCACCGCCCAGTCGATGATCATGGCCACCCACACGCCCTTGAGGCCCATGCCAAAATGCAGCGTGAGCAGATAGCACAGCGCGATGCGGCAGGCCCACATGGACAGCATGGCCACCATCATGGTGAACCGGGCGTCTCCCGCCCCCCGCAGCGCGCTGGGCAGCGTGAAGGATTCCGGCCAGATCAGCACGCACCACACGGTGTAGAACCGAATGATGCCGTAGGCCACCCCGGCGGCCTCCGCCGACAGCCCGTAGAAGCCGATCACCCGGCGGGCGAAGAAGAACAGCGCGCCGCAGGTGATGAGCATCAGCGCGTGACAGGCTGCCATGAGCTTTTTCACATTGGAGGCGGCCTCGTCCGGCCTGCCCGCCCCCATGCACTGGCCCACCACCGTGACCATGCCCAGGCCGATGCCGTTGCCCGGCAGGGTGCACACGCTGGCCATGTTGCTCACCACGGCGTTGGCCGCGATGGCCACCGTGCCCAGGCTGGCAATGAGGCTCATGACCACCAGCTTGCCGATCTGGAACATGCCGTTCTCCAGCCCGTTGGGCACGCCGATCTTCAATATGCGCCCGATCAGGTCCCGCCGGAAGCTGGGCTTCCATATCTTTTCGATGTAGATCTCGTTTTTCCGGTTGTACAGCCGCGCGGTGAGATACACCGCCCCCAGCGCCCGGGCCGCCAGGGTGGACAGCCCTGCCCCCATGACCCCCAGCTTTGCCCCGTAAATCAGCGCCGCGTTGCCCGCCACGTTGAACAGGTTCATCACCAGCGAGGCGTACATGGACACCCGGCTGTTGCCCATGGAGCGGAACAGCGCCGCTCCGGCGTTGTACAGCGCCAGAAACGGATAGGACAGGGCCGACAGGGTGTAGTAGGTCATGGCCCCCCGCAGCACGTCCTCGTCCAGCCGGCCAAACACGGTGGAGAGGATGGGCCGGTTGAACAGGAGCGACGGCAGGGCGATCACCAGCGAGGCGATGAGCGACAGCCGATACAGCTGACTGCCTGACTCGCAGGCGTTTTCCCGATCCCGGCTGCCCACATACTGGGAGGCCACCACCGCGCCGCCCGCCGCCAGCGCCGAGAAAATCTGTATCAAGAGGAGATTCACGTTGTCCACCAGCGAGACAGACGACACCGCCGCCTCGCCCAGAGAACTGACCATCATGGTGTCCACCATGCCGATCATCACCGCCAGCGCCTGCTCGATGAGCAGCGGCCCGATGAGCGCGGACAGCGAACGGTTGTTGAACAGCGGCCCGCGCGGCGCGGCTGCTTCGGCCATGAAAACACCTTCTTCGGAATGGGGAATTGGGAATTGGGAATGGGGAATGGGGAATTTTAGTTTGTCTGAAAGACCTCATCCGTCAGCCCTTCGGGCTGCCACCTTCCCCTATGGGGAAGGTGGCAGCCCGAAGGGCTGACGGATGAGGTCTCGCGGCCGCGGCCGCGCCTGAGGAGTATCTAAAATTCCCCATTCCCCATTTCCCATTCCCCATTTACTATTCTTCACCCCATGACCTGCAGGATCATGCACTTCA
>CADARO010000114.1 GCA_902790345.1 uncultured Eubacteriales bacterium | reverse complement strand
GCGCGTCCATGCGGATGCCGGCCTGCTCGGCGACTTCGCGAAGCTGCCAGCCGAACATGTCGTTGCCCACCTTGCCGATGAAGGCGCAGCGGCGGTTCAGCTTGCGCAGCATGGCCAGCACATTGCAGGGGGCGCCGCCGGGATTCGCCTCGAAGAGGGGATTCCCCTGGGCGCTCTCGCCGTTCACCGTGAAGTCAATCAGGAGCTCCCCCAGCGCCACCACGTCTAATTTCTCATTCATCGCCTTCACCCTTATCAAAAATCAGGTCGTATTTTTCCACGTCCATCAGCACTTCGCCGTCCGCCTCGAAGCTGATCACATCCGCCGTGACAGGCGTGTGCACCACGAAGGTGGCCGCCTGCTCGCCGTCGTTCACGAACAGCTCCAGGCTGTGCCGATCCAGAATGGCGCGCAGCTTGATGCGGCCGTGCTTGGAGTATACCGGGAAGTTGCGCACGTGCACGATGTCGTAGCGGTAGCCGCAGCGGGAGCGATCCACTCGCACGATGCCCTCGTCCGGCTTGTAGCGGATGGTGGTCACGTGCTCGCCGTCCTTGGCCAGGTGCAGCTTGAACCAGCGATACATCAGGTTGCCGTTGGCCGGCCGCACGTCCACGGTCAGGTCGATGGCCCGCCCCCGCACCCCCACCAGATTGGTCTCGGTGGACAGGGGCACGTTCTTATAGCTGATCTTCTCGCCGTAATAGTTCTCCAGCTCCCGAACCGGCCGCTGAATCAGCCGGCCGTCCCGAATGCTCAGCTCCCGCGGCAGGGTCATCTGGCCGAAGATGCGGATGCCCCGCGGCTGACTGCGGGCGGTGTCCCAGTTGGCCATCCAGGCGATCATGATCCGGCGTCCGTCCGGTGGCTGCAGCGTCTGGGGGGCGTAGAAGTCGATGCCGTAGTCGATGGCGTGGACGTTCTCGCGAATCAGGTGCTTGATCTCATTGGCTTCGCCGATCATGCACACCGTGCCGTTGCCCGCGTGGAATTCCAGCCCGATGGGGCTCATTTCCTGGGGACTCACCAGCAGCACGTCCTTGCCGTCCAGCCGGAAGTAGTCCGGGCACTCCCACATGGAGCCGTACTGGCAGTGATTCGAGGCCACGGGGCCCACATAGCGCCATTGGAAGGCGTCGTCGCTCTGGAACAGCAGCACGGAGCCGCTGCCGTCGGCCGGGCGGTTGCCCGCCACGGCGTAGTAGCCGTCGGCCTCCCGCCAGAGCTTGGGGTCGCGGAAATCCTCGGCGCTGCCGCCTTTGGGCAGGTTCTCAGCGGTCAGCACGGGGTTGCCCTCGTACTTCTCGTAATTCACGCCGTCGCCGATGGCGAGGCACTGAGTCTGGAAGGGCTTGATGGTGCCGTCCGGCTGGTTTTCCTCGCGGACGCCGGTGTACATGAGCAGCTGCCGTCCGTCGGGCAGTTCCACGGCGCTGCCGGAGAAGCAGCCGTCCTTGTCGTAGGGCATATCTGGCGCGAGAGCCACGGGCAGGCGCTCCCAGCGGATGAAGTCCTTCGTCTTGACATGTCCCCAGTGCATCGGCCCCCACACGGTTTTATATGGGTTGTACTGATAGAACAGATGATATTCTCCCTTGTAGAGGGAAAAGCCGTTGGGGTCGTTGATCCAGCCGATGCCGCCGGTCACGTGGAACAGCGAACGCTCCTCCTCCGGAACAAACGGTATGTACTGGTTCTCATAATCCCGCGCTTTTCTCAGTTTGTCGCTCGCCATGTAAAACCGCTCCTGCCTTCAATGATTTGGGGTGATGCCCCTCCCGCGAGAGAATCGCGGGAGGGATAAAAGTGAGGAATGCAAGTGGTCGTGTGAATGGATTATTCAGCGGCGGTGTAGCGGTCGTAAGCGGCCTGATAGACCTCAAGCAGCTTGTCCATGCCGCAGTTCTTCACCAGCATGTTCTTGTAGGCATCCCACTCGGCGTCGGTGGGGCCGCCGTTCTTGATCCACAGGCCTTCCTGCTCGGAAACGGCGCTCTCGAAATCGGCCTTGTAGCGGTCGATGACTTCCAGCTCGTCCATGGTGAAGGTGCAGTCGGTGGGATAGGAGGCGTCGCTGGTCACGAAGGGAATCCAGTAGTTATACAGGTCTTCCAGACGCTCCACGGCGCGGGGCTCCATCTTGGCCACGTCGCGATAGTACTCGGCCAGGATCAGCTTCGGGCCCCAGACTTCGTTGACGCCCTTGAGCTCGCCGGGGGACTTGCCGAACATTTCGCGGCCCTGCTCCTCGCTGAGGGCGATCCAGGCACCGTTCTCGTCGGTATCGATGAAGTACACGCCATAAGGGCCGTACTGCAGCTGCATGACGGTCTGGCCGTCATACCACTTGTCGAAGAACTTCAGCAGGTTGGTGGGATCCTTGCAGGCCTCGGTCACGGTCAGCTGGCCGGAGGTCACGGCGCCGTTGGGCTTGATGTTCACGTTGTGAGTGCCATCGGGGCCGTCCAGCACGGGCAGGAACACGTAGTCCTTGGCGTAGTCGCCCATCAGCTCTTCGATGTACCACCAGGTGGAAACGCCGACCCAGCCCTGCTGGCACTTGGCCATCAGCTGCGTGGTGTCCTGAGAGAACATCTCGATGTCCATCAGGCCCTCGGCATACCAGTCATGGAAGTAGGTCAGCGCGGCGCGGTAGTTGTCGTCGTCGCACACGAAGTTGGCGGTGCCGTCGTCCAGCAGCACCAGATCGGGGGTCACGTCAGACCAGTTGGTGAAGCCGAAGCCGGCATAGAAGATGTTCTGGCCCCAGCACCACTGATCGAAGCCGGTGCACATGGGCAGGGTGGAACCGGGGGCCGCGCCGTAGATCTTGGCGGCCATGTCGTTCTCCTTGAAGGCCACCAGCACGTCGTGCAGCTCGTCCAGGGTGGTGGGGACTTCCAGGCCAAGATCGTCCAGCCAGACCTTGTTGATCATGGAGAACTGGGGGATGGCGCCGATGTTGTAGTCCTTTTCCTTGCCGATGCCGGCGGTGGACATCTGGTCGCCGGAGGGCAGGCCGTAGATGCAGCCGTCCGCCTGGGTGATGGCGGCGCGGAACTCGGGATACTGCTCCAGAATGGCGGTCAGGTTCGGCATGACGTCGGCGTTGATGTACTCGGTCAGGTCGATGAAGGTGCCGTCCTCGCCATAGGTGGCCAGGTCATAGTTGGAGAAGCCAACGCCCAGGAAGGCGTCCGGCAGGTCGCCGCCGGCGATGTGGATGTTCACCTGCTCGGAGAGGGAATCGCTCATGGTGTTCCACTCGATGGAGATGCCGGTCTCCTCCTGCAGCTGGTTCAGAACCACGTTGTCGTTGTAGCCCGGGGACAGGGCGGACTGGCCGCCGATGATGGTGTAGTTGGTCTGGCCTTCAGCCATCGCGGGGACGGAGATCATGGCCAGCAGCATCGCGAGGGTCAGCATCGCGGTAAGAATGCGCTTCATGGATTTCGTTCCTTTCTCATGGTCGATGAGTGAATCGGTTGAATTGTGTCTGTCACATGCCAATGCGATCAGCCCTTGACCGCGCCCGCCATGAAGCCCTTCTCGAAGTACTTCTGGACGAACGGGTAGATGATCAGCATGGGCGCGGCGGCGACGATGATGGAGGAGAACTTGATCATTTCGGTGATCTTGTTCAGCTCGGCGTAGCCGCCGGAAATGGTGGACGCCTGGGCGGCGCTGACGCTGCTGCGAATGAGGACGTTCCTCAGCACCAGAGGCAGCGGGGCCTTCTCCGCGCCGGTCAGGTAGATCAGGGCGGTGAACCAATCGTTCCAGTAGGCCACCATGCTGAACACCACCATGACGGCCATGATGGGCATGGACAGCGGGATGACGATGCGCAGGAAGGTTCTCAGCTTCGTGCAGCCGTCGATCTCGGAGGCCTCGATCAGCTCATGGGGAATGCTGTTCTGGAAGTAGTTGCGCACGATGATCATGTTGCCAACGCCCACGCCGCCCGGCAGGAACAGCGCCCACATGTTGTTGATGAGGCCGGTCTGCTTGACGATCAGGTAGGTGGGCACCAGGCCGCCGCCGAAGTACATCGTGATGATGAAGAACATGGACAGGGCCTTGCGGCCGGGCAGGTCCTTCTGCGCCAGGGGATAGGCGGTGATGTACAGCATGGTGACGGAGAAGACGGTGCCGATCACCGTGTACTTGATGGAGTTCAGGTAGCCGGTGGGGATGTTGGCGTCCGCGAAGACCGCCTTGAAGCCATCCAGCGTGAACCCGCTGGGCAGCAGGAAGGTCTTGCCGGCGTAAACGTCGTAGGGGTTGGAGAAGGAGGCGATCAGCACGTAGTACAGAGGATAGGCCACGATGAACAGCACGATGGCGGTGATCACCACGAGGATGATGTCGCTGGTGCGCTCGGACAGGCCGTTTGAGGTCTTGTTCTTTGCCACTGTCTGCGCCTCCTTACACGAAGTTGACTTCGGAGGTCTTGGACGCGATGGTGTTCACCACGAACAGCAGGATCAGGTTGACCGCGGTATTGAACAGGCCTACAGCCGTGGAATAGCTGTACTTGGCGTTTTCAATACCCTGCTGGTAGACGTACACCGCGATGACATCCGAGGTGGCCTTGTTCAGGTCGGTCTGAAGCAGGAAGGCCTTCTCAAAGCCCACGTTCATCAGTGAACCCGCGCTCATGATGAGGTTCAGGATCGCCATGGGCAGCAGCGCCGGAACGTCCACGTTCATGATGCGCTGGAACATGGACGCGCCGTCCACCTTCGCCGCCTCATACAGGCTGGTGTCCACGTTGGACAGCGTCGCCAGGTAGATGATGCAGCCCCAGCCGGCGTCCTGCCAGATGCCGGAGGCGATGTAGATGGTCCGGAACGCGCTGGATTCCGTCATAAAGTCGATCTTTGTGCCCAACACCAGGTTGATCAGGCCGCCGGAAGGGCTCAGGAAGATGCGGATCATACCGCACACAACCATGATGGAGATGAAGTGCGGCGCATACAGCACGGTCTGCACCACGCGCTTGTAGCGCGGGAAGCGCAGCTGGTTGATGCACAGCGAGAGGATGATCGGAACCGGGAAGCCCCACAGCAGGCTGAAAAGGCTCAGCAGGATGGTGTTCTTGATCATTCGGCCGCAGGTCGGCGCGGTGAAGAAACGATCAAACCATTCCAGACCAACCCACTTGCTGCCCACGATGCCCCGGGACGCCTTGTAGTCCCTGAACGCGATCTGTATGCCGTACATGGGAATGTACTTGTACACAATCGTCAGCACCACGGGGATCAGCAGCAGCAGGTACAGCTGCCAGTTGTCGGCGATCCGTCTGCCCAGCGATTTCTTCCGCCGGGGGGCTGTGTTTGCCTTGGTGGCTTGCATTCTGCTCACTTCTTTCTGTTCGGTGTGACTGAGAAACCCGTTTCATATGGAAGCGTCTCTGCCGCGCTGATCGGACGCGCCGGAAACGCAGGCATAATGCCGGATCTCTCCTTCCTGAAACAAAACGACGCTTTGGCTCCCACCTCCCCTGATTCATTTGTCGAGCGAGATATGTAACGTTTCACTTCGATCCCGAAAAAGAACGGCAAAACCCTTTGATTTGCCGGTCGTGAAACGTTATATACTCCGATGTGAATAGAGTAGCAGACTTAACACGGCCTGTCAACCCTTCACCCGTTCTTTTTTCAATTTCCCATACTCCATATGTTTTTGTGTAAATTCTATGTGGTAATCGCCTGAAATGTCACATTTCTGCGATCGTCCGCAAATCCCTTTACAAACCCATTTTCACCTGATATACTGTTCATGAAACAGATTCACGTGAAACAGTTCACGCAATATGACGGAGTGTTCTATGAACAAAGCAGGCAAAGCACCCACCATGAAGGACGTGGCCCGGGAGGCCGGCGTGGCGCTGGGCACGGTGTCCAAGGTCTTCAACAGCATTCCCGTGGGCGAATCCTATAAAATAAAAGTAGAAGAAGCGGCCAAGCGGCTGGGCTATCGGGTCAACAGCTACGCCCGGGGCCTCCGGGCGGACAAGACCTACACGGTGGCCCTCATCCTCCCCAGCCTGGACAATCCCTTTTTCGCGCTGCTGGCGGATCACATCTGCGTGGCGCTGACAAAGCACAACTACAGGATGGTTCTGGCCATCACCAAGGCCGACCCCCACGCGGAGGCGCGGTGCATCCGGATGATCGAGCAGAACATGGCGGACGGCGTCATCGGCCTGACCTACGCCGCCGATCTGGACGTGAACGAGAACCTGCCCTATGTCAGCATCGACCGCTTTATCGGCCCGAACATCCCCTGCATTTCCTCAGATAACTTCGGCGGTGGACAGATGGCGGCGGAGAAGCTGGTGTCGCTGGGCTGCAAAAAGCCGCTTTTCCTGCGCATCGGCTCCGACGTGCCCGGCGAGACCGACAAGCGCGGCGCGGGCTTCGTGACCTACTGCCAGATGAACGGCATCGAATACGCCGCCCAACGCTTCAGCGACTGGCAGGGCATTGAGTCCGTCTACAAATTCCTGGACGAACACTGCCACCGCGGAAAGCTGGATTACGACGGCATCTTCTGCAGCACCGACCTGTTCGCCTATCATGTGAAAAAGCATCTTGAGAGCATCGGCGTCTGCGTGCCGGAGGACGTGCAGCTCATCGGCTTCGACGGCCTCAAGCGCCCCGAGACCGACGAGTTCTACTGCTCCACCATCGTGCAGCCCATCCAGCAGATCGCGGAGACGGCGGTCTACATCCTGCTGCATGGCGCGTCCGAGCAGTTCCCCGGCTTCATGTCGCTGCCGGTCAGCTACGCCCCGGGCGGAACCACGAGGGAATAAACGGATTTCTCAAAGAAGAAGGGAGGAACGGCGTTGGCCAGCGAGTATCTCAAATGGAAATATCGGGATGTCAAGCCCGATGAGCCCGTCCAGCGCACGAAAAAGCAGAAGGCCGCCAACTGGTGGCACTACCACAAGTGGCCCCTGCTCGTCGGCGCGCTGCTGCTGATCGCGGCTATTGACATCGGCTGGAACGCGCTGGGCATCGGCAAAATCCAGCCGGATTACCAGTTCGCCTACGTGGCCTCCCTGCCCCTGAGCGACGAGACCGTGGCGGCGCTGGAAAAGGGCCTGGCGGCCTATGGCCAGGACTGCAACGGCGACGGCCGCGTGGTGGCGAAGGTTCAGACCTACGTGGACATGGCCGTCTCCCGTGAGAGCGACGCCGCCCAGTACGCCGCCGCCGCCCAGGTGCGGCTGATGGCTGATCTGGAAAATTGCGAGAGCTACTTTTTTATTTTGGATCATCCTGAAACGTTACACGAAAACTATCAGATTCTTTCACGGGAGAACGGCGATCTGGCGGAATACGCCGATGAAATCAAAGCGTACAGACAAAGTAAGAGCGAAAGCGGCGGTAAGTATAAGGTCTATTTCCTGTAAGGGGGTGTGTTCATATGATATGGAAGCGAGCACGACTCTTGCGGGAGAGAACGGTATCCGATGAACTGAATGACTCCATTGGAAACGGAGAGTTTGAGACGTTGCGCAAGGTCGAAGCACGAATTGCGCCGTGGAGCATTGAAGAACAGCAAATTTATGGCGCGACAGTAACGGAGAGCGAAGTCAAAGTCCTGCTGAAGATGCCGCGAAAGATGTATCCGAAATCAGCGACTCACATAAGAATTGAAGCGGATACGTCGGATGCTCTGGCAGTTAGTCAGCCTATGGAAATATTGAGCGTGGCGCAGAGAGGCACGCGTTTTGTCACTATCCGATGTAGGGGGTGGAAAACGTGAGGCTGGAAATTAAATTAGAAGGCGATGCCAAAGTGCGCGGAGCGTTCAGGAAACTTCAGGACATGGGCGGTATTAAAGATTTGTGCGTGCGGCAGGCACAACAGATGGAAGAGCGTGGAAAAGCGGCAATGGGA
>CADARO010000113.1 GCA_902790345.1 uncultured Eubacteriales bacterium | reverse complement strand
CGGCGTTCATGGTGCTCATCTGGGTGCTCAGGTGGATGACGGCGCGGGGCAGGGCATCCCGCACGGCCGCGATGGCCCCGGGGTCGGCCATGATGAACGCGTCCACACCCGCGTTCAGCGCGAAGCGCGCCGCGTCGATCATGGGCTCGATGTCCTCGTCGTAGGCGAAAATGTTGAGCGTGAGATGCACCCGCACGCCGCGCTCATGGCACCACCTGACGGCGCGGGTGAGGGCGTCCCGATCGAAATTGCCCGCGTGGGCCCGCATGCCGAACTGGGTGAGGCCCAGGTAGACCGCGTCCGCGCCGAAGCGCACGGCGGCCCGCAGCTGCTTTTCTCCGCCGGCCGGAGCCAGCAATTCAGGAATTCTCATCATGGCGTCGTACCGGCGGCTTCGCGGGCCGCGCGCTGTTCCTCGTCGTAGGCTTCCCAGAGCGGGCGATAGGTCGCCACGGCGGCGTTGTGCTCCTCCAGCGTCTTGCTGAAGAACAGCTCACCGGAGCGGGGATCCGTTGAACAGAAGTAGAGATAGCCTTCGTCGATGTAGTTCTGGTTCGGATGCAGCGCCGCCTTCAGCGCGGCGGGGGAGGGATTGCAGATGGGGCCCACGGGAAGACCGCTGATGATGTAGGTGTTGTAGGGGCTAGACTGGGACAACTCGTCGTTTGACAGGATGAAGTTCGTGGAGCCGGTGATGTACTTCACGGTGGGGTCGGATTCCAGCCTCATGCCGGCGGCCAGCCTGTTGTGGAACACGGCGGAGACCCGCGCCATGTCCTCGGTGTTGGCGGCTTCCTTTTCGATCATGGAGGCCAGGATGATGGTTTCATCCTGCGTGAGGGAGGAGACGAAGACGCCCTCCTCCACATCTTCTTCCGCCTCGATGGAGGCGTAGAGATCGTCCATGACGATTTCCATCTGGCCCAGCAGCGTGCGCAGCAGCGATTCCTCCGAGGCGTTGGCGAAGACCCGGTAGGTATCGGGGGCGAGGTAGCCTTCCAGCAGGTACTTGCGCTTGTCGGCGTTGCCGCCGGCGATGGCCTGGGCCACCTGATGGGAATTCGCCCGGAAGTACAGGCTGCTGTTGCACAGGCTGTAGAACTCGTCGGTGCCGGTGAGCGCGCCGATGGAGACGAAGTAGTTCGCGATATCCTCAACCGTCCAGCCGGGAATGATGGTGATCGTCCGCGCAAGACTCGACGTGCCGGAGGAGATGATGTCGATGATCTCCGAGGCGGTCATGCTGGGCGAAATCTGGTATGTGCCGTACTGGATGTCGTTGGTGACGCCGCGGAACATGACCATGTATTTGAAGATGCCCTTGTTGCGCAAAAGGCCCTGATCGGCCAGGTGATTGGCGATGGTGTTGACGTAGTCACCCCGCTCGATGACGAAGGGCACCGTGGCCTGATCCTCCGGATCCATGGGCTTGAGAAAATGATCGTAAAGGGCGTACCATCCGTTGACGAAAAGGCCCAGCGTGATGATGGCGCTGATGCCGAAAATCAGCAGGGGACGGATGATCTTCCACAGCCAGGAATACCAGTAGAATCCATATTCCCGTTCCTTGTGAAGCGTTTTTTGATTGTAGAATTTTCGCGAGACGACGCGCCTCTTTTTGTTTGCCATGAAAGCCTCCGCTGTTCTGCGTTATTGTCCGGACAGCATGTCCAAATCGATGCCAGCCACGTCCGCCAGGATCTTGTAGATGTCAGCGAGCATTTTCTGGAAGCGGAATTCGGCCAGGAGATAGGCGCTGCAGTCCTGATTGAACTGAAGCAGCGCCGCGATTTTCTGCATGCGCTGCAGGTCGTCCTCCTCCATGCGGCGGCCGGCGGCCACGCTGAGCTGCATCTGATACTGCAGGCGCTTGTATTCGTCCAGCAGGGCGCGATTGGTGTCGTCGGCGTAGGCCTTTTCCTTGAGCTGCGTGTACTGGATATACTCGTCGCTTTCTTTCAGCGAACGGGCCAGCGCGTGGGCCTGATCGTATACATTCATGAGAAGACCCCCAGTGTATAAGATGACGGTAGATATAATTATATGACGAACCGGCCGGTCGTTTGGTTGCCGGCCGGCCGTATTGGGCTCAGATGTCCATGATGATCGACAGGATCATGGGGCTGCGCTTGAGGGTGGTGTAGACGTAGCGCTGCACCGCGTCGCGAATGGCGGATTTGACGTTGCTCCATTCGCCGCTGTCGATGTTGCCGTACTCGCTGAGCACCTGGCGGACGGCCACCTTGGCGCCTTCCACCAGGTCGTCGGCCTCGCGCACATAGACGAAGCCGCGGCTGATGATGTCCGGCCCGGAAATGACCTGACCGGAATCCCGATCAACGGCCAGCACGATGATGAGCAGGCCGTCCTGAGAGAGGTGCTTGCGGTCCCGCAGCACCACGTTGCCCACGTCGCCCACGCCCAGGCCGTCGATGAGCACCTCGCCGCTGGGCACGCTGTCGGTCACATCCATGCTGGAGGGAGTGAGCTCGATCAGGTCGCCCACGTTGGCGATGAGCACATTGGCCTCGTCCATGCCCAGGGTCTTGGCGATCTCCGCGTGCTGATAGAGATGCCGGTATTCGCCGTGCACCGGAATGAAGTACTTCGGGTGAACCAGCGTGTGGATGAGCTTGATCTCCTCCTGGCAGGCGTGGCCGGAGACATGCACCTCCGCCAGCGCCTCATAGACCACTTCCGCGCCGGTGCGAACCAGCTGGTTGATGACCCGCGACACGGATTTCTCGTTGCCGGGGATGGGGGTGGCCGAGATGATGACCATGTCGCTGTCCTTGATTTCCAGCTTCTTGTGCTCAGCGAAGGCCATGCGGGCCAGGCCGCTCATGGGCTCGCCCTGGCTGCCGGTGGTGATGATGACCAGCTCGTCGTCGTCGTAGCGATCGATGTCATCCACGGAGAGCAGACGCCCTTCCGGAATGACCAGCTCGCCCAGCTGCACCGCCACCTTCGACACGTTCACCATGCTGCGGCCCACCAGGCACACGCGGCGATTGTAGCTCACGGCCGCGTCAACCACCTGCTGGATGCGATGGATGTTGCTGGCGAACATGGCCACGATGATGCGGCCCTCCGCCTTCTGGAAGTAGGTGTTGAAGGTTTCGCCCACCTTGCGCTCGGACATGGTGTAGCCCGGCCGCTCGATGTTGGTGGAGTCACACAGCAGCGCCAGCACGCCCTCGCAGCCCAGCTGCGCCAGCCGGCCCAGGTCGGTGGTGTGGTCGTCGATGGGGGTGTAGTCGATCTTGAAGTCGCCGGTATGAACCACGGTTCCGGCGGGGGTGTGGATGGCCAGCGCCACCGCGCCGGTGATGGAGTGGTTCACATGGATAAACTCCACCTTGAACGCGCCGATTTCAACCGTCTCGCCGGGCAGAGTCACGTTCAGGTCAATGCCGCTCACCCGATGCTCCTTGAGCTTGTGCTCCACCAGCGCCAGCGTCAGGCGGGTGCCGTACACCGGGGCGGGCAGCTTTTTGAGGATATACGGGGCGGCGCCGATGTGATCCTCATGGCCGTGGGTGATGACATAGCCGCGCAGCTTGTCGTAGTTTTTCTCCAGGTAGGTGGTATCGGGAATGACCAGGTCGACGCCGGGCATGTCCTCCCGGGGGAAGATGGAGCCGATGTCCACGACGATGATGTCGTCCTGATACTCAAATACCGTCATGTTTTTGCCAATCTCTCCCAAGCCGCCCAACGGAATGATGCGCAGCTTGGGTTCCGTTTTCTTTTTTGACACGATATGCCTCCTTCATCATGTAGATGGAATACAGAGCTATATTTTCAAGCCGCTCTCAGCGGCCTGATGAATCGAAAGTCACGTAAGGCTCCGGCGTCCCCGGACAGCGGCCGGAGCACGCGCAATCACAATATATTATATCACGTAATTTCTCCGTTTGACACCCGTTTGACCGGTTTTTTGAACTATTTAACGAAAGGATAAAAGGAGAGACACAGGCGGGCCGTTGGAAGCCGGCTATGCGGGGCGTTTGTCAAAATGCCAATTTGCGTAAAATTTAACACACGCTGGCTTGCCCTGTGCCGTATGAGATGTTATACTATAAGATATGTTAAAGACAGGCAATCCATTAACATAATCAGGAGGAATAACATGTCACACAAGTACGTGTATCTCTTTACTGAAGGCAACGCCAGCATGCGCAATCTCCTCGGCGGCAAGGGCGCGAACCTGGCCGAGATGACCAACATCGGCCTGCCGGTGCCCCAGGGCTTCACCATCACCACCGAAGCCTGCACGCAGTATTACGAGGACGGCCGCAAGATCAACGATGAAATCATGGCCGAGATCATGAAGAACGTTGAGATCATGGAGGAGATCAACGGCAAGAAGTTTGGCGATCTGGAAAATCCCCTGCTGGTCTCCGTGCGCTCCGGCGCGCGCGCTTCCATGCCGGGCATGATGGACACCATCCTCAACCTCGGTCTGAACGACGACGTTGTCGCCGCCATGATCAAGGGCAATCCCGATCCCAAGTTCGAGCGCTTTGTGTACGACTGCTATCGCCGCTTCATCCAGATGTTCTCCGACGTCGTCATGGAAGTGGGCAAGAAATATTTTGAACAGCTGATCGACGTCATGAAGGAAAAGAAAGGCGTCTCCTTCGACACTGAGCTGACCGCCGCCGACCTGAAGGAGCTGGCGCGCCAGTTCAAGGCCGAGTACAAGAACCAGCTGGGCGAGGATTTCCCTTCCGATCCCAAGGTGCAGCTGTATGAAGCCATCCGCGCGGTGTTCCGCAGCTGGGACAATCCCCGCGCCAACGTGTACCGCATGGATCACGACATTCCCTACAGCTGGGGCACGGCCGTCAACGTCATGCCCATGGTGTTCGGCAACCTGAACGAGAACTCCGGCACCGGCGTGGCCTTCACCCGCAATCCCGCCACCGGCGAGAAGAAGCTGATGGGCGAGTTCCTGACCAACGCCCAGGGCGAAGACGTGGTGGCCGGCGTTCGCACGCCCATGGACATCACCCAGATGGAGCAGCTGTTCCCCGAGGCCTACAAGCAGTTCGTGGACGTGTGCGGCATTCTGGAAGATCACTATCGCGACATGCAGGACATGGAGTTCACCGTTGAAAACGGCAAGCTGTACATGCTGCAGTGCCGCAACGGCAAGCGCACCGCCGCCGCCGCCATCAAGATCGCCTGCGATCTGATCGACGAGGGCATGATTTCCGAGGAAGAGGCGCTGATGCAGATCGACGCCAAGTCCCTCGACATGCTGCTGCATCCCACCTTCGATCCCGCCGCCCTGAAGAAGGCGACGCCCGTGGGTCAGGGCATCGCGGCCAGCCCCGGCGCTGCCGCCGGCGCCATCGTGTTCACCGCGGACGACGCGATGGCTCGCGGCAAGAACGGCGAAAAGGTGGTTCTGGTTCGCCTCGAGACCAGCCCCGAGGACATCGAGGGCATGAAGTACTCCCAGGGCATCCTGACCGTGCGCGGCGGCCAGACCAGCCACGCGGCGGTTGTGGCCCGCGGCATGGGCACCTGCTGCGTTTCCGGCTGCGGCGACATCAAGATGGATGAGGCCAACAAGTGCTTCACCCTGGCCGGCCGCGTGTATCACGAGGGCGACGCCATCTCCCTGGATGGCTCCACCGGCAATATCTACGGCGAGCTGATCCCCACCGTGCCTGCCGATCCCAACAGCGGCTACTTTGGCCGCATCATGGAACTGGCCGACAAGTATAAGACCATGGGCGTGCGCACCAATGCGGACCGTCCCGCCGACGCGCAGCAGGCCGCTTCCTTCGGCGCGCAGGGCATCGGCCTGTGCCGCACCGAGCACATGTTCTTCGACGTGGACCGCATCGGCGCGTTCCGCGAGATGATCTGCGCGGAGACCACCGCCGAGCGCGAGGTGGCGCTGGCGAAGATCGAGCCCATGCAGCAGTCCGACTTCGAGGGCCTGTTCGAGGCGTTGGGCGGCTATCCCGTGACCATCCGCTTCCTGGATCCGCCGCTTCACGAGTTCCTGCCCACCGACGAGGAGGACATCAAGACGCTGGCGGCCGCTCAGGGCAAGTCTGTCGAATACATCAAGCAGGTTATCTCCGATCTGCATGAGTTCAACCCCATGATGGGCCATCGCGGCGTCCGCCTTGCCGTCACCTATCCCGAGATCGCCGCCATGCAGACCCGCGCCATCATCAAGGCCGCGCTGAATGTGCAGGGCAAGCATCCCGACTGGAAGGTCGTTCCGGAGATCATGATCCCGCTGACCGGCGAACTGAAGGAATACAAGTTCGTCAAGAAGGTGGTCGTGGAGACCGCTGATGCGCTCATCGCCGAATCCGGCACCGCCCTCAAGTATGAGGTCGGCACCATGATCGAGATTCCGCGCGCCGCTCTGACCGCCGACGAAATCGCCAAGGAAGCTGACTTCTTCTGCTTCGGCACCAACGACCTGACGCAGATGACCTTTGGCTTCAGCCGTGACGACGCGGGCAAGTTCCTGCCGGCATACTATAAGAACAAGATTTACGAGTCCGATCCCTTCGTCCGCCTGGATACCGTGGGCGTCGGCCGCCTCATCAAGATGGCCGTCGACCTGGGCAAGAGCGCGAACCCCGCGCTGCACTGCGGCATCTGCGGCGAGCACGGCGGCGACCCGTCGTCCATCGAGTTCTGCAACGAAGTGGGCCTGAACTACGTGTCCTGCAGCCCCTTCCGCGTGCCGATCGCCCGCCTGAGCGCCGCTCAGGCCGCCATCAAGGCGAAGAAGGCCTGATCGTTCTAAACAGTAAAGAGGAGGTGCCAAGCGCATCTCCTCTTTTTATGTGCCGAAAGACCACGGAAGGCTGGATTGTCGATGACCTCCTTTGCGCAGTTAACAATTTTTTGCAAAGAGGCACTGGAATTTCACATAAATAGATGGTAGTATAGTATATAGAATTTTAATCGTTTGCTGCGCGCTCGGAGGTTGTCTGCATGACTACACAGGGACGTTATTACCGGAACTGCCGGCGAATTTTGCGTCTCCGTCGTTACGGCCGCTATAAGCTCCGTGAGGAAGCGGAGAACAGCGGCGCGATTGTCTATATCTGCCGCCATCGCAACGCCATCGGTCCTTTGGCATGCCTGTGCGTGCTGCCGCTGGGTGCCAGGCCCTGGGCGTTCGCCCCGTTTATGGATACCGCCGCTTGCCGTAAGCATTTGGGCGAGTACACGTTTCCCGTCACATGGAAGATTAACCCCTTTCTGTCGCGCATTCTGGCGGCCATACTGGGGCCCCTGTTCGCGAATCTGGTGTGCTCCACCGGCGCGATTCCGGTCTATCGGAACTCACTCAAGGTGCGCGAAACCTATCAACAGAGCATCCAGGCTCTTGAGGCCGGCGACCGCCTGCTCATTTTCCCGGATATCAACTACGCCGAGGAGAGCGGCGAGACAGGCGCGCTGTACGAAGGCTTTCTGCTGCTCGAGCAGCTGTGGAACCGGAAGACCGGCGGGCATATCCAGTTTGTGCCGGTCAACGTGAGCGTCACGAACAAGACGCTGACCATCGGCAAGAGCATTTCCTTCTCAGACGGGAAGTCCTATCGGGAGGAGAAGGGGATCATCGTGAAGCGGCTGCAAGAGAGAATCGACGCCATGGCCAGGCAATACGGCGAATGAGACGCGCAAAAGAGAAAAAGAGGACGATGCTATGAAGCTGTTTGACCCGGACAAACCATTTTACAAAGGCAATCTGCACACGCACACCACCAATTCAGACGGCCTTCTAAGCCCGGACGAGGTGACGCGGCGCTATCAGGAAGCGGGCTATGACTTCCTGGCGCTGACGGATCACTGGAAACGGACGGTGGAAGCGCCTCATTTCTATAAGAACATGCTGCTCCTGCCGGGCATCGAGCTGGATTACAACCTGACCAACGAG
>CADARO010000112.1 GCA_902790345.1 uncultured Eubacteriales bacterium | reverse complement strand
GGCACCAGCGTCACGTGGACGTACAGCGCGTTCTCCCGGCCCACCTCCAGCCCCACCTGGCGGATGGCCTCGATGAAGGGCTGGCTCTCGATGTCGCCGATGGTGCCACCGATCTCGGTGATGACCACGTCGGCGTCCGTGCGCTGGCCCACGGCGTAGATGAAGCGCTTGATCTCGTCGGTGATGTGGGGGATGGTCTGCACTGTGCTGCCCAGGTAGCCGCCCTGGCGTTCCCGCTGGATGACGCCCGAATAGACC
Source organism: uncultured Eubacteriales bacterium (assembly GCA_902790345.1). GTDB lineage: Bacteria > Bacillota > Clostridia > Christensenellales > Aristaeellaceae > Firm-10. The sequence goes on along the minus strand of CADARO010000112.1, from coordinate 11,929 downwards.
TTGCCCGTAGTCAGGTTGGAAAACTGGTTCAGATCCTCGTCGATGAACCGCTCGTAGTGGCCCAGGTCCAGGTCGGTCTCCGCGCCATCCTCGGTGACGTAGACCTCGCCGTGCTGGTAGGGGCTCATGGTGCCGGGGTCCACGTTGATGTAAGGGTCCAGCTTCTGCGCGGCCACCTTCAACCCGCGCGCCTTCAGAAGCCGCCCCAGCGACGCCGCCGTGATGCCCTTGCCCAGCCCGGACACCACGCCGCCGGTGACAAAGATGTATTTCGTCATAGTGCCTTTCCTCCAAGCCAGTTGTGAATCTCCATGGCCGCCGCCCGGCCGTCTGCCAGAGAGCGCACCACCAGCGACTGGCCCGTGCGCATGTCGCCGGCGGAGAAGAGGTTGGCACGCAGGTGGTGGCCGCCGTTTTCGGGCAGCATGCAGCCCCTTGGGTTGAGTTTGACGTTGAAACGCTCGGCGGTGGCCGTTTCGCAGCCCACGAAGCCCGCCGCGATCAGCATGAGGTCGCAGGGAATGATCTGTTCCGTACCGGGGATGGGATCGAAGCCCTTGAGCTTCACGGTTTCGACTTGGCCGGGCAGGAGCCGCTTGACCGTCGTCTCATAGATGCGCGGATCGCTGCCCTGCCGGTAAATCGCCTCCAGCTGGCCGTAGTCGGTGCGCAGCGTGCGCGGCCATTCCGGCCAAGGGTTGTTGGCCATGCGCTCGACGGGTGGTGCGGGCATCATCTCCAGCTGGACGACGGAGGCGCACCCCTGCCGGAGCGCGGTGCCCACGCAGTCGTTCCCGGTATCGCCGCCGCCCACGACCACCACGTGCTTGTCCCTCGCGTCGATGCTGGGGTCACTTCCCGACAGCACCGCCCGGGTGGCTGCCGTCAGGTAATCCACGGCGAAGCTGCCCGGCACGTTCAGCGTACGGGGCCTCTTCGCTCCGCCGCAGAGTGCCACGGCGTCGTATTCATTCGTGATTTCGGGCTCTGCCTCCGTGTTCAGCAGGAACCGCACGCCCTCGGCTTCCATCAGTTGGATTCGCCTTTCCACGATGGCCTTCGGCAGCTTCATGTTGGGGATGCCGTACATCAAAAGGCCCCCGGCGCGGTCGGCGCGCTCAATGACCGTGACCTCATGTCCCAGCCGGTTCAGCAGGTCGGCACAGGCCAGCCCGGAGGGGCCACTACCGACGACGGCCACGCGCTTTCCGGTGCGCAGTTTGGGAATTCTCGGCTGGATCCAGCCCCGCTCAAACCCCGTCTCGATCAGGTACAGCTCGTTGTCCCGGTTGGTCAAGGCATCGTTTTCCAGGTTGCACGCCTTCTCGCACAGCGCCGGGCACACCCGCCCCGTGAACTCCGGGAAAGGCGCGGTTTGAAGCAGCCGCTCCAATGCCTCGCGCTCTCTGCCCCGGTACAGTAGGTCGTTCCACTCCGGGATCAGATTGTGCAGCGGACAGCCGAAGTCCGACTGGCAAAATGGCACGCCGCAGTTCATGCAGCGGGAGGCCTGTGCCCGCCGCGCGTCGGTGGGCTGGGGGATGTGCAGACCCTCAAAGTCGCGAAGACGCGCCGCCTCGTCGCGGTAGGGATTCTCCACGCGGGCGATTTCCATGAATCCTGTCGGCTTTCCCATCAATCGCACCTCCCCAGATAATCCAGATATTCATCCGAAATGACGGCCTTGAACTTTGGCAGCCACAGATCGAAATCCGCTAATATCCCCATAGTCTTGCGCGAATCGGTGTGTCGCGCGTGCATTTCCAGCAGCTGGCGCAGCTCCACGGCCTGCTCGTGGGTGACCTCATGCACCTTTACCAGCCCGCTGTTGATGCGGCTCTCCAGAGTACCGTCCTCGTCCAGCACCCAGGCGATGCCGCCGGACATGCCCGCGCCGAAGTTGTCGCCCACCGGCCCCAGCACCGCCACGCGGCCGCCGGTCATGTACTCGCAGCCGTGGTCGCCTACGCCCTCCACCACGGCCCAAGCACCCGAATTTCGCACGGCGAAGCGCTCGCCCGCCATGCCCGCGATGAAGGCATAGCCGGAGGTCGCGCCGTAGAGCGCCACGTTGCCGATGAGGGTGTCTTGTTCATTCCACACCGCGTCCGCGGGCGGGCAGATGGAAAGCGTGCCGCCGGAGAGGCCCTTGCCCAGATAGTCGTTTGCCACGCCGTACAGCGTGATGCTCTGTCCCTTCGGCAGGAACGCGCCAAAGGATTGCCCCCCGCAGCCCTGGGCCTGGATGTGGCGCTCGCCCTTTAGTAGCGCGCCGAAGGCGCGGTCGGTGGTGGTCAGCTGGACGTGATTCTGAATCAGCCGCGCGTCCATGCGCTCGTGCAGCCTGAAATCATGCTTCGATTCCGGCTGGACGTGGGTATTCCGACTGAAGCCGATCAGGGCGGACAGGTCCAAGGGCGAACCGTCCTTCATCCTCAAAAGGTCGCTCCGGCCCACCAGCTCGTTCACCGTCCGCGCGCCGAGCCTCGCCATGATCTCCCGAAGCTGCTGTGCCACGAAAATCATAAACCGCTCCACGTACTCCGGCTTGCCGACGAACCGCTTCCGCAGCTCGGGGTTTTGTGTTGCCACCCCGAAGGGACAGGTGCCCAGCTGACACACCCGCATCATGCGGCAACCCATGGTGATCAATGGCGCGGTGGCAAAGCCGAATTCCTCTGCGCCCAGCAGCAGCGCCACGGCCACGTCGTGCCCGCTCATCAGCTTGCCGTCAGTCTCCAGCGTCACGGTTTGGCGCAGGCGGTTCCTGCAAAGCACCTGGTGGGTCTCGGCCAGTCCGATCTCCCAGGGCAGGCCTGCGTGATGGACGCTGGACATCGGGGCCGCGCCGGTGCCGCCCTCGCCGCCGGAGATGAGGATGCCGCCCGCCCCGGCCTTGGCCACGCCGCTGGCGATGGTGCCCACGCCGGTGGAGGACACCAGCTTCACGGTGACCTTTGCGTCCTCGTTGGCGCATTGTAGATCGTAAATCAGTTCCGCCAGATCTTCAATCGAATAGATGTCGTGGTGAGGCGGCGGGGAGATCAAGGATATTCCGGGTGTGGAACAGCGGGTCTTTGCCACGCTTTCCGTCACCTTCGCCCCGGGCAGGTGCCCGCCCTCGCCGGGCTTCGCGCCCTGGGCCATCTTGATCTGGATCTCCTTTGCGGACAGCAGATAGTCCCGGGTCACGCCGAAGCGCCCGGAGGCCACCTGCTTGATGGCGGAGTTGAGGTCGGTGCCGAAGCGTTCCGGCAACTCGCCGCCCTCGCCGCTGTTGGATTTACCGCCCAGGTGGTTCATGGCAACTGCCATGCATTCGTGAGCCTCCTGGGATATGGAGCCATAGGACATGGCCCCGGTCTTGAAACGCTTCACGATGCTCTCGACGGGCTCCACTTCGTCCAGCGGCACGGGATTGCACACCTCATAGTTGAAATCCAGCGACGCGCGGATGGTGCGCGGGCCGTTGTGCTCCACCAGTTTGGCGTATTCGTCGAACTTTGCCCTGTCGTTTGTCCAGACTGCCTGTTGCAGCAAATGGATGACCTCCGGATTGTACAGGTGCTCCTCGGCTCCCGTGCCGGTGCGCAGCTTGTGCCTGCCGACGCTGGTCAAGCCTGTTTGCAGCGGATTGGCATAGGCCGCGTCGTGATGGTAACGGCTGTCGGCCTCCACGTCGTGCAGGCCCTTGCCGCCCAGGGTGGTGGGCGTGTTGGTGAAATACTGATCGACGAACTGCCGATCCAGCCCCACCGCCTCGAAAAGCTGGGCGCTCTGGTAAGCCTGCAGCGTGGACACGCCCATCTTGGAGGCGATCTTCAAAACGCCCGCCGTCAGGGCTTTATTGTAGTTGCCGATAGCTTCCCCGGACAGGTTCTCCCGGATGACCGCGTGGGCCAGGTACGGGCACACCGCCCGCGCGCCGTAGGCGATCAGCATGGCCAGCTGGTGGGTATCCCGGGGCTCGCCGCTCTCCAGGATCACAGAGACCTTCGTACGCTTTTTGATGTGAATGAGGTGCTGTTCCAGCGCGGAGACCGCCAGCAGCGAGGGGACGGCGAGGTGTGCCGCGTCCACGCCCCGGTCGGACAGGATCAGGATGTTCGCGCCGTCCGCGCAGGCAGCGTCGCAGGCGGCGAACAAGTCCCGCATGGCCTGGCGAAGCCGCGTTTCGACCGGGTAGAGCAGGGAGATTTCTCTTACTTTGAAGGCGGGATGGTCGATGTCGCGGATGCGCCGCAATTCGCCCTCCGTCAGCACCGGCGAGGGCAGCTCCAGCACGGTGCAGTTGTCGGGATCATGCGATAAAAGGTTCCCATCGTCGCCGATATAGATGGAACAGTCCGTCTTGCATGCCTCCCGCAGCGCGTCGATAGGCGGGTTGGTCACCTGGGCGAAGCGCTGCTTGAAATAATCGTACAGCGGCGGGTGGGCCCTGGACAGCGCCGCCAGCGGTTCGTCCGCGCCCATGGACACGATGGGTTCCTGGCCGGTCTGGGCCATGGGCAGGATGACGTCATGAACGTCCTCATAAGCGTAACCAAAAGCCTTGCAAAGGGTTTCCGCGTTGTCTACTTTGCCGTTAATCTGCGCCTCTGGCAGTTCATCCAGCCTGACGATCCGCCTGACCCATTCCCCATAGGGATGCTCTGCGGCAAAGTGCGCTTTCAATGTCTCCGATTCCAGCAGTTCCCCGGTTTTCAGGTCGGCCATCAGCACATCCCCGCCCTTGAGTTTCCAGCGGCGGCGGATGTGGGCGTTTTCCTCAAACAGCACACCCGCCTCGCTGGACAGGATCAGCCGCTTGTCGTCGGTCAATGCGCAGCGCAGCGGGCGAAGCCCGTTGCGATCCAGCGACGCGCACACGCAGTCGCCGTCGGAATAGAGGATGGCGGCGGGACCGTCCCAGGGCTCCATCATCGTGGCGTAATAGCGGTAGAGGTCATGCCAGGGCTTTTGATCCTTTTCGCCCTGCCAGGGCTCCGGCAGCAGCACCATGCCCGCCAACGGCAGCGGAAAGCCGTTCATGGCCAGAAATTCCAGCGTGTTGTCCAGCATCTGGGAATCGCTGCCGTCTGGGTCCACCACGGGCAGCACCCGCGTCATGGATTCGCCCATGGCCGCCGAGCGCATGGTCTCCTCCCTGGCCTTCATGCGGTCGTGGTTGCCGCGGATGGTGTTGATCTCGCCGTTGTGCAGCAGCATCCGCTGGGGATGGGCTTTCGACCAGCTGGGGAAGGTGTTGGTGGAGAAGCGGGAGTGCACCATGGCCATGGGCGAGACGTAGCGCACGTCCTGCAGGTCGTCGTAGAAGGAGCGCAGCTGGCTGACCAGCATCATGCCCTTGTAGACGATGGTGCGGCAGGACAGGGAGCAGATGTAGGTATCCGTGTCCTGCTTTTCAAACACCCGGCGCAGGATGTACAGCCTCCGGTCGAATTCCGCGCCAGGCGCGACGCCGACGGGCCGCTTCAGAAAGCACTGCCTAATGCGGGGCATGGTGCGCCGCGCGCCCGCGCCCAGCTGGGCCGGGTGACAGGGCACGTCCCGCCAGCCCAGCACGGGCAGGCCTTCTGAGACCGCCAGTTGGTCGAAGATGCGGCAGATGTTTTGAACCCCGACCTCATCCTCGGGCAAAAAGAACACCCCGACGCCATAGTCGCCGGGTTTGCCGAGGGATATGCCTTCCTCCCGCGCCCATGCGGTGAAGAATTCGTGGGGCAGCCGGGTCATGATGCCCACGCCGTCGCCGGTGGTGCCCAGGGCGTCCGATCCCGCCCGGTGGGCCAGGCGCTCCACGATGGTGAGCGCCTGATCCACGGTGCGGTGGGTGGCGCGACCGCTCAGGTCGACGATCGCGCCGACGCCGCAGGATTCATGCTCCAATTCGGGGTGATAGAGTGGGTATTGCTGGTCAACCATATTCATACCTCCGTCCCTTCGGAGTTTTGCAGCAATATCGCTGCGTATTCTGTCATTTTGATGCCGTGTCGCATGGCGTATTGCTGCATTCTCCGGTGGGCCTCCGGTTCATCGATTTGGTATTGAGTCATCAGCAGGCGCTTCGCGTCCTCCACCAGGGCCCTGTCCCGGCCCCGTCGGTGCGGCATACGCATGTAATGAAGCTGGGACAGCATTTCCACCGCGCCAAGCACTGCATTGCCGGAACAGGGATAGGTCAGCTTGAATACCTGCGGCGATTCGCAGACATTGAGCGTTTCCGGCCTGCCGATCAGCAGAAACTGAAAGCAGTTCCCGAAGTCAGTGGAGAGATCGTCCGGCTGCATACCGGATATGAGGACAATTCCATCCTCACATTCCGTTAGAGTTCGTCGCAGTTCGCCCTCCGAGGCGCAAATGCGGAAGACCGAATGCCCCGAGGAAGCCAGCAGCCGGGAGAGCTGTGTGCGGCTGGCCTCAGATGGGCTGGCGATCACAATTCTGGCCACTGGCTTCACCTCCGTTCAGAACAGTTCAGGATCTCAGTACATCACCAAATATCTATCGATCTCCCAGGAGCTCACATGCGTCCTGTAGGCGTCCCATTCCTTTTCCTTGCCCTCGACGTACTGGGAAAGCACGTGCTCGCCCAATGCGTCGCAGATGACCTCGTCCGCCTTCAGACACTTCACGGCCTCGTGCAGTGTGCCCGGCAGGCTCTCGATGCCCTTGGCTGCGCGGGTGGCGGCGTCCATGGCGAAGATGTTCTCGGTGGTCTCCTCCGGCGGGACCAAGCCCTTCTCGATGCCGTCCAGGCCCGCCGCCAGACACACCGCCATGTTGAGGTAGGGGTTGCAGCTGGGGTCCGGGCAGCGCAGTTCCACGCGGGTGCCCATGCCCCGGGACGCGGGAATGCGGATCAGCGCCGAACGGTTGCTGGCGCTCCAGGCCAGGTAGCAGGGGGCCTCATATCCCGGCACCAGGCGCTTGTAGCTGTTCACCAGCGGGTTGGTGATGGCCGCCATGCCCCGCACGTGCCTGAGGATGCCCGCGATGAAGGAGTAGGCCTCTTTGCTCAGGCCGCGGCTGTCGGACGGGTCAGCGAACACGTTTTTGCCGTCCTTGAAAAGGCTCATGTTGGTGTGCATGCCGCTGCCGTTGATGCCGAACACCGGCTTGGGCATGAACGTGGCGTGAAGGCCGTTCTTCTGGGCCAGAGTCTTCACCGCCAGCTTGAAGGTCATGATGTTATCGGCGGCGGTCAGGGCATCGGCGTATTTGAAGTCGATCTCGTGCTGGCCAGCGGCAACCTCGTGGTGGCTGGCCTCGATCTCAAAGCCCATCTGCTCCAGCGCCATGCAGATCTCCCGCCGGGTGGATTCGCCGTGATCCAGCGGGCCAAGATCGAAGTAGCCCGCCTCGTCCGAAGTCGTGGTGGTGGGCCTGCCCTGCTCGTCGGTCTGGAACAGGAAGAATTCCATCTCCGGGCCGACGTTGAAACTGTAGCCCATGTCGGCCGCCTTTTTCAGGATGCGTTTCAGCGTGCCGCGGGGGTCGCCCCTGAAGGGGGTGCCGTCCGGGTTGTACACGTCGCAGATCAGCCGTGCCACCTTGCCATGCTGGGGCCGCCAGGGCAGGATCGCGAAGGTGTCCGGCCTTCTCGATCTGGCTGGCGGTGATGGCCACGTTCTTCAGCTGGCCGAAGATGTCCGTAAACTGCATGCGGATGAACTCCACATCGCCTTCCTTGACCAGGCGGATGATGTCTTCCTTCGTGTACTTGCTCATAACAGCACCTCCATTGTTCGTTTTGGAAATAAAAAGGGGCAAGGGAGCCATTCAACACGACTCCCTTGCCTTGTTTCGAAAAGGATAACACAGCCTGCGCAGCCTGTCAAGTGGTTTTGAATGTTAAATAATCATCATATGCTAAAAGCGTGATGAAAGTGCGGATAAGCGCCGCTGATTTGCAAGTTTACATACATTTAATTGCAGAACCGTATTGACAAGCGTGTCCTGCCGTGATACAATCCGTATCAAAATTTTATAGCGAAAGCGTTGCGGAAGCAAAGTAACCCGGCGGGATCGAGGCCCTTGCGCGGTCCCACGGCGGCATCCCAGAGAGCGGGCGATGGTGAAAATCCCGCATGCTCCACCGGGCGAAGAACCCTTCCAAGTCCAAACTGAAAGCAGCAATGTGATTAGGGGTGGCGTGGCGGCGGCACGTTACAGCGGCCAGGGTTGAACACGACCCGACAAGAGAAGCAAATCAGGTGGCACCACGGAGCGGCGGCCTTCGTCCTGAAATATCAGAGCGATTGCCGACCATTTACGGAGGTGCTTTTTATGTGTTCCATCTTTGGCATTGAAGGGAAATCCATTCCTGAGGAAAAGCTGCGCGAATGCTTTGACCGGACGATCTCCCGCGGCCCGGACATGAGCCGATTTATCGAAATCCCCCGGGGCTGGCTTGCTTTTCACCGCTTGGCCATCATGGGCCTGACGAAAGAGGGTATGCAGCCGTTTCAGATGGGTGAATCGTACGTGGTCTGCAACGGCGAGCTGTACGGGTTCAGACCTCTCCGGCAGAGATTGATCGACGAGGGCTTCCCCATCCAAAGCGCATCGGACTGCGAGATCCTGCTGCCGCTGTATAAGGAATACGGCGTGGAGATGTTCAAGACGCTGGACGCGGAGTTCGCGCTGATCCTCTATGACGGCGAACAGGACAGGCTGATCGCCGCCCGCGACCCCATCGGCATCCGCCCGCTGTACTACGGCTATCAGCCGGACGGTCATATCGCCTTCGCCAGCGAGCCCAAGAACCTGATGGGTCTGTGTGACGAAATAAAGCCCTTCCCGCCGGGATGCTACTGGGTGAACGGGGAATTCGTCCGCTACGCTGACCCAGCCCACGTGGATCAATTCACCATGCGGGACGAGGATCACGTCTGTGCCAAGCTCCGCCGACTGTTGATCGACGGCGTGGAGAAGCGTTTGGACGCCGACGCGCCGGTGGGATTTTTGCTCTCCGGCGGGCTGGACTCCTCGCTGGTATGCGCCATTGCCCAGAAGATTCTCGATAGGCCCATCCGCACCTTCGCCATCGGCATGGACATCGACGCCATCGATCTCAAGTACGCCCGCATGGTCGCCGACTACATCGGTTCGGACCACACCGAGGTCATCATCTCCGAAAAAGACGTGCTGGAGGCGCTGCCCATCGTGGTGGAGCTGCTGGGCACCTGGGACATTACCACCATTCGCGCCTCCATCGGCATGTATCTGGTCTGCAAGTACATCCACGAGCACACCGACATCCGGGTGCTGCTGACGGGTGAGATCAGCGACGAATTATTTGGCTACAAGTACACCGACTTCGCCCCCAGCGCCGCAGCCTTCCAGGAGGAGGCGGAGAAGCGCATCCGGGAGCTGCACATGTACGACGTGCTGCGCGCAGACCGCTGCATCAGCGTGAACAGCCTGGAGGCGCGGGTGCCTTTTGGGGATTTGAAGTTCGTGCGCTACGCCATGTCGATCGACCCTGAATTGAAGATGAATCGCCATGACATGGGCAAGTACCTCATCCGAAAAGCCTTCGCCGACGACCACATCCTGCCCGACGAGATCCTCTGGCGGCAGAAGGCGGCATTCTCCGACGCGGTGGGGCATTCGATGGTTTCTGACCTCAAGGCCCTGGCGGAGCGAACCTATACCGACGCCGAGTTTGCCGAAAAGGCGGCCAAATACGACTACCGCCGCCCGTTCACCAAGGAGAGCCTCATGTATCGGGAACTGTTCGAGCAATACTATCCCGGCCAGGCGCAAATGATCGCGGACTTCTGGATGCCCAACAAGACCTGGCCCGGCTGTGACGTGGACGATCCCTCCGCGCGGGTGCTGAGCAACTACGGGGCCAGTGGGGTTTAACCAGTTTTTCACTTGACAAATCTTTATGACCGGCATAAAATCACAACAAGTTCCAAACAGCGCAAGGGTGCGCAGTGAGATTCGTCTCACCGCCGCCCTTGCGCTTTTGTTTTGGAATTCGCCAGAAAGGAGTGTTTACTATGACGTTTTCCGCTGTCAACACGATCTGGGTGCTGCTGGGCGCGGCGCTGGTGTTCTTCATGCAGGCGGGCTTTGCCATGTGCGAAGCGGGCTTCACGAGGGCGAAGAACACCGGCAATATTCTCATGAAGAACCTGATGGACTTCTGCATCGGCACGCCGCTTTACTGGCTGATCGGGTTCGGAATCATGTTCGGCGCGGGCACGGCTGCCTTCGGCTGGATCGACCCCTTCATCCTGAAGGATTACAGCCACATCCTGCCCGCGGGTGTACCTCTGTGGGCCTACGCCATCTTCCAGACGGTGTTCTGCGCCACCAGCGCCACCATCGTCTCCGGCGCGATGGCTGAGCGCACGAAGTTCTCCGCCTATTGCGTCTACTCGGCAGCCATATCGCTGTTTATCTATCCCGTATCAGGGCACTGGATCTGGGGCGGCGGCTGGCTGAGCGACCTGGGATTCCATGACTTCGCCGGTTCTACCTGTGTGCACATGGTTGGCGGTGTCTGCGCCCTGATTGGCGCGAAGATGTTGGGGCCCCGCATCGGCAAGTACGGGAAGGATGGCAAGCCCCGGGCCATCCTCGGCCACAACCTGTCCATCGCGGCGCTTGGGGTGTTCATCCTTTGGTTCTGCTGGTTCGGCTTTAACGGTGCGAGCACCGTGGGCATGGATAGTGACGAACTGATCGTCTCCGCCGGCCTGGTCTTCTTCAACACTAACCTGGCCGCAGCCGTGGCCACACTGACCACCATGATCTTCACCTGGCTGCGCTACGGCAAGCCCGACGTGTCCATGACCTTCAACGCCTCGCTGGCGGGGTTGGTGGGCATCACCGCTGGCTGCGACGCGGTCAATCCCTTCGGCGCTGCGATCATCGGACTGTGCTGCGGCCTTGCGGTGGTGCTGGCGGTGGAGTTCTTCGACAAGGTCGTGAAGATCGACGACCCCGTCGGCGCGATCTCCGTTCACGGCGTATGCGGGGCGCTGGGCACAATTCTGACCGGCCTGTTCGCCACGGGCGTTTCCACAATGAAGGGTGTATTCTACGGAGGCGGATTCAAATTTCTGGGTGTGCAGCTGCTGGGCGTCGCCTCGGTGATCGCCTGGACTGCGGTCATCATTACCGTGGTGTTCTCCATCATCAAGGCCACCATCGGCCTGCGTGCCAGCGCAGAGGACGAGGTAATGGGTCTGGATCGTTCAGAGCACGGCTTGTACACTGCCTATTCCGGCTTCACTATCATGACAGACAGTGCTGTAGAGGATGCCGAAACTGTGGCGATTCCCACCGGGGACTACGAAGTGCCTGCGCGCGTGGTGAAGGAGAAGGCTCCCGATGTGCCGGTCTATACCAACGTGCGCATCATCTGCCGCCCCGCCAACCTGGAGGCGCTGGAAAAGGCGATGAACAAGATCGGCATCACGGGCATGACAGTAACAAACGTGATGGGCTATGGCGCGCAGAAGGGCAAGCCGGAGTACTACCGCGGCACGCCCGTGGAGGTCACGCTGCTTCCCAAGGTTCAGGTAGACATCGTGGTCAGCAAGGTCCCTGTCCGCCAAGTCATCGAGACTGCCAAGCGCGCGCTGTATACCGGCCACATTGGCGACGGCAAGATCTTTATCACTGATGTTGAAAATGTCGTGCGCGTTCGTACCGGGGAAGAAGGCTACGATGCGTTGCAGTCCGAATAGATGATCATTGTCTGATAGTAGTGTTGCTGCGGTGGCGACGCCTCAAATCTTCGATTGGAGGCGTCGCCATGCATAAAACGACCAATTCTCCTACGACATAATTACCTTTGGGAGAGAGCATTTATTGCGATTCTCGTAGTACTTGATAACGGCCAGTGCTGTAAATGTTTTGCCCAGACCGACGCTGTCCGCCAGTATACAGCCGTTAAACTTCTCCA
>CADARO010000111.1 GCA_902790345.1 uncultured Eubacteriales bacterium | reverse complement strand
GATCACCCCCATCGCCTGCGAAGAGGGCCTGCGTTTCGCTATCCGCGAGGGCGGCCGCACCGTTGGCTCCGGCGTTGTCACCAAGATCATGGAATAATCAATTCATATAGAAAGCCTCGCGCCTTATCCGGCGCGGGGCTTTTTCCGAAAAAAGGCTAAGAGGAGAATACGATGAAAGCACCTTTTTCGCAATTCCTGGCCAGCCAGGCCGACGGCCTGAAGGCGCTGATCGCGCTGCTGGGGCAGAGGTATGACTACGTCAGCGTGCTCTCGACGGACTCGAAGGGCTTCGCGGCGCGCATTTCCCAGCGGGCCAAGTCCGTCGCGAACGACACGATGACCACCGAGCGCGGCCACGTGGTGCGCGTCCACAGGGACGGGCTGTACAGCGAGGCCGCGTTCAACGATTTCGATCCCGCCCATCCTGAGATCATGGCGGAGCGGCTCACCCGCGTGCTGGACAATCAGCTGGCAGTGCTGGCGGCCACGGGGGTGGAGCCCTATAACACCGGCGCCCTCAGCGACGAGCCCCGGACGCTGTTTGTGGAGATGGAGACCGGCCGTCTGCCCGAGGAGGAGGACATGGAGGCGCTGATCGACACGCTCTCCGCCATCTCGGACGAGGGCGTGAAGCGGGGCGAGGGCGTCATCGACTGCATGGCCAACGCCCAGAGCACCCACATTTCAAAGATGTTCCTCACCGCGCACCAGGACCTGCGGCAGAGCTACGTCTATTCCGAGGGCGGCGTGGCGGTGATCGCCATGAAGGACGGCCGCAACGAGATGAGCCACGAGGGCCTCTCCGGCCGCAAGGGCCCCGAGCTGTTCGACGGGCTGAAGGACAAGCTGGACGACGCGCTGCGGGTGGCGGGGGAGCTGCTCTCCGCCGGGCGCGTTGAGCCGGGCGAGTACGACTTCATCGCCGCGCCGGACGTGTCCGGCCTCATCGCCCACGAGGCCTTCGGCCACGGCGTGGAGATGGACATGTTCGTGAAGGAGCGGGCGCTGGGCGCGCAGTACATCGGCAAGCGCGTGGGCAGCGACAACGTGACCATGCACGAGGGCGCGCTGTGCGCGGAAAACGTCACCTCCTACGCCTTCGACGACGAGGGCACCCTGGCGGGCGACGTGATCGAGATCGACCGCGGCATCCTCAAGACCGGCATCTGCGACGCCCTGAGCGCCCTGCGGCTGGGCACGAAGCCCACCGGCAACGGCAAGCGGCAGAACTTCGAGCACAAGGTCTACACCCGCATGACCAACACCCTGTTCGACTCCGGCAGCGACAAGCTGGAGGACATGATCGCCTCCATCAAAAAGGGGTATCTGCTGGAGGGCATCTCCAGCGGCATGGAGGACCCGAAGCACTGGGGCATCCAGTGCATCGTGGAGCGGGGCTATGAGATCGTGGACGGCAAGCTCACCGGCAAGGTGGTGGCCCCCGTGGTCATGACCGGCTACGTGCCGGATCTGCTTGGCTCGGTGAGCATGGTCAGCGGCGACCGGGGCGTCTTCGGCAACGGCGGCTGCGGCAAGGGACACAAGGAATGGGTGAAGGTGGCCGACGGCGGCCCGTACCTGAAAGCGAGGGCGAGACTGGGATGAAGCTGAACGAGATCATTGACATCGTGAAGGCCTCCGGGGCCGACGCGTGGGAAATCACCGATACCAGGGAAGAAGGCTGGGAGTTCTACTTCATCCGCCGCAGGCTGGATCAGAACCGCGCCAAGCTGGTGGAGCACATCCGCGTGACGGTGTATAAAAAGAGCGAGGACGGCCAGTTTCTGGGCTCCGCCAGCGGCGAGATCGCGCCCACGGCGGACGAGGCCGAGGCGCGGAGCATCGTGGACGGGCTACTGCACAACGCCGCCTATGTGCGCAATCCCTTCTACACCCTGAACGGCCCCTTCGAGGGCATGGATCAGGCCGGGAACGAGCCGGTGGACCCCGCCGCCGTGGCGAAGGACTTCATCGAGGCCGTGCGCGCGGTGCCGGAGACGGCCACCGAGGACATCAACAGCTGGGAGCTGTTCGTCAGCGCCCTGAACCGCCGCTTCGTGAACAGCGAGGGCGTGGACGTGACCAGCGGCTATCCCTCCTGCATGCTGGAGGCGGTCATCAACGCCCGCCGGGACGGCCACGAGATCGAGCTGTATCGGCTGTACAAGAGCGGCGGCTGCGACCGGGAGACCCTTTCCCGGGACATCGGCGAGGTGCTGCGCTTCGGTAAGGACAAGCTCATCGCCGGTAACACGCCCAACCTGGGCAAGGCCGACGTGGTGTTCTCCACCGACGCGGCGCTGGAGATCTACGAGTGGTTCGCCACGCGCATGAACGCGGCCTTCAAGGCCCGGGGGCTCAGCGACTGGGAGGCGAACAAGCCCGTGGCGGAGGGCGCCACGGGAGACAGGATCACCCTGACCGCCGTGAAGCGCCTGCCCAATTCCTCCCGCAACGCCGCTTGCGACGCCGAAGGCGCGCCGGTGCGTGAGACGGTGCTCATCCAGGACGGCATTGCGAAGCGCTTCCTGGGCAACCGCCAGTTCAGCCAGTACCTGGGCCTGACGGAATCCTTCCAGCCGGGCAACCTGACCGCCACCGGCGGCAGCCAGTCCGCGGAGGCGCTGCGGCAGGGCCAATTCCTGGAGGTGGTGGAGTTCTCAGACTTCCAGGTGAACCCCATGAACGGCGACATCGCCGGCGAGATCCGTCTGGCCTACTGGCACGACGGCGACACCGTGACGCCGGTGTCCGGCGGCTCCGTCACCGGCACCATGGCGGACTTCGCCAAGACCATGCGCATGTCCAGGGAGCTGCGGCAGTACGACTGCTGGCTGATCCCCGCCGTGACGCGGCTCAGCGGCGTGACGGTGACCGGCGCGGTATAAAAGGAAAAATGAAAACGGGCGGGAGGCAATGCGCTTCCCGCCCGTTTTTTGTGTACTCAGGCGTCCGCCTTTTTCCGGGACGCCGTCTCCATGGGCAGGCCCGTGCAGTAGTCCAGCTGCCGGGGCTCGCCGGGGTCGTTTTCCCGCTGGCGGGTCTGGCCGTCCACGTCCCAGGAGGGCTTTTTGTCCGGCCTCCAGGGGCGACAGGCCCACTGATAGCCCCGGAAGGGATCCCGGGTGCGGTTCATCCAGTCCAGCAGCTCGTCGTGCAGGGCGTTTCGCGGGGCGGCGAGGGTCTCGTCGTTCACGCGGTTGTGGAGGTCACAGGGATCACTGGCGGTGTCGTAGAACTCGTCCGTGTCCAGCAGGTGCACGGCCAGCTTGTACTCGTCCGTGATGGCGGCGCGCATGGGCTGGAAGCCGCCGAAGCCGTCGTGATCCACCTCGTAGCGGCTGAATTCCACGTGAGCAACGCGGTCGGTGGGCAGCGTCGGGTCGGCCAGCTGGGGCAGCAGGCTCTCTCCCTCCAGCATGGCCGGGCGGCGCAGGCCGAAGTAATCCAGCACCGTGGCGGGCAGGTCGATCTGGGACACCACGTGGCGGTACACCGCGCCCGCCGGCACGCCTGGCCCCTCGAAGATGAGGGGCACCCGGGCAATCTCGTCGTAGATGGCCGGGCCCTTGGCGAACAGGCCGTGCATGTGGCCCGCGTCGCCGTGGTCGGCGGTGTACAGTCGAAGTGATTCCGGCGCGATGGCCCGGGCTTTGTCCAGCACCCGGCCGATCTCCGAGTCGATGTAGCTCTGGCAGGCGGCCAGCCTGGGCCACACGCCGGGATGCCGGTTCGCCGGGTCCAGGCCGCCCGCCTTTTCAGCCCACACGCGCTGGTATTCGGGCTTGTCTGCCAGCGGGTCCAGGGCGGCGGGGGAGTCGGCGCACTGCATGCCCTCGTACATGTGGGCGTAAGGGTCCGGGGCCAGGCTGGGGCCGTGGGGCTCGTCGTAGGACACCACCAGGAAGTAGTCGTCGTCGCGATGCTCCTCCATGAAGGCCAGCGCCCGCTCCGTCACCCGATGGCCATACAGGAAGGCGGGGTCCAGGTGGTGGTCGCTGGCGCGCTCATCCCGGGAGAAGCGGCGCTCCTCGTCGGTGAGCTCGTCCAGATAGCGCTTCATGTCGTACCAGTATTTTTCCTCCCAGCCCTCCGGGCAGACGCCGTAGCCGAAGTAGTCGCCGCCATCCAGGTGCCACTTGCCGATGTAGCCGCAGCGGAACCCCGCCCAGCTCAGCCGCTGGCCGATGGTGGTCACGTCCGCGCCCAGGGGCATGCAGTTGCCCCAGCTGCCGTTGGAGTGGGGGAACAGGCCGGTGAACAGCGCACTGCGGGCCGGGCCGCACACGGGCTGGCAGGTGTAGGCCCGCTGGAAGCGCAGGCCCCGCGCTGCCATGGCGTCGATCCCCGGCGTCCGGATGGCGGAGCCGTAGCAGCCCACCATGTTGTAGCCGGTGGAGTCGGTCATGATCCAGATAAACTGCTTCTTGGCCATGAATCGGGCCTCCTCTTTATTTGTCGTCGCCCTGGATCAGCGCCTTCGCCTCCCACAGGGAGATGTCCTTCTCCCGGGCGATGGCGGCGATGTCCTCGTATTCCAGCTTGCGGCGCTCCGTGCCCAGGCCTCGGCTCTCCTTCACGCGCACCGAACCGACGGGCGTGTCGATGGCATGGTTGGCGCGCTCCAGCACGTAGCGGCTCATGTCCTGCCGGCGGATGCCCAGGGTGGTGGTGTGCTTCATCATCAGGGCGGCGAGCCGGTCCGCGTCCTCCGGCAGGCAGATGACCGAGAGCATCAGCCCGGGGCGGGATTTCTTCATGCCGATGGGGGCGGTGTAGGCGTCCCGGGCGCCGGCGGCCAGCAGCCGCTCCAGGGCGAAGCCGACCTCCTCGCCGGTCATGTCGTCCAGGTTGCACTCCAGCTTGGTGATTTCCTCCCGCCGTCCGGCGGATTCGCCCAGGAACGCGCGCACGCAGTTGGCCCGCTCGAAGTCCTTCATGCCCATGCCGTAGCCGATCTGAGACACCGCCATCACCGGCCGGTCGCCAAAGGAGCTTGCGAAGTGCTTGAGCAGCGCCGCGCCGGTGGGGGTGCACAGCTCGCCCTTCACCTGACCGCCGTAGGTGGGCACGCCGGTGAGCAGCAGCGCGGTGGCCGGGGCGGGCACGGGCAGGATGCCGTGGGCGCAGCGCACCTGACCGGCGCCCACGTGCACCGGCGAGGCGATGACCTGATCCGGCGCGATCTCGCGCATCAAAAGGCACACGGCCACCACGTCGGCCACCGCGTCCATGGCCCCCACTTCGTGGAAATGGACCTCCTCCACCGGATGGCCGTGAACCTGGCCTTCGGCCTGGGCGATGAGCCGATACACCGCCTTGGCGTCCGCCTTCACCGCGTCGTCCACGGCCAGCCCGTCGATGATGGCGGCGATGTCCGCCAGCGAGGTGTGGTGATGGTGGTGGTGATGGTCGTGGTCATGATCGTGTTCATGGTCATGATCGTGTTCGTGGTTATGATCGTGTTCATGATGATGCTCGTGCTCATGCTCATGATCGTGTTCATGATGGTGTTCGTGGTCATGCTCGTGCTCATGATCGTGGTCATGTTCATGTTCATGATGATGCTCGTGTTCGTGCTCGTGGTCGTGTACGTCCTCGCTGATCTCCTCCTCGCCGTGCACGGTCACGCGCATGTGGGTGCCGGTGACGCCGCACTTCACGGAGGGCTCGGCGGAGAAGGCCACGCCGGGCAGATTCAGGCCGTTCAGCTTTTCGATAAAGGCCGCCTTGTCGGGCAGCAGCTCCAGCAGCGCCGCGGTGAGCATGTCGCCGGCCGCGCCCATGGCGCACTCGATATAGAGCGTTTTCATTGATAATAATCCTCCTGTGTGTGATGTATGTTCTCATTATATTCACAGAACGGCGGCTCCGTCAAGGGCTTTTAACACGAAATGCCGGTGACACGGGCGGGTTTTGCTGATATAATATCGTTCGGACAAAACAGAGAAGGCGGGAGGATGTGTCATATGAATATATCGCGTTGTCGCGAGGCGGCGGGAGCGTTTTTCAGGCCGGGCGAGCAGCGCAGGCGGCTGCTCATGGCGCTGTTCGGCGTGGTGATCTGCGCGCTGAGCGTGGGCTTTTTCCGGCAGGCGGCCTTCGGCACGGACCCCTTCCAGTGCATGTGCAACGGCCTGGACAACGTGATCCCCCTGGATTTCGGCACGCTGTATGTCATCATCTGCCTGATCCTGCTGGGCGTGATGCTGCTGGTGGACCGGCACTACCTGGGCGTGGCCACCTTCATCAACCTGTTCCTCACGGGCTATATCGTGGAGTTCAGCGAGTGGGCGATCCACAGCCTCTTCGGCGACCCCACCATGGCGGTGCGGATCATCTACCTCATCATCGGCATCGTGGTGATGTGCCTGGCCTCGGCGCTGTACTTCACCGCCGACCTGGGGGTATCCACCTATGATTTCATCGCGCTGCATCTGGCCAAGCGGCAGAACAAGGTGCCCTTCCGGCTCATCCGCATCGGCACGGACCTGATCTGCGTGGCCATCGGCTTCGCCCTGGGCTTCGTGCCGGGCATCGGCACCATCATCACGGCGTTCTTCATGGGCCCGCTGATCACCGTGTTCAACGAGCGCGTGGCCCAGCCGCTGCGATACGGAAAGAAAAAATAAAAACGCTTCACAGATGTTTGGATGAATCGTTCGCTCCTGGCTCCCCTGAAAGGGGAGCTGGCAGCGAAGCTGACTGAGGGGTCGGAATTGCGCCGCAAGCGAATTCAAGCGAAGGCTGAAACGCGCGGGCATGGATTCCGACCCCTCAGCCGCCTCTTGGCGGCAGCTCCCCTTTCAGGGGAGCCTGAACAGAGAAAGAAATCCCGCCCTCCGATGGGAGAGCGGGATGATTTTTCATTTTACTCTCAGTGGGTGACAACCTGCTTGGGCGTGTAGCTCTCGGTGGTGGCGCCGTCGCAGAGCTGATAGTACTTGTTCTGGCCCCAGACCCACACGCTGCCGTCGTTTTTCAGGGCCACGCCGTGGCTCTGGCCGCAGTCGGCCATGTTCACGTCGTCCAGCACCTGCACGGGGGTGGACACGTTGCCCTTCTCGCCGTTGCCGACCTGGCCGCAGTCGTTCAGGCCGAACATCCACAGCGTGCCGTCGTTCTTCACGAAGCCGGCGGTCTCAACGCCCGCCAGCACGGCCTTGCAGTCCTCGGCGATCTGCGTCCACTCGTACACGGTCTTCTCCTCGCTGCCGCTGCCCAGCTGGCCCCGGTTGTTGCGGCCCACGGACCACACGGTGCCGTCGTTCTTCAGCGCCAGGGTGAACTCCTCGCCCAGGGCGAAGGAGGCCACGTCGGAGATGGAGGTGATCTGAGTCCACACGTCGACGGACTTCACGTCGTCGCCGTCGCCCAAGCCCAGCTGGCCGCGCTTGTTGTTGCCCGCGCCCCAGATGGTGCCGTCCTTCTTGATGATGAGGGAGAACTCGCCGGCGGTGTACACCTTGGCCACGTCTTCGGCCACGGCCACGGGGGTGGCGGCTTCCTTGCCGTCATAGCCGCCCAGCTGGCCCTTGCCGTTGTCGCCGGTGCCGTACAGGGTGCCGTCCTCGGCCAGGGCGAAGGTCACGGTGTCGCCGGGGGCGATGTCGATGATCTTCTCGCCGGTCTCAACCAGGGTCTTGGCGATGCCGGGCTCGTCACGGCCCTGATGGGTGCCGTCGCCCAGCTGGCTGTTGTGGTTGCGGCCCCAGAGGTACAGGGTGCCGTCGGTGCCAACGGCGGCGGTGTGCTTTTTGCCGGCGTCAACCGCGGCGATGTCGTGGAGCACAGCCTGAACAGCCATGACGCAGGGATCCTTGTAGGTGCCGGAGCCAACCTGACCGAAGTCGTTCATGCCCCAGCCGCACAGGGTGCCGTCCTTCTGGATGGCCATGATGTAGTCATAGCCGCTGGCGACGGCCACCCAGCCGTTGTCGTCCACTTCCACGTTGGAGGTGGCGCTGGTGAGGGTGGTCTTGGTGTCGCTGGCGGTGCCGGTGCCGCCCACGCCAACCACCTTCATGCCGCTGGCGGACACCTCGGTGCCGGGCTCGGCGGTG
>CADARO010000110.1:2645-10717 GCA_902790345.1 uncultured Eubacteriales bacterium | reverse complement strand
TTTATCCGGAAAGGTCAGACGCCTGACCCGACAGTTACCATGAAAGATATTGCCGCAAACTGGGGTGCTGCAAGAAAACTGATCCGGGAAAATGACGCGGTTTTGGAAGCTACCATGGCAAGGGCTGATTTACTGGAAGTGAAAAACGGGGTCCTCTACCTTGGATTCCCGAGAGAGACCATCAAGAAAAAGGTGGAGGAAAATCACCGTTTCCTTGTCTGGACCAGTGCTGCGATATCCAAAGTGCTTGGAAAATCAGTCGGTATCTGCTGCACCATCCAGGAGCCTTCGGCACGGCGGTCCTTCAATAATGAGGTTCAGCAGAGTGAAGCTCTTGCTGCAGCTCTGAGCATGGGCGGCAAAGTCGTTGTGGATAAAAAATGATTTGAAAAGAGCACCGGGAATGCTTCCCGCTGCGGCTTATAAGCGTAACAAATTGAAAAGTTACAATAAAAGATAATAAATTTTGTGAGGTGAAATAATGGCAAAAGGATTCGGAAGAATGGGCGGCCAGATGGGCGGCGGCATGGGAAACATGAGACAACAGTTCCAGAGTCTGCAGAAGCAGATGCAGGAACAGCAGGAAAAGATCGCTGAGATGGAAGTTACCTCTTCCGTTGGCGGTGGCGTGATGAAGATCATCACCTCCTCCGGCACCCAGGAGGACCGGACGGTGATCCGCCCGCTGGTGAGCAACACCGAGGAGCCCTCGCCGGACGACGGGGAGGACGTCCAGCAGGTGGCGGCGAACCTGACGCCGGATGAGAACGGCGGCGAGGCCACCGCTGATCCGGGAAGCGCCTACGTCGCGCCCACGGAGGCCGGGCCCGTTGAGCCCACCGCCGAGCCTCAGGACTGGAACAGTATGCTGGCCACGAAGGAGCCGGTGTCCATCCCCGAGGGCGACCTGCGCCGGGCCACCATCCGCATGGCGGGCGACGTGATCGTCGATTGGGAGATGCTGCAGGACAGCTACAACGCGGTGATGGACACCTACGACTTCTCGCCGTATCTCTCCCTGATCGGCAGCACCCTCAGCAGCGCGGACTACACCATGATCAACATCGAGGCCTCGCTGAAGCGGGGCAAATACGGCTATTCGGGCTATCCCCAGTTCACCACGCCCCCGGCCATCCTGCAGGTGCTCAAGGAGGCGGGGTGCGACATGATCACCATGTGCAACAACCACATGCTGGACGGCTACTGCGACGGCATCGTGGAGTCAGTGGGGCTGATCGAGCGGGCCGGGATGGATCACATCGGCGGCTTTGTGGACGAGGAAGCCTCGAACATGCCTGAGATTTACGAGATCAACGGCATCCGCGTGGGCTTTGTGACCTACACTCAGACCACCAACAGCATGGAGACCCACTGCGACGACCGCTACAAGTACATGGTGAAGTACATCAAGAAGGCGAAGTTCGCCGACGACATCGCCCGGACCCGGGCGGCGGGCGCCGAGGTGATTGTGGCCGTGACCCACTGGGGCGAGGAATACGAGCGCACGCCCGAGGCCACCACGGCGAACTACGCCAAGGAGCTGGTGGCGGCGGGCGCGGACGTGATCATCGGCGGACATCCCCACATGGTGCAGCCCGCCGAATATATCACCGCCACCGACGCCAGCGGCCGCACCCGCACCGCGCTGTGCGTCTACTCCCTGGGCAACTTCCTCTCCCAGCACGAGGCGCGGTACACCGACTCCGGCATCGTGTTCGAGTTCACCATTCAGGAAAACACGGATGGCAGCTTCTCCATCGTGCAGCCGGGCTACGTGCCGGTGTACGCCTGGAAGTGGCCGGTGACCGACTACGAGGGCAACCCGGTGAAGAGCGCGCGGGAAGAGCGGAAGAAGAAGTACCCCGTGTACGAGATCCGCGTGCTGCCCATCGCGCCCTACATGGAGACGCCCCCCGAGGGCATGGACGAGGAGCAGCACAACCGCCTGCGGGAGTGCTGGTTCGAGACGCTGGAGGTCATGGGCAACAACAACGTATTGCAGATTCTGGGCGAATAATCGCCTGTCCGCCGCATAGGCTGAACCGTCTGGAGGGGATGCCTGTGCGGTCGGATTATGTTTTGGCGGGAGAGGATCTGAACGGCCTGTCGGCGCGGCTGGGCGTGCCGGCGTGCATGCTGATGCGCGCCAACGGGCTCTACAGCCCGGCCTGGCTGCTGCCGGGGCGGGAGGTGCTGGTGCCGGAGGGCCGGTGCGGCGGGGAATTTCCCTGTCCCCGGGCGGCGTTTTACCGAATGGCGGCGGCCCGGCGGGAGAAGCTGATGCCCGTCTCCGCCGGCGCGGGACCTGTATTCATCAAACTGACATGAGCGAAGGGACAGAGGATGTTTTCAAAGGAGCTTTTGGCCTGGCACGACGCCCACGCCCGGGATCTGCCCTGGCGGGGGGAGAAAGCCCCCTATAAAATCTGGATTTCGGAAATCATGCTCCAGCAGACCACCACCCAGACGGTGAAGGGCTACTACGCCCGCTTTCTCGCCGCCTTTCCCACCGTTCAGGCGCTGGCGGAGGCGCCGGAGCAGGAAGTCCTAAAGCTGTGGGAGGGGCTGGGCTATTATTCCCGGGCCAGAAACCTTCACAGGGCGGCGAAGGTCATCGCGGGTGATCTGAGCGGCAGGCTGCCCGACACGGTGGAAGCGCTTAAAAAGCTGCCCGGCATCGGCGACTACACCGCCGGGGCCATCGCCTCCATGGCCTTTGATCGGCCCGAGCTGGCCATGGACGGCAATCTGGTGCGGGTGCTGGCCCGGCTCACGGCGGAGGCCGGCTGCGTGGGGGAGGCGGCGGTGAAGAAGCGGCTGCGGGCGGCGGGCGCGGCGCTGATGGATCTGGATCGGCCCGGGGATTTCAACCAGGCCATGATGGGACTGGGGCGGCTGGTGTGCCTGCCCGGCCAGCCGAAGTGCGGCGCGTGCCCCGTGGCGGCTCACTGCGCGGCGCGGGAGCGGGGCCTCCAGCGGGAGCTGCCCCTGATGCCGCCGAAGATCGAGAAGAAGACCGAGCGGCGCGGCGTGGCGCTGGTGTTTTCCGGCGGCCGGGTGCTGGCGCGGCGGCGGCCGGACAGCGGGCTGCTGGCGGGGCTGTGGGAGTTCCCGAATTTCCAGGACGCCCGCGACGCGGCCTCGCTCATCGAGTGCCTCGGTGAGCTGGGCGTCACGGCCCGGGGCGGAAAGCGGCTGGGGGCGGCGTCCCATGTGTTCACCCATCTGGTGTGGAAGATGGAGGGCTTCGCCTTCACGGCGGACGCCCTGCCGGAGAACGGGGATCTGCGAGCCGTGGACGCGGCGGGGCTTGACGCGCTGCCCATGCCCACGGCGATGCGGGCGTTCAGAGACATGGCCAACAAAATGTTGAAACTGAACAAATAAATGATCAAGGCCGGTGATTCAGCCGACCTTGATTTCGTAATACACGCAGATTTTTTTCTCCCCCCGGTACTCGATTTCCTCCGTCTCCCCGGTGGGGGTCATGCCGCATTTCTCCATCACCCGGCGGCTGGCGATGTTGCCCTGAAAGAAGGCGGCCCGCACGGCGCGATAGCCCATCTGAAACAGCGTCCCGATGGCGGCTTCCAGCGCCTCCGTCATGTAGCCCCGGTTCTGCCAGTCCGGATGGATCACATAGCCCAGCTCGATGACTGCCTCGTCCTTCACCGTCTCGTTCAGAAAGCCGACGAGCCGGCCGTTCAGCGCGACGCCGTAGACGAACCGCGCCGGGTCGCGGCTCAGCGCCATGAACCGGCAAAACAGCCTGTCCATGGCCTCGACGCCGTCGAAATCCGGCAGCATGTAGGTCTTTTTGACGCAGTCGTCGGTGAAAATGCGCAGCATGTCCGCCCGGTCGCCCTCCTCGATGGGGCGAAGAAGCACGCGCCCGGCGGATATGGTCGTGGGTTTGTTTGGCATGGTTCAGCCCTCCGTTTCCTCCCGGATGATGTCGATCATGGCCTGCATGGCGGGGGTCATCCACTTGCCCTTGTGATAGATCAGCTGCCGCCAGAGGGTCACGTCCACGCCCTCCACGTTCAGCCTAGCGATGGCGCCCCGGGCGATCTGCTCCCGCACCACGAATTCCGGCAGGAAGGACAGGCCCATGCCCTGCTCCACCAGCCGGGCGATGACGTCCGTGTTGCCCAGCTCCAGAAAGGGATTGAGCTCCAGATTTCGCTCGGCCAGCTGGGCGTCCAGCTGGGAGCGGTAGCTCATGCCCTTTTCGGTGAGGATGAAGGGATAGCGCAGACAGTCCTCCAGGGGCACCCGATCCAGCGCCGCCAGCGGATGGTCGGCGGGGGCCACGAACACGATGGGAATGGGCCCCGCCACGGGCACCACAATGTCCGAGCGGTAGATCTGGTGATCCAGGTGCAGGATCATGTCGGCGTCGTTCTGGGCCAGGGCCCGGAACATGTCGCCGGTGGTGCCGGTCATGACCACGATGCGCACGTCCGGATACAGGGCGCGAAAGCGGGTAAGCACCGGCGGAAACAGCGACATGCAGATGGATTCCGCCATCATGACGCGAAGCGACCCGGCCACCGCGCCGGCGTTTTTCATGTCCTCCCGGGCGCTCTCGGCCATGCGCAGGATGTTCTGGGCGTGTTCATAGAAGCGCAGCCCCTGAGGCGTGAGGGCGATGGTCTTGCCCACCCGGTCAAAGAGGGAGGTGTTCAGCTCCGCCTCCAGCTGGCCGATCTGCATGGACACGGCGCTCTGGGAATAGCCCAGCTGCCGGGCCGCCTGGGAGAAGGAGCGCAGCTCCGCGGCCCGCACGAAGGTGATCAGATTGCGAAATTCCATAGGCGGTTTCTCCTTTGCCGGTCTCGGCGCGCCCGCCCTTTCCCGGAACGGGCGCGATCCCTTATCAGTATACAACAAACCCGCCGCGTTAGGCAAGGGCTTTTGACCCGGCAAATAATTATCCTTTCCAAACAGCGGGAAATCGTATGAAGAAAAAGTTTGGCCGGTTAGCCGCCTGCATATAACTTTTGAGCCTCCGGCAGGATTTTCGCCCGGCGTGTAGAATATTGAGCACAGAAATAAGCGGAAGTTGGGGGCGGAGCATGCGTGAGGCGCGAATCCTGACCACGCCGGAGCTGGCGGGCCTCTGGCGCATACCGCTCTACCGGGCGGGGCATGATGTGCGTGAATGCCCAGCGGAGGCCGGAGCCGTGCTGGATGCCGTGGCCCGGGAGGAGCCGGACATCCTGCTGCTCAACGCCATGATCTTCTCGCTGGACGCGGCCCGGGCGGCCCGCGCCGTCCGCGCGATGCCCCTGGCCCGATCCCCCGCGCTGATCGCCCTGTTTCCCGGCGCGCCGGAGGAGGCCATGAGCCGGGCGGCGGCGGAGGGCGCGCTCTGCCTGAGCGCCGTGGAGACCACGGCGGAGGCCATTCCCCGCCGCTGCGAGGCGCTGGGGCTGGAGGACCGGCTGATGCCGGATTTCGCCCGGTCGGATCGGGTGGAAGCCATGCTGAGGAGCCTGAGCATCGGCGAGGGCACGGCGGGCTGGCGCTACCTGGCGGCGGCCATCGGCCTGTGCGCCCGGGATGAGCGCTGCTTCTACGCCCTGTCCCGGGCGGTGTATCCCGCCGTGGGGCGTCGGTTCGGCGCCAGCGCGGCAGCGGTGGAGCGGCTCATCCGCCACACCATCGAATCGGCCTGGCTCCGGGGCGACATGGAGCGGCAGTACGCGCTGTTCGGCAACACGGTCGACGAAAAGCGGGGCAAACCCACCAACGGCGAATTCATAGCGCGGGTTACAGAAGCGCTGAGACTGGAGGCAAACCTATGAAGAAGATGAAACGGGTTGTGATGATCGTGCTGGACGGCTGCGGCATCGGCGAGCTGCCCGACGCCGGCAAATACGGCGACGTGGGCGCCGACACCTTGGGCCATGTGCTGGCGCAGCGGCACCCTGACCTGCCGAATATGAGCGCCCTGGGTCTGGGCAACATCCGGGGCTGGAGCGAGTATTCCGACGAGGAGCCCATCGGCTGCTACGGCAAGATGGCCGAGGTGGCCCCCGGCAAGGACACCACCACCGGCCACTGGGAGCTGGCGGGCCTCCAGCTGAAAAAGCCCTTTCCCACCTATCCGAACGGCTTCCCCAAGGAGATCATCGACGCCTTCGAGGCGGAGACCGGCATGACGGTCATCGGCAACAAACCCGCCTCCGGCACCGCCATCATCGAGGAGCTGGGCCCGGAGCACCTGCGCACGGGCAGCCTCATCGTGTACACCTCGGCGGACAGCGTGTTCCAGATCGCCGCCCACGAGGGCGTGGTGCCGGTGCTCACCCTGTGGGACATCTGCCGCCGGGCCCGCCGCATCCTCACCGGCGAGCACGCCGTGGGCCGGGTGATCGCCCGTCCCTTCGTGGGCCAGCCGGGTTCCTTCGTGCGCACCGACAACCGCAGGGACTTCTCCGTGGATCCCCTGGGCGACACCATGCTGGACGTGGTGAAGGCGGCGGGCAAGGACGTCATCGGCGTGGGCAAGATCGAGGACATCTTCAACCATCGCGGCCTGACCCGCTCCGACCACGCGGCGGGCAACCCGGCCTGCATCGACTCCACCGTCGCCTTCCTGAAGAAGGACAACTGGCAGGGCCTGATGTTCGTCAACCTGGTGGACACCGACTCCAAGTACGGCCATCGCAACGACGTGCCGGGCTACGCGGCGGCGCTGGAGGAGTTCGACAGCCGCCTGCCGGAGATCATCCGCCTGCTGGGCGAGGACGACCTGCTGATGATCGTGGCCGACCACGGCTGCGACCCGGCCTTCCCCACCACCGACCACACCCGGGAATACGTGCCCCTGCTGGTGTGGGGGCTGGGGCTGAAGGAGGGCGTGAACCTGGGCACCCGCGCCACCTTCGCCGACGCGGGCAAGACCGCGCTGGACGCCCTGGGCATCGAGAACAGCCTGGCCGGCACCTCGTTCTACCCCGATATCATCGAAGAAGACTGACGGCTCTCCCGGAGCCGCGGCCAAGCATATTGCTTCCTCCCGTCGGATATTCTAATAAAAAAGATGACCGGTGGGAGGGATTTTTTATGAGAAAACGCCTGGCTGCGTGCCTGATCGCGGCGCTGCTGACTCTGCCCGGCGGGGCGAAGGCGCTCTCGGCCGCGCCCCTGGAGGGCGGCGCCCCGGAGAAATACGACTGCGCGGCGGCGCTGCTGGTGGAGCCGGACAGCGGCCAGATCGTGTTCGCCCTGAACGCGGGGGAGAAGCGGACGGTGGCCAGCGTCACGAAGATCATGACCATCCTGCTGACCTGCGAGGCGGTGGAGCGGGGCGACATCGACTTGACCGATCCCGTTCAGATCAGCGCCAACGCGGCGGGCATGGGCGGCTCCCAGGTGCTGCTGGACGCGGGAGAGACGCAGCCGGCGGGGGAGCTGCTGAAGAGCGTGATCGTGGGCAGCGCCAACGACGCGGCCGTGGCCCTGGCGGAGCACATTGCCGGCTCCGTGCCCCTGTTCGTGGATCGGATGAACCGCCGCGCCGCCGAGCTGGGCATGGCGGACACGGTGTTCGTGAACTGCACCGGCCTGCCCGCCGCCGGCCAGCACACCACCGCCCACGACGTGGCGGCCATGGCGGTGGAATTGTCGAAGCATGAGCTCTACTACGACTACTCCACCCTGTGGCTGGAGGATTTCACCCACGAGAGCGGCCGGGTGACCACCCTCACCAACACCAACAAGCTCATCCGCCAGTACGACGGCTGCGACGGCCTGAAGACCGGCTCCACCGCCGAGGCGGGCTACTGCATGGCGGCCTCCGCCAAACGGGGCGGCATGCGGCTCATCGCCGTGGTGCTGGGCGCGCCCAGCGGCAAGGAGCGCTTCAGGATCGCCTCAGCCATGCTGGATTACGGCTTCGCCAATTACCGGCTCTATCCGGTGGCGGAGCAGGGCGCCCGGGTGCGGGGCCGCATGCCCGTGACCGGCTCCCAGAAGGACGGCGTGGCCCTGGCGCTGGGCGACGGCCTCACCCTTCTGGTGAAAAAGGGCGGGGAGGCGGCTGTGTCACTGGAGGCCGACCT
>CADARO010000110.1:0-2634 GCA_902790345.1 uncultured Eubacteriales bacterium | reverse complement strand
TGACGGCGGGAGATGCGGTGGGCTGGGTCAATGTGCTGCGGGATGGGGAGACGGTGGCGCAGATCCCGGTGGTGGCGGCGGAGGACGCGCCGCTGCGGGGCCTGGGCGACGGGCTTCACCGGGTGCTCATGGACTGGTGCTTCCAGTGAGGGCGGAGAGACCCAGGATTAACAAATTGCAAATTCATTGAGAAATACTTGCGGGCTTAAAATAAAGAGGGTAGAATGATTAAACTGGATTGGAACGGGCCGGAAAAAAAGCCCCATGTGCTGGCGGCTGTGTCCGGCGGCGCGGATTCCGTGGCGCTTATTCTGCTGCTGCGGGATCTGGCGGAGCGGGGCGGCATTGCCCTGACGGCCGCCCATTTCGAGCACGGCATCCGGGGGGAGACCTCCCGGGCGGACGCGGCCTTTGTGCGCGGGCTGTGCGAGGAGTTGGGCGTGCCGCTGATCGAGGGCCGCTCCGACGTGCCCGCGCTGGCGAAGGCGCGGGGCGTGGGGCTGGAGCAGGCGGCGCGGGACGCGCGCTACGCCTTCCTCCGGCAGGCCAAGCGGGACGCCGGCGCGGACGTGATCGCGCTGGCCCACCACCTGGACGACCAGGCCGAGACCGTGCTCATGCACCTGGCCCGGGGCGCGGGCCTGCGGGGCGCGGGCGGCATGCGGGAGCGCGAGGGCGACCTGTGGCGGCCGCTGCTGGGCCTGCGCAAGGCCGAGCTCACGGCGTTTCTTAAGGAACGCGGCGTCGCCTGGCGGGAGGACGAGACCAACGCCCGGGCGGACAACCCGCGCAACCTCATCCGGCTGCGGGCCATGCCCCAGCTGGAGGACGCCTATCCCGGCGCGGTTCCGGCGCTGGGACGCTTCGCCGCGCTGGCTCAGGCCGAGGACGACTACATGGACGGGATGACCCGGGCCTTCCTGCGGGAAAACGCGGAGCTTCTGCCCTTCGGCAGCCGGGTGTTCTGCGACCCGGAGGCGCCCACCGCCATCCTGCGGCGGGCCGTTCACCGGCTCACCGGGCTGGACGCGGCGGCCTGCCTGGAGGCGGAAGCGCTGTGGCGCGCCGAAAGAGGCGCGGCGGTGCTGCCCGGCGGCCTGCGGGCCGAGCGGACGGGGCGGCACCTCTATTTCATCCAGCGGGAGCTTCCGGCCATGGAAGCGCCGCTGGTCATCGGGGGGAAGGCCGTGCTGCCCGGGGTGGGCGAGGTGAGCGCCTTTGAGGCGGAGGCCGTGCCCAGCGCCGATCCCTATGGGCAGGTGCTGGACGGGGACAGCCTGACGGGCGCGGTGCTGAGGACCCGCCGGCCGGGGGATTTCATCCGGCCGTTGGGGCTTCACGGAAGGCAGAAGCTGAGCGACTATTTCATCAATCATCGCGTGGACCGCCCGCTGCGGGCGGCGGCGCTGCTGGTGGCCCGGGGAAGCGAGATCCTGTGGGTGGCCGGCGTTGGCATATCGGAGGAAGCGCGGCTCAGGCCGGGATCGAGAGGGGTCCGGCTGGAGGCCATGGAGTACAAAAGAAGCTGGGGGGAAGATTCATGAAGCTGTACGGGGATTTGGAGAAGATTCTGATCACCGCCGACCAGATCAAGGCGCGGGTGGCGGAGCTGGGACAGGCCATTACCGAGGAATACAAGGACGCGCCGGAGCCCATCGTGCTGGTGTGCATCCTGAAGGGCTCCGTGGTGTTTTTCAGCGACCTGATGCGCCAGATCGACCACGACTGCCGGCTGGATTTCATGATCGTGAAGAGCTACGGCGGCGGCACGGAGTCCAGCGGCAACGTGCGCTTCGTGAAGGACCTGGACGACTCCATCACCGGCAAGCACGTGGTGATCGTGGAGGACATCATCGACAGCGGCCTCACGCTGACCTTCCTGAAGGCGAATCTCATCACCCGCGGCGCGAAGACGCTGAAGATCTGCACCCTGCTGGACAAGCCCGTGCGCCGCAGCCCCAAATCCAACATCACCGTGGACTACTGCGGCTTCTCGATCCCCAACGAATTCGTTGTGGGCTACGGGCTGGACTACGACGAAAAGTATCGCAACATGCCGGATATTGGCGTATTAAAACCGGAAGTTTACACAAAAGCCTGACGCATGGGTTTGAAACAATGACGACGCCGTGATATAATAATCGGGCGGATTTATCATTGCGAAAATACAGACCGGAAGGCGAGGGAGGCTCGTTTTGAATCAACCCAAATTCAGAAAGATCATACACGCCCTGACGTATGTGCTGCTGGTGGTCGTGATTCTGGTGGTCGTTCAGGCCATCGGCTCCCCCCAGCGGGATATCGTCAAGGAGCTGAATTACTCCGAGGTGCTGGAGCTGATCGAGGAGGACAAGCTGGCCTATGTCATGACCAGCGGCAACACCATGATCGGCGCCACCACCGACAGCGGCATCACCGCCAAGGAGTTCGGTACCCGATACAACGTGACCTCGCTGCTGCCCAGCGTCGCCCAGTTCTATTCCGACGTGAACGCCATCTACGGCGAGCGCCTGAATAAGGACCCGGATCAGGTGAAGGTGACGGATTACGAATTCACCATCACCGTGAAGCCCCCGGCCACGGCCCCCTGGTGGCTGGAATGGCTGCCGCTGCTGGTGACCATGCTGCTGTTCG
>CADARO010000109.1 GCA_902790345.1 uncultured Eubacteriales bacterium | reverse complement strand
CAGCTTGCCCTCCTTCTCCAGCGCGCGCACGTCGCCGAGGCATTCCCGCACCTCGTCCGCTGAAATGCCGTGCTTTTCAGATACCTGGGCGACGATCTCGTCCTCCGTCTTCTCCTTGTACAGGGCGATCACGTCGTAGGCCGCCTCGTCCACCGCGTGAACGGAGCCGGAGGCGGTGTCCAGCACGATGTTGTAGCCGTTGAGCTTGTACTGATGAACCATATGCCCGTCCCTTCATGCATCAAAAATGCCGCCTTTTGCGGCGGCATTTTCGCTTTTGCCCGTGTGGATTACTTGTTCTTGTTCTCGCACTTCTGATTGGCGACGCCGCAGGAGGTCTTGCAGGCAGACTGGCAGGAGGTCTGGCACTCGCCGCAGCCGCCGGTCACAGCGCTCTTGTTCAGGTCGCGGGTGTTGATGGTCACGATTCTCTTCATTGCAATCTCTCCATTCTATCGGACGCCCAAAAGGGCCATCGTTCAGGTTTTTATCAGTATAGCAGAAACGCGCCTCTCTGTCAAGTTAAACCCTGCCGAATCACAGGTCAACCCGCTTTTTCAGCATCCAGGCGCAGCTCACCAGGGACAGCGCCAGCACGCCCGCGTCCAGCAGCGCCTGGGGCGCGATGATCCGGGTCATGTCGCTGGCGTTGCCCATGATCCTGTACACGTCGTCCGGAATCATGAGGCTGGTCAGGCGGGAGATGCCCCAGGAGATGACCAGGAACAACAGCACGCTCACCAGCGCGTGGCCCTTTTTGCCGCGCATGAAGGTGGCGCTCAGGGTGATGGCGAAATAGGCCACGCTCACGGTGGCGATGATGCTCAGGAACACCACGCTCACATAGAACGCGATGGTCAAAAGCGCCCCGGTGAGGCTCAGGTTGTTGTTTGTCATGAAGGCGTCCAACAGGTTGTAGTAGCCGCGCCATTCCGGGCTGACCACACTGGCCATCACGTTGAAATCGGCGAAGGCCAGGGCCGCCAGCAGCGCCGCGAAGGCCACGCCGGTGAACAGGGTGAACAGCAGCTTGGAGCCCACGATGGCCATGGTGCTGTTGGGGGTCATGAAGATGAGGTAGCTGGTCTTCTGGTTCAGCTCCCGGGAATAGCCCGCCACGCCCATGATGAACACCGCCATGGCCGTGCCGAAGCTGGCGAAGGCCAGCAGGCTCATGGACACAACCAGGTTGACCTCCGCCCTCTGCGCCGCGCTGGACAGGGAGCTGGTGATCTGATATTTCTCCGCCAGATGGGCGCTCACCAGGAAATAGGCCTCCAGCGCCACGATGACGCCCAGTATGGTCAGGAGCAGCGCCCGGTTCTTGCGCAGCTCGTATTTGATGAGCCTAAGCATCGAGCGTCGCCCCCTCTCCGTAGATCTTCATGTACATGTCCACGATGCTCATGCCGTGCTTCTCGCGCAGCGCCTTCGCCTCGCCCGCCAGCACCAGCGCGCCGTCCTTGATGAAGATGGCGTCGTCGATCATGGTCTCCAATTCGTCCACCAGGTGGCTGGAGACGATCATGGTGCGGCCCTCGCCCCGGTTCTGCTGAATGGCCTCCAGGGTGCGCTCCCGGGCCACGATGTCGATGCCGTTCAGGGGCTCGTCCAGCATCACCAGCTTACTGCCCCGGGCGAAGGTCAGCGCCAGCTTCACCTTTGCCACCATGCCGGAGGACATGGTGCGGATCTTGTCCTTGGGGTTCAGGCTCTCCCTCTCCAGCGCGGCCAGGTAGCTGTCCATGTTGAAATCCCGGAAGAAATCCCGGTAATACCTGCCCGCGTCCAGGGCGGTCATGTAGTTGTAGAAGTATCCCTCTGTGGGCATGTAGGCCACGTGGGCCTTGGTGCTCCTGCCGACGGGCTCCCCGTCCACCCGAATGGAGCCGGCAGTGGGCGTGGCCAGCCCGGCGATCATCTTCATGAGGGTGGTCTTGCCCGAGCCGTTGGGCCCCAGCAGCGCCGCCAGCCGCCCCGCCCCCAGCGACAACGTCAGATCGTTCACGGCCGCTTTCGCGCCGTACTTCTTCGTCAGATGCTCAATTTCAAGCATGTCTCTTGTCCTTTCTCACCCAAAAATTTCTTTCCCCATTCCCAATTCTCAAAAGATTCCCCAGGTTTTGAACAGGAAGATCATCAGGAAGATGGTCACCGCGGAGAACACCGTGGTCAGAACCACCTGCTGCGCCGCCAGATCGGGATCGCCGCCCATCTGCTCCGCCATGGTGAAGGAGCTCACCGCCGTGGGCGAGCCAAACACGATCATCAGCGTGGCGAATTCCGGGCCTCGCAGGCCCATGGCGTAGGCGATGACCAGCATCACCGCCGGCACGATCACCAGCTTCGCCCCCACGCTCACCAGCAGCGCCTTCACGTTGCCGGCCATCTTGCCCGGCTTCAGCGACGCGCCCAGCGTGAACAGCGCCAGAGGCGAGGCCAGACTGGCCAGGCTGTCCACCGTGGAGCTGATCACCGAGGGCAGCTTCAGCCCGGTCTTCATCACGATGTAGCCGATCAGGCAGCCCCAGATGAGGGGGTTTTTCAGCACGCCGATGAGGATCCGCTTCAGGTCGAACCTGCCGCCCCGGAAGATCTCCAGCGTAACCACGGCCAGCACGTTGAACACCGGGATCACCGCCACCACCATCATGGCCGACACGCCGCCGTCCCCCTGGGGAAACAGCGCCTGCGCCAGCGGCACGCCGAAGATGGCGTAGTTGCTGCGGAAGATGCCCTGGATCATCACGCCCCGCCGGCTGTTCTGAGGCTCGATGCGCGGAATGACCAGCATGCACACCGCGAACACCGCCAGCGTGCCCAGGGAGGAGAACAGCGGCAGCACGCCGGACATGGCCAGGCTGGAATCCACCCGCATGATGCTGCGGCACAGCGACACCGGCAGGAAGATGCGGAACACCAGCTTGTTGCAGCCCTTCACCGTCTCCTCGCTCATCAGTCCGAAATGCCGCGCCAAAAAGCCGATCAGCATGACCAGGAAAATGGGGAAGACGATGTTGCTCGTGACCAGAAGATTGTTCATACCGTCCATCCTTTCGTGCGACGCCCCGGCCGTCTTTTCAGGCGGGGGCTTTTGTGCTATAATTGAGGTGACATTTCACCGGCGACTGGAGGAATCTCACATGATAAAGGGCGTCGTCTTTGACCTCGACCACATGCTTTACGACCGCGACGGCTGCAGCCGCGCCGCCATGGACACCTTTTACCGCTGCTTTCCGGAGCGCTTCATGCCCGGCGTTTCCCGGGAAGCCGCCCGGGAGCTGATGATCCAGGCGGAGCACCGGGCCATCTACGGCGGCTGGTCCGCCATCGTGGCGGAGCTGCGCCGGCTGGGGGTGCTGCGGGAATCCGGCTTCACCGATCACGACGTGATGGACTTCTTCCAGTGCCATTACATCGACCACATGGTGCCCTTCCCCTTCACAAAGCCCATGCTCGACCGCCTGCGGGGCATGAATCTGCGCCTGGGCCTCATCACCAACGGCAATCCCTTCTATCAGCAGAAGAAGATCGCCGCGCTTCATTACGAGGACGAATTCGACAGCATCCTCATCGGCTCCGACCCGAGCACCGCCAAGCCCCACAGCGCCATCTTTCTGCAGATGGCGGAGCTGCTCCGCTGCCAGCCGAGCGAGCTCATCTACGCCGGCGACAATCCGGTCAACGACGTGGACGCCTCCCGCCGGGCGGGCTATGTGCCCGTGTGGGTGCGCACCATCACGCCCTGGCAGTTCCCGGAGATCCCGGAATGTGACCTGCAGGTGGACACCGTGGCGGAGATTCCCGATCTGGTGGAGGCGCTGAACCGCGCCTGACAGAGTCCTTCTCCCGCGCCGCGCCGTATTGTGTCTATTATACGCCGCGGCGCGCGTCTTTTCCTTCATGACGCGGTTAATCTTTCGCCTCGGGGCGATTTACACACACCGGGCCCGGGTGTATAATACTCTCATATCGAAAAAGATCATGGAATGGAGACAGAATCATGCGCCTGATCCATCTCGCCGACCTGCATCTGGGCCGTTCGCTGGCCGAGTTCAGCCTGATCGACCTCCAGCAGGAGATCCTCACCGAAATCGTGAACTACGCCATCCGCGCCAAGGCGGACGCCGTGGTCATCGCGGGCGACGTCTACGACCGCTCCACCCCCGCCGTGCAGGCGGTGAACCTGCTCAGCGGGTTCCTCTCCGCCCTCGCCCGGCTGAATATCCCGGTGCTCATCATCCCGGGCAACCACGACTCCGCCGACCGGCTCACCTTCCTCAGCGACATCCTGGGCCAGGCGGGCATCCACATCGCGGGGGACTACCGCCTGGGTCAGCCGCCCGTCACCCTGACGGCCGAATTCGGCCCGGTCAACTTCTTCCTGCTGCCCTTCTTCCGGCCGGGCCACATCCGCGCCCAGGCCCAGGAGGAGACCGTGGCCGGCTATGACGACGCCGTGCGGGTGGCCGTGTCCCATATGCCCGTGGACCCCACCCAGCGCAACGTGCTGGTGGGACATCAGTTCGTGTGCGCCGCGGGCCAGATGCCCATCCGCTCCGATTCCGAGATGCTGTTCGCCGGCGGCACGGAGCTGGTGAGCGCGGCCCACTTCGCCCCCTTCGACTACGTGGCCCTGGGGCACCTGCATCAGGCCCAGCGGGTGGGCGCGGAGACCGTGCGCTACGCCGGCGCGCCCCTCAAATACGCCTTGGGCGAATCCGGCGCGGCCAAGAGCTTCACCGTGGTGGACCTGCTGGAAAAGGGCGTGGTGTCGGTGAAGCAGGAGCCGCTGCACCCCTCCATCGAGCTGCGGGCGGTGCGCGGCAGGCTGGCGGACATCCTGGCGGCCCCGCCCGCCGACAACGACGGCGATTTCCTGGAGGTGTCCCTCACCGACGAGGAGCCGGTCTACGACGCCATGCAGCGGCTGCGCGCCCGCTATCCCCGCACGGTGAACGTGCGCCGGGAGCGGGACATGATGCTGGCCATGCCCGGCGGCGAGCTCATCGCCCGGCGGGAGGACCGGCGTGACCCCATGACCGTGTTCAGCCGCTTCACCTCGGAAATCACCGGCCAGGAGCTCACCGAGGAAGAACAGAACGACATGCGCGACGTGCTTTCAGAAGCCGCGCGGGAGGAGGACGCATGAGACCCATTGCCCTGACCCTGTCCATGTTCGGCCCCTACGCCCGCGAGACCACCATCGACTTCGCCGCCCTGGGGGAATCCGGGGTGTTCCTGATCACCGGCGACACCGGCGCGGGCAAGACCACCCTGTTCGACGCCATCGTCTACGCGCTGTACGGCCGCGTGACCAACGACCGCCGCAGCGGCTCCGGCATGCGCAGCGACTACGCCGCCCCCGGCGATCCCACCTTCGTGCGGCTGCGCTTCGAGCATGCTGGCAAGGAATACGAGATCACCCGCTCCCCCAGCTACGAGCGGGCCGCCCTGCGGGGCGAGGGCACCGTGACCCAGCCCGCCGCCGTGTGCCTCACCCTGCCCGACGGACGGGTCATTGAAAACGACGCCGACGTGAAGCGGGAGATCTTCGCCCTGCTGCGGCTGGACTACGCCCAGTTCAAGCAGGTGTCGCTGCTGGCCCAGGGGGAATTTCTGAACCTGCTGCTGGCCCGCAGCCGGGACCGGGAAGCCATCTTCCGCCGCCTGTTCGACACCTGGGTGTGCGAGCGGGCGGGCAAAATCCTGAAGGAGCGGGTGGAGGCGCAGACCGCCGAGACCGACGCCCTGGCCCAGGAGATCCTGTTCGCCCTGGGCTCCATCCAGTTCCCCGAGGGAGAAGCGCCCCAGATTCAGTCCGCCGCTCAGGCCGTTCCCCTCATCGCCCAGGCCCGGGAAGCGCTGGAAAAGGACCGCGCCGCCCTGAAAGGCGCGAAGGCCCGCCTTGCCGAGCGGGAGGCCGCCTACGCCGAGGCCGTGAAGCGGCAGGCCGAGGGGGAGCGGGTGAAAAAGCTGCTGAGCCAGCTGGAGGAAGCCAGGCGGCGTGAATCGGCGCTGAACGAGGCTTCCGGCGACATGGCTGCCCGGCGCGCCGCCCTGGCCGCCGCCGCCAATGCCCAGCGCCTGGCCCCGGAGGACGCCCTACTGGACACCGCCCGCCGCCGCGCGGAGGAAGCCCGCTCCCGTCGGCAGGCACTGGAGCAGGGACGCGCCGCCGCCCAGGCCGACCGTCAGCGGGCCGACGAGGCCGTCGCCGCCCTGCCCGGCCAGCGGGAGAAGCTGAACGCCCTCGCCCTGCGGGCCCAGACCTTGCGCCAGTTCCTGCCCCGGTTTGACGAGCTGGCGTTGCTCACCCAGCAGGCCCGGGAAGCCCAGGCGCTCCACGCCCGGCAAAGCGCCGCCCTGCAGGCCCTCTCCGAGGACATCGCAGGCCGCCGCGCCCTCGTCGCCCGCATGCGCGGCGACCTGGAGCAGGGCGAGCGGGACGAGGCCCGCCGCGCTCAGGCCCAGCTTCGCCGGGGCGAATGTCTGAACCGGCTCACCGCCCTGCGGGACATGGCCGCCTCCTATGAGGAGACCGCCCGGCGCACCGCCGAGGTGGCCCGGCTGGCCGCCAGCCAGCAGGCCGCCGCCGACCGGAAGCAGCGGGCCGAGGCCGCCCAGGCCGACGCCAACACCCGGTATCTGCTGGGCCAGGCAGGGCTTCTGGCGCAAACGCTGAAGCCGGAGACGCCCTGCCCCGTGTGCGGCGCCACCAGCCATCCCCGGCCCGCGCCGCTGAGCCGGGACATTCCCTCCGAGGAGGAGCTCAGGCAGCTGGAGCAGCTGGTCAAGGCCTGTCAGGCGGAAACCGGCAAGATCCGGGAGCTAGCGGCGGAAGCGCTGGCCCGGCAGAGCGCCGCCCGCAAGCAGCTGACAGACGCCGCCCAATCCCTGGGCGTCGCCGCGGAAGCAGCCGCCATCAACGAGGCCGGCCGGGCGCTGCGGCAGGAAATCGCCTCTCTGGAGCAGGAAATCGACCATCTGACCCATTTGGCGGCGGAGCGCGCCCTGCTCCGGCTGAAGCTGAACGAGCAGACGCAGGCCCTGGAAAAGAACGAAGCGCTGCGGGAAAAGGGCAGCGAGGCCATGCGGCAGACCGCCGAGGTTCTGGCCCAGCGGAGCGCGGCGGCCCAGTCGCTTGCGGATTCCCTGAAGGAGGCCGGCGCGGACCCGGCCAGCGCCCGCGCCCAGCTGGCAGAGTGCGAGCGGACGGCCGCCCGGCTGCAGCAGGCCATTGACGGCGCGGAGGCCCTGCGCCAGGCCGCTCAGAAGCGGCTCAGCGAGCTGGAGGGCCTCACCACCGCGCTGGACGAGCAGCAAAAGCAGGCGGAAGCCGCCCTCGGCGCCGCCGAAAAGCGCCGCGCCCAGGCCATCACTGATCAGGGCTTTGCCAGCGAGGCCGCCTATCTGGCCGCGAAGCTGGACGACGACGTGCGCGCCGCCATCGAGCGCACCCTGGCCGACTACGACCGGGCCGTGGCCACCGCCCGGGCCGACGTCGACCGCCTGACGCGGGAGACCGCCCGGCCTCAAGCCGTTCCCGACGACCAGGCCGGCGCGGAAAAGCAGGCGCTGGAAGCCTGCCGCGCCGAGCTGTCCGGGCTGGAGGGCCGCGTCCGCCTGAACGAGGGGCTGGTGAACAAGCTGGAAGGCCTCACCGCGCGCCACGAGGCGGCGGGCCGAAAGCTGGCGCGGCTGAATCGGCTGAGCCAGCTCTGCGACGGCCGGATGATCGGCAAATACCGGGTGTCCTTCGAGCAGTACGTGCAGCGGGGGTATCTGGAGCAGGTGCTTCGCCACGCCAACGCCCGATTCACCCAGATGACCGACGGCCGGTTTGAGCTGCGGCGTCGGGAGCTGCTCAAGGGGCTCATGGACGGCGCGCTGGAGCTGAACGTGATGGACTATCACTCCGGCCGGGAGCGGCCCGTGGCCTCCCTGTCCGGCGGCGAGGCGTTCCTGGCCTCCCTGGCGCTGGCGCTGGGGCTGTCCGAAACCATCTCCGAGGAGGCGGGCGGCGTGTCTGTCGACACCCTGTTCGTGGACGAGGGCTTCGGCTCTCTGGAC
>CADARO010000108.1 GCA_902790345.1 uncultured Eubacteriales bacterium | reverse complement strand
TAGGCCACGCCGCGGCGGATCATGTCCTTCGCGATCTCGTAGAGGCGATCAAAGAAGTCGGCGGCACGCTCCGGCCAGCCCTGGAGGAAATTGGCGTGGGGATAGAAGCCCGTGTGGAAGACGACCTTCTTCGCGCCCACGGCCCGCGCGGCGTCGTAGGCCTGGGAAAAGCGCAGGCGTGTCGCCTGGAGGACGCATGAATCCCATGTGGCGGGATTGAGATCGAGAAACGGCCCGTGAACGGTCAACTCGGGCGCTGTGTCATATGAAGCAAGCGCCTGCCTGACCGAGCGGATGGCGCCATCCAGGTCGTCCAGATTGTCGGCCATGGAGAATTGGATCAATTCAACGCCCGCGCCGGTCTGGGCGCAGACCTGCCGCATGTCCTCAGGAGAGAGCAGTTCGCTGATAAAGAGATTGCCCAATGAGACGGCCTCCTGTCCTGTTCATGACTTCGGAGATATTATAGCACATGGGCGGGAATCGGGGCAACGGGGGAGGGCAAGAGTCGATTCCCCGTTAATTTCGCGTTTTTTGAAAATTCCCCCTTGACAGGAGTTCGGCGATGTGGTATTATATTCCCTGTTGAAACGAGATACGGTCGCATGGCTCAGTTGGTAGAGCACATCGTTCACATCGATGGGGTCACAGGTTCGAGTCCTGTTGCGACCACCAGAGAGCCGAACCGAAAGGTTCGGCTCGTTTACTTTATCTGTGAGGTGATACGTGTTGGCTACCATAACACAAGCCGAAATCGTAGGAATCCGTACTGCAGAAAATACTCATGGCAGTAGTGGTATTACTTATAATAGTACGAGTTACAGTGTTTTAGTTTTTTACGATTCAGGATCCGTTAATCTTGTAGAGGGTGACCTCAATTCCATAAGTATTTACCTTCCTTATATGCGCTCACATAATGATCAATTGGAGACACTTCTTGACAGATTTGAGACAAAACTGAAGAATGATTTGACTCAAATCATAACACAGACAGCTCATAAGGTTGTTCAGGACATCTTGATTAACACCAGCAACCCCCTTCCAACCGGGATCACTGGAAAGAGCCGGGAGGAGGCGCTTCAAATTCTGAATGAGGCAGGTTTCAATGTCGAATTCGAACCAGAGATTCCTGCACACACAAGGGGGAAAGTTATCGAATGTATCAGAAAAGCGGACGATAGCATGACCGTCATTCTGAGAATCAGATATGAAATGCCGTTAGTCATAGGAATGGCGCAAGAAGCAGCTTTGAAAGAGATGGATGTCGCAGGCTTCCATGCCGTAATCGAATATAGAAACAATGATTCATCAGAACCAGATCACGTGTTTAAAGTCAATCGCGAAGGAAACAGCCTCAATGTGGTACTCTATGTGAAACCAAATAATGCAATGAATGCAGAGGATATCTATGGCGTTCTTGTACAAAAAGAAAACTCTATAGAGATGCTAAGACTTTTCGAAACACTGGGTGTAGACATCGAGAAAGAACCATATTTGTCGATCCATAATGCCCTGAAATCAAGAGCGGAATTTGAAAGTGTGTATGGATCTGATAAATCGGTGACCCTGTCATTGCTTCAAAAAGCAATCGATAATATAGCTTAAACCGCCAAAGAGGTTGTTGCAGAAGCACAAAAAACTACAGCAGCCTCTTTTCTATGTCCGCCTATACTGGCGAAACCATAAAACAACCGAAATTAGGTTTATATTTGGGAATTTCTTTTTATAACCTTTTGCAGGATCACAGGAGGACGCGAAATGGAAATCATTAAACGGGAGACTTCATCGGAGGAGCGAAGCCGTATTCTTCGTGATTTCGATCAGATTCTGGCAAGGGATGGTGTGCCGCGTTACGACGGGAAACGCTATTCATTTGTTGCTGAGGAAAATGGAAAGCTGATCGGGTACGCATCCGGGCTCAAAGAGCACCTGTGGCTCTACCTCACGGATTTATGGGTGGAGGAAAGCCGCCGTCGGCAGGGAACAGGCACCGCGCTTTTGAACAGAATGGAGGCTACCGCTCGAGAAGAAGGCCTGAGACACGTCTATCTCTGGACGAGCGGCTTCGTCAATCCGCTCTTCTATGAAAAGAACGGATACCGGAAGTTCGTCGTCTTTGAGGATTTCTTCGAGGTCGAGGGGTATCATCAGATCGGATACCGGAAGGATTTGCTATGAGCGTCTTGAACATCGATCAGGAGGCGCACAAGGAGAAAGAGGTTCTGGAAAAGCTGAACTGGCCTCAGAAAGGCCTGCCGCGGCGAGATGACCGACGTGTTCCAGTGGGTGGACGACTTGATGTATGAAGAAAGGGGTTCGCCTGTTTCGGGCGACCCCCCTTTGTCTTTGTCACGCGTTGTTCTCGCCGCTCCGGTCCAGCTGCTGCCGGGCCACCAGCTCGGCGAAGATGCCGTTGCGGGCCATCAGCTCATCGTAGGTGCCGTCTTCGGCGATTTTGCCGCCGTCGATCACCAGGATGCGGTCGCAGTGGCGGATGGTGGACAGGCGGTGGGCGATGACGATGCGGGTGCACTTCATGG
The DNA here is from genome assembly GCA_902790345.1 of uncultured Eubacteriales bacterium. Taxonomy (GTDB): domain Bacteria; phylum Bacillota; class Clostridia; order Christensenellales; family Aristaeellaceae; genus Firm-10. Next base: position 6,027 of record CADARO010000108.1, on the reverse strand, counting down.
CGTCCAGCGCCTCGGAAACCTTCTTCTGAGTCAGGTTGTCCAGCGCCGAGGTGGCTTCGTCAAACATCAGGATGCGGGGCTTCGGCGCGATGGCCCGGGCGATCATCAGCCGCTGGCGCTGGCCGCCGGAGATGCTGCCGCCGCCCTCCTGCAGCATGGTGTGCATGCCCATGGGCATGTCGCGGATGTCGTCGGCGATGCCGGCGATCTCCGCCGCCTCCCAGGCCTCCTGCAGCTTCAGCGTGGGCGCGGAGATGACGATGTTCTCGAAGATGCTGCCGGAGAACAGCTTGCCGTCCTGCATCACCGTGCCGATCTGGCGGCGCACGGAGCGGGCGTCCAGCCGCTGCAGGTCTTTGCGGTCGTAGTAGATCGCGCCGCGCTGGGGCTTCTCGAAGCCCAGCATGAGGCGCATCAGCGTGGACTTGCCGCAGCCGCTGCGGCCGACGATGGCCACATACTGGCGCGCGGGGATCTGCAGGTTCAGGTCTTCAAAGATGGGCTTGCCCTGCGGGTCGTAGCTGAAGGTGACGTGGGACAGCTCGATGCTGCCGGAAAGCCGGGTCACGGTTTCGCCGCCCTCCACGACCTCCGGCTGGGCCTCCAGAAGGGGCCGGATCAGGTCCAGGCTGGGCTTGATAGCCGCGGCGGACAGGGCCACCGAAGCCAGCGAGGTAAACGCCGTGGAGATGTAGGCATAGGCCGCGTTGAAGGCGTAGTAATTGGCCACGCTGACGCCGCTTCGGACGGAGATGAAATACATCAGCGCCGTGCCGGTGAGGGAAATCGCCGTGGTGATGACGACGCTCAGGCGGATGATGGGGGGCGGGTTGTAGGCCAGCTCCGCGCCCTTGGAAAACAGATTCGACCACTTCACGAAGGCCCTGTTCTCCGCGCCGGACAGGCGAATTTTCTGAATGCCCGTGATGAGGGAGTATACCAGGCCCCGCTCCTTGGCGCTGAACACCATCCGCTCCTTGCTCACGCGGGTCTGCACCGCGGCGGAAACCATGCTGACCGTCAGCGTCAGCAGCGTCACGATGAGGCTGGGCCAGACCAGGCTGGGGGCGAAGGCGAAGATCTGCGTGAGGTACACCAGGGAAAACACGCCCGTGACGCCCGTGGAGAACAGCGAGTCCACCAGCGTGCCGCACAGCGAATCCATGTAGCTGATGTACTGGTTCAGCTCGCCGGCGGAATACTCCTTGAAGAAGGAGGCCGGCAGCGACAGCAGGCGCATCATCGTGGCCGCGCCCATGTTCAGGTACAGCTTGACGCGAATGCGGTTCAGCAGCATGGACCGGATGATGGAGAACAGCAGGCTGCCCGTGGTGGCGAAGAACAGGAAGCTCATCACCGCGAACAGCAGCTGGTAACTGCCCAGCGCCAGCACCGGCCCCATGAGGATCTGGTTCAGCTTGGGGATCAGAAGGCCCACCAGCGTGATGGCCAGGGCGGCCAGGCCGAAGCCCGCCAGGTCCCGGGGGGTCAGACAGTCCGTCATGTAGCGGAACAGGTCCCGAATGGTCAGCGTCCGCATGGGCAGCGGGCGATAGAAGCAAAGCGCTTCCGGGCCGATCAGCTTTTCCGTGGCGGCGGTGACGCGGATTCTGTTGCCGGTGTGGGGATCCACGTATTCATAGCTTCCCAGATCGGACGGCAGGATGGCCACCACCGCGCCGTCCTCTTTCAGCGTGCCGATCATCGCGCCCATGGCGTCGGTGTGCCAGCCCTTGGTGAGGATGACCTCGCGATACAGTACGCCCGTAGAGGACAGGAGATAGTCCAGCCGATCCCGCAGGCCCTTGATCTTTGCCGGCACCTCTTTTTCCTTGATGCCCAGGTGCTTGAGCAGCGCGGACACCGCGTCGCTGACGTCGGTCTCGTCCATGAGCACGCTGGTGGTCTTTCGCCCGGTTACGGAGCGGGCCAGGTTTTCAAAGGAGTCGCTGAGCAGCTCCCTCTCGCGCTTTTTGCGGTATTCGATTTGCTCGTCAAACCAACCCATGAACTGCTCCCTCCTTTACTCGCCGCAGACCAGATCGGCATAGATGCCGCCCAGTGCGAACAGCTCGTCGTGGGTGCCTCGCTCCACGATGCGGCCCTTGTCCAGCACGATGATCTCGTCGCAGTCGCGAATGGTGGACAGGCGGTGGGCGATGATGATGCAGGTGATGCCCCGCTCGGTGATGGAGTGAATGACCTCGTGCTCCGTCTGCGCGTCCAGGGCGGAGGTGGCTTCGTCCATGATGCAGATGGTGGGGTCCTGAGCCAGGGCCCGGGCAATCTCCAGCCGCTGGCGCTGGCCGCCGGACAGGTCGCGTCCGCCGTCCAGCAGCTTGTGAGAGAAGCCGCCCTCGCGGGTGTTGATGTCGTCGTAGATGTCCGCGTCGCGGGCCGCCAGGATGACCTCGAAGTCCTCGATGGAGTCGTCCCACATCTTGATGTTGTCGGAGATACTGTCCTCAAACAGCGTGATGTCCTGATCGATGACACTCATGGAGCCGGTGAATACGTCCCGGTCGATCTCGTTCAGCGGCACGCCATCGAAGGTGATGGACCCGCTCCAGGGCTGGTATAGGCCGGAAATCAGCTTGGCCAGCGTGGACTTGCCGCAGCCGGACTTGCCCACGAAGGCGATCTTCTGGCCGGGCTTGACGGTCATGGAGAAGTCGGTGATCTGGGGATTGCCCAGCCGGGAATAGCCGAAGGTGACGTTTTTCAGCTCGATGGCGCCGGAGAGCTTCTCGTATTCCGCCTTCTTGGGCCTGGGGGAGAAGCTGGCGTCCTCCCGATAGCTCATCACGTCGTCCACTCGCTCCATCTGGGTAATCATCTCCTGCAGCGACTGACCGGCGTTGATGAGGGAGGTGGCCGGGGACATGAAGGCGCTCAGGAAGCCCTGAAAGGCCATGACCATGCCGATGGTGAACGATCCGCGCACCACCAGCATCACGCCCAGCCCCAGCACCGCCAGGTTGGCAAAGCCGGTGATGGCGGAGGGGATGGCGCCCAGCAGCAGGTTCAGCCGGGTGTAGCGCACGGACTGGGTGTTGACGCTGGCCTGATAGCCGGCCCAGCGCCCGAAGTAGCCGTTTTCCGCGCCGCTGGACTTGATGGTCTCGATCATCCGTATGCCCGACATGGTGGCGGAGGACAGCTTCGCGTTGTCACGCTGCTGCACGCGGGTGATGTTCACCCGCCGGGCGGAAATCAGCGCGGACACCGCCATGTTCAGGAAGATGGCGCCGACGCCGATCAGCGCCAGGATCCAGTTGTAGCGGATCATGACCACCAGATAGAACACCATCATGGCCGCGTTCAGCACCAGCGGCGCGAAGGTGTTGATCAGCGTGCCCGCGATGGCGGCGTTGGTGGCCTGGCGATCCGCGATGTCCGCGGAAAGGCGCTGGCTGAAGAATTGCATGGGCAGGCGCAGAACCTTCCATAAATAAGAAGCGCTGCCAACGGACGCCATCTTGCCCTGAATGCGCAGGGAATACACGGCGGAGATCCATGTGACGACGATGTTGATGAGTATCAGCGCGCAGAAGCCCAGCATGAACGGCGCCAGCCACTCCGGATTGCGGCCGGACAGCAGCCGATCGAGGAAGACGCGGCTGAACACCGGGCTGATGATGCCCAGGAGAGAGCTGATCGTGGTGGTGAGCACTACGAAGGCCGCGGCGACACCGGTGCCGCGCAGCCGCTCCTTGGCATAGGAGAACACCGTCTTGCGCTTGCCGGAGGGCTTGAAGCCCTCGCCCGGCTCCAGCGTCAGGCAGACGCCGGTGAACTCGCGGTCGAACTCCTCCCATTCGATGGTCACGCGGCCCCGGGCGGGGTCGTTCAGCACGGCCCGCTTGCCCTTGAAGCCGCACAGCACCACGAAGTGATTGAAGCCCCAGTGGATGATGCAGGGGAAGGGACCTTCCTCCAGCAGGGATTCCGGATCCAGCCGCCAGGCCTGGGCCTTCATGCCGTAGCTGCGGGCGGCCATCAGTATGTTCTTGGCGCTGGAGCCGTCCATGGAGACACCGCAGTCCACCCGCGCCTGCTCCAGCGGGATCCACATCTGATAGTAGTGCATGATCATCGTCAGCGACGCAGCGCCGCACTCCAGGGCTTCCAGCTGCATGACCACGGGCACCCGGGCGACGCCCTTCGTCAGCGGCCGGGGTTTTTGCGAAAACGGGCTCATACCTATGTTCCTCCCTATTGCAGCAGCAGGGAAATCGGCTGCAGGCTCTCGGTGATCACGGTGCCGGTATAGATGCCGTCGGCCAGGGGCGCGTCAACCGGAATGGCCACGGCCACGTCGCCGATGCTCAGCCCGCTTGCCACGCGAATGTAGGGGCTGGTTTCCTCCGATACGATCAGGGTGCGGATGTCCTGGTCGTGCCGCAGCGCGTAATCCTGGCCGTCCACGGAAACCGTGTCGATGCCCATGACCCGCTCCAGCGCCTCATAGGGCACCACGCAGACGCACTGGCCCTCCGCCGACGACACGGCCACGGGGAGCGTGGTGTTGATGCGGCCGAAGATTCCCCACAGCACCGCACCGATCAGCAGCACGATGACGGCCGACAGCACCAGCCACACGCCCGGCGAGGTGACGCGCAGATAGTCGTTCAGCGCTTCCGGGGATTCCACCGCTTCCAGGCTCTTTTCGCGAAACAGCTTGAATTCCTTTTTTTCTTCCATATCAGAACACCTCTTTCTGTCAGACCGCGGCTTGCTTTCGCTATGCTCTCGAATCAATGGGGGAGAATGAAGGCAAACACACATATAATATACCATTTTTTGAGCGACAAACCAAGGGAGAATGTGACGAACCAAATGAATAAACACATAAATTTACAATAAATTTACCGTATAACAATTTACAGCATCAGATTGAAATGGTGAGTATAAAGAATATTAATTTTTCTCCCTTCTTATCTATTGGGGATTGACGCGTGAAAAGAACTGGACTATAATACATATAGTTTACCATAGAATGGCAAAAATTGTAATGCACAATATGAAAAGTCCCAAAGAAGGGAATGGGAGAAAGAATCATGGAAAAACGGACGGCGCAGATTGACCTCGTAAAGCTGGCATTCTTCATGTATCTGTATGGTTACAGCACGCAGCAGATAGCAGAGATCCTGATCGCTCTTGAAAGGAAATCCTATCTCGGAAACATAAAGTGGATTCATCGAAGCAATTTGCATGGCAATTTGGTGTGCCAAGGTCTTAAATTCATCTGTTTTTGCGACGAAAGAAGTCTCACAGTTGACCTCGACGATAGCACCGAGACGGCCGTCGTGAATATAAGATTCTACGAGACCTTCACGAGTTTCGCGATCGCCACGCTTCTCGGCCTTGGTGAGTCCCTTTTTACGCATTGCCTCTAGAGCTTTGTCAAAATCACCATCGGCCTCTACTAGGGCCTGCTTGGCATCAGTAAGACCTGCGCCAGAGAGCTCTTTGAGTTTTTTGATTTGTTCGATTGGCGTTTTTAGCTTCTTGGCCTTCTTTAACTGCCTCTGTGAAATAATCCAGGATTAACTTGGTGGCCTTGATTGAATCGTCATTGGCCGGGATAACGTAGTCGATACCTGTGGGATCAACATTAGTATCGGTCACAGCAAAAACTGGGATACGTAAAGTCCTGGCTTCTTTGATAGCGTTCTTATCTTCGATTGCGTCAGTGATGATTAGTGCGGCTGGCTGCTCAGTCATCTCTTTGATGCCGCCATAGCGCTCATTTAGGAGATCAATCTCTTCCTGAAATCTCTGGACCTCGAGTTTAGAATAGCGATTCTCGAGTTCACCAGATTTCATACGACGCTCTAGGTCTTTCAGTTTTCTAATTTGACGATTCACGGTTTCCACGTTAGTGAGAGCACCGCCAACCCAACGTACGGTGACGTAGGGCATTTCGACAGATTCAGCGGCAGACTTCACGATATCCTTGTGCTGTTTTTTGGTGCCTACAAACAATATCTTTTTACCAGATTTAACAATCTCGGTAACCTTAGG
>CADARO010000107.1 GCA_902790345.1 uncultured Eubacteriales bacterium | reverse complement strand
CCATGGAGCCCCTGATGTCCTGCCGGTACATCCGGCTGTCGAAGCAGATGGAGGAATTGAAATCGTCCGCCGCGCTGTCCAGCGCCTTCTGGAAACGGCCCGCCCACATCTTGTCCATTTTTCTCTCTCCTATAGCGCGAAGCTCGCCGAAGGGAAGCCCTCCGGCGAGTGTATGCGTCTTGATCGTTTTGCTTTACTTGATCTTCGCCTGAGTCAGCGCGCGCACCCGGGTGGGCAGGCCGAACAGGTTGATGAAGCCCGCGGCGTCCGCCTGATTGTACACGTGGTCCTCGTCGAAGGTGGCGATTTCCGGATCATACAGCGAGTACTTGCTGGTGGTGCCGGCGTTGATGATGTTGCCCTTGTACAGCTTCAGCTTCACGTCGCCGGTGACGGTCTTCTGCGTCTCAGTGACGAAGGCGCTCAGCGCTTCGCGAAGGGGGCTGAACCACTGGCCGAAGTACACCAGCTCGGCAAACCGGTTGGCCACCAGCTCCTTGTAGTGCTGGGTGTCGCGGTCCAGGCACAGGGTTTCCAGCACCTGATGCGCCCGATACAGGATCGCGCCGCCGGGGGTCTCATACACGCCGCGGCTCTTCATGCCCACCAGCCGGTTCTCCAGCAGGTCCACCAGGCCGATGCCATTCTCGCCGCCCAGCTTGTTCAGCTTCTCCACGATTTCCACCGCGCCCAGCTTCTCGCCGTCGATGGCCACCGGGATGCCCTTCTCGAAGGAGATGGTCACATAGGTGGGCTTGTCAGGCGCCTGCTCGGGAGACACGCCCATCTCCAGGAAGCCGGGCTTGTCATACTGCGGCTCGTTGGCGGGATTTTCCAGATCCAGGCCCTCGTGGCTCAGGTGCCACAGGTTCTTGTCCTTGGAGTAGTTGGTCTCCCGGTTGATGCGCAGGGGGATATTGTGGGCCTCGGCGTAGTCGATCTCCTCCTCGCGGGACTTGATGCTCCACTCGCGCCAGGGGGCGATGATGGCCATGTGCGGCGCGAAGGCCTTGATGGTCAGCTCAAAGCGCACCTGGTCGTTGCCCTTGCCGGTGCAGCCGTGGCAGATGGCGTCCGCGCCTTCCGCCAGCGCGATTTCAACGATGCGCTTGGCGATGACCGGCCGGGCGAAGGAGGTGCCCAGCAGGTACTCGCCCTCGTACACCGCGCCCGCCTGCAGGGTGGGGAAGATGTAGTCCTCCACGAATTCCTTTTTCAGATCCTCGATATACAGCTTGGACGCGCCGGTCTTGAGGGCCTTTTCCTCCAGGCCGTCCAGCTCCGTGCCCTGGCCCACGTCGCCCGAAACGGCGATGACCTCGCAGTTGTTGTAGTTCTCCTTCAGCCACGGAATGATGATGGAGGTATCCAAACCGCCCGAATAGGCCAGCACGACTTTTTTGATGTCCTTTTTATCCATTCCAAATCCCCTCCGGATGTATATTCTTGCATACGCTATGAATTATTATACTCAGCGGCCGGGTTTTGTCAAGTTGTCCCTGTGTAAATTCAAGCGTTGACAAGCGGGAGCGGCCATGATAAAGTAAAGGCAAAGGAAGGGAGCGGTGTCATGAAATACGTCTATTTTCCCAGCTGCAATTTCACAAAGGCCCTACCGGAGGTGTCGGAGCGGATCAAGGCGTTCCTCTCGGCCCGGGGCGTGGAGGTGACCGGCTGCTGCCGGTTAAACCACGCTGCGCTGACGCCGGATTGCGTGGCGCTGACCATCTGCCAGACCTGCCGCATCATCATCGAGGAGAACTGCCCCGGCGTGCGCGTCATGAGCGTGTTTGAATATCTGGACGGGCTGGATGATTTCCCCTTTCCGGATTACGGCGGCGAGGCCATCACCGTTCAGGACTGCTACCGGGCCAGGGAGCACGCGGGCGAGAAAGCCGCCGTGCGCAGCCTGCTGAAGAAGATGAATTTCCAGGTGATTGAGCTTCCCGGCCGCGACGAGGAAGTGAACTTCGACGGCGCGTGGATGTTCCGCCCGGTGATGGAGGGCAACCGGAAACTGGCGCCGAAGACCTTCGGCCGCATCGAGAAGGATCTGAGTCCCCAGTCGCCGGAATGGATCGATCGGTATCTCAGGGATTACTGCGCCCGGTTTGAGACAAACCGCGTCGCCTGCTACTGCAACTCCTGCCTCGGCGGACTGAATCAGGGCCTGCCGGAGGGGAAGGAGGCCGTACATCTGGCGCGGCTGCTGTTCCCGGAGACCTGAAAAAAAGAACACAGCAAAGGAGGCCCTTCGCGAGGAAGGAGCCTCCTTTGTTGTTATTGTCGTCAGAACTCTTCGATGTGCGCCCTGAGATAGGGCAGGATCAGTTTCTCGATGGGTTCCATGGCGTAGAAGGCGTCGTCGAAGTCGTCGAAGGGATAGCGTTCCGTCTGCTCCTCAAATTCGTCCAAATCGTCAATGACGAAGGAGGACAGGTCATCCACATCAATGCCGTTGTCCCTGATGAACGCCTCGAACAGCGCCTTGTGCTCCTCCGCGCCGATTTCATCCAGATAATCGGCCAGCACCGGGGCGAAAAACCGGCTCGAATTCACGAAGAACTGACAAAGCCCGCCGTTGTTGACCTCCGCCTCATAGAGCGTCGTCACGTAAAACACCTGGGCGGCATGGGGAAGAGCCTTAACGCCCTCGATAAAATCGTTGAATGAATCGACTTTCTCCTCGGTTCGCCGGAGCACCTCGTCAAACAGCGCGTCGTCCTGCAGGTTGTTGAGATCGTTCACGTTCGATATCTCCATTTTGTTTATTCCCGGAAGATCAGCGGCAGGAAATCATGGATGCAGCGCCGCCAAACGCCCCAGTCGTGGCCGCCGGGGAAGGTGCGCCGGATGATGTGGGCGCTCTTGCCCTTCAGCATGTCGTCGTCCGCCGCGAAGGAGGAAAAGAACTGATCCTCCGTGCCCATGGCGCGGTAGAACACCCGGAAGCTCCGGTTGAAGGCCTCCCCGTCGTCCAGCAGGGCCAGATGCCTTTCATCGCCGCCGCCCCGGGGTGAGCGGATGAACCCGCTGAACACCCCCGCGTAACCGAACAGCTCCGGATGAGACAGCGTGACCACGCTGGTCTGATAGGAGCCCATGCTCAGCCCGGCCATGGCGCGATGCCATTTATCCCGCAGCACGGGATAGTTCTTTTCAATGTAAGGGATAAGGTCGTTGAGCAGCACATCGGGGAACACCCGGTTGCCCTTGCCGCCGCCGGGCCGCTGGGCCATGCCGTTGCCCATCACGATGATCATCTCCACCATGCGGCCCTCGTGGATCAGCCGATCCGCGATGCGGGTCACGTGGCCCTGATACACCCAGCCGGTCTCGTTTTCGCCGTAGCCGTGCTGCAGGTAGAGCACCGGGTACTTCTTCGCCGGGTCGAAGGAGGCGGGCGTGTAGACCAGGCAGCTCTGGGTCCCGCCGATCACGGAGGAGGGGAAGTACCGCCGGGCCACCGCGCCGTGGGGCACGCCCTCCAGCGCGTCCCAATCCTCGCCGGGCACGGGCACGTCGATGAAGTTCATGGGGCGGCAGCAGCCGTAGCCGATGGGCAGATAGGGACACAGCACGTCCGCGCCGTCGATCTTCAGGAAGAAATACTGGAAGCCCGGCCCGAAGGCAGCCACACCCTCCCAGTGGCCGTCCTCCGTCCTTTGCAGGGGGAAGATCCGGCCGAACTGGTCGATCACCACGTCTTCGGCTCCGGGCGCCTTGATTCGGACGCGCACATTGCCGCCCTCCAGGATTTCAAAGCCCTGATCGCCGTCGCGATCCGGCTCGCCGGCATAGGAATCAAAGGACAGGGCTGTATCGAGAGGCCATAGATTTTTCATGGCGATAACCTCCTTTTTATATAATTATAGCATAGTCCGGGCCGGGATTCAACAGATATTGCCATTTTGCCGACGCCGCTCTGCGCGCATACTGAGAAAAAAGCGAGTGAAGGGAGGCGGCGCGGTGAAAAGGCGCGTCATCATCATGGCCGGCGCGGCGGCACTGGCGCTGTTTTTTGCCCTGACGCTGGCCGTGCGGCCCTGGACGTGGCAGGCGCTGGATCTTCACAAAATCGACGCGCCCGCCCAAACCACGGTGATCTTCGACCGGAACGGCCGGCGGGCCGCCAGCGCGGGCGGGGAGAACCGGACGTCGCTTTCGGCGGAGGAAATGCCGGATCTGGTGAAGCAGGCCTTTGTGGCCGTGGAGGACGCCCGGTTCTACAGCCACAGGGGCGTGGATCTGACCCGCGTTTGCGGGGCGCTGCTGAGCGATTTGAAGAGCGGCTCGGCCAAGGAGGGCGGCAGCACCATCACGCAGCAGCTCGTGAAGCTGACCCATCTGAGCGGCGAGAAGACCCTGGCCCGCAAAGCCCAGGAGGCCTGGCTGGCGCTGGCGCTGGAGCGGGAGATGGACAAGGATCACATCCTGGCGGCCTATCTGAACACGGTGTATCTGGGCGCGGGGGCCTATGGCGTGGAAGCGGCGGCGCGGGTCTATTTCGACAGGCCAGCGTCTGAACTGACGCTGGCGCAGGCGGCGACCCTGGCGGGCGTCGTGAAGTCGCCATCCAACTACGCGCCGCATCTGAACCCGGAGAAGGCCCAGGCGCGACGTGACCTGGTGCTGGACCGCATGGCGGAACAGGGCTTTATCAGCGCGGAACAGCGCGCGAAGGCTCAGGCCGAACCGATGAGCGTCCATCTGTCCGGCAGGGACGCAGGCAGCTGGTACGCCGACGCGGCCATCGAGGAAGCCTGTGACATCCTGGGGGTCTCGGCCGACGAGCTGATGAGCGGCGGCTGGCGGGTGTACACCGCCCTGGACCCGGCCATGCAGGCTTCGGCGGACGCGCTGTTCGGCGACGCGTCCCGCTTTCCGGAGGGCGACGGCGGCGCGGAGCCGGAAGCCGCGCTGGCGGCGCTGGATACGGAGACCGGCGAGATCCTCTGCATGGAGGGCGGCCGCCGCTACGCGGTGCGCCGGGGCTTCAACCGCGCCACGCGGATGAAGCGGCAGCCCGGCTCCGCGTTCAAGCCGGTGTCGGTGTACGCGGCGGCGGTGGACATGCTGGGCTGCACGCCCCTCACCATGCTGGACGACTCGCCCCGGGCCTACGACGGCTACACGCCCTCCAACGCCTCCGGCAAGAGCTACGGCGCGGTGACGCTGCGACAGGCGCTGGTCCGCTCCATGAATCAGGCCACGGTGAACCTGCTGAGCCGGGTGGGCATCGACGGGGCGCGGTTGTACGCCGGGCGGCTGGGCATTGAGCTCAGCGACGCCGACCGCAGCTACGCTCTGGGCCTGGGCGCGCTGACGGAGGGCATGTCGCCGGCGCGCCTTTGCGCGGCGTACTGTGCGCTGGCGAATGGCGGCGTGTCAGTGGAGCCCCACACGGTGCGCCGCATCGAGGACAGCGCCGGCCGTGAGGTGTACGCGTTCAACGCGCGAAACGACCGCGCCATGAGCGAAATCAGCGCGTATCTGCTCACCGACGTGCTGCGGGAAACCGCCATCAGCGGCACGGCCAGGGCGCTGGCGGGTGTCGGCGCGCCGGTGGCAGCCAAGACGGGCACGGTGGGCGAAGCGGACGGCGGCAACCGCGACGCCTGGACGGCGGCCTACACCCCCAACCTGGCCGTGACCGTGTGGATGGGCTACGACGAGCCGGAAGCGCACGAGCTGCGCCAGGGCGTGACGGGCGGCAGTTACCCGGCGCGGCTGGCGGCGGCCTTTCTCGAGGCCAATGAATCGAAGCTGGGCGGTGATTTCCCGATGCCGGAGGGCGTGGAGCGGGTGCTGCTGGACGGCCGCTCCCTGGAGGCGGACATCGCCCGGCCCATGCTGGCCGCCGAGGACACGCCGCGGGTGTTCCTCCTCAGCGAGGTGCTGCCGGCGGGCGCCGCGCCAAAGCAGGTGTCCGGCCTGTGGAAGGAGAGCCTGCCCGTGGGCGCGGTGTACGTGCAGGAGAACGAGGCGGGGCAGCCGGTGATTTCCTTCGTCGCGCCGGATTCGGTGTCCGTTTGGCGGGTGCTGCGCAGGCAAAACGGCCAGGAGACGGAGATCGCGCGGCTCACGGGAGAAAAGGGAGATTATATCTCCGTGACGGATGAGGAAGGGGAAGGTGAGACGACCTATGTGGTCATCGCCCGGCAGAAATATCATGAGGAGCTGGGCCAAATCGCGGAGGCTGAGCCGTCACGGGAGGCGGTTTTCCGGCGGGAGACGCTGTTTGACCGGCTGTTCGCGCCGGGCGAATAATGGGCCTTGCTTTTGCGCGGTTTCGCTGGTATAATGAAGCTGAAACCTTAACAAAAGGGAGGATATATCGGCATGAAAAAGGCGTTGATCGGTTATCAGGTTTATTCCGCCCGCGAGGAAGCGGCGAAGGATCTCAAGGGCGTGCTGAAGAAGCTGGCCGAGCTGGGCTATGACGGCGTGGAGTTCGCCGGGTTCTATGGCCACACGGCGCAGGAAGTGAAGGCTATGCTGGAGGAAACCGGCCTGAAGGCGATTTCCGGCCATCAGCCCATCCCGGAGACCATCGAGGACATGTTCGCTCAGATCGCCTTCTACAAGACCATCGGCTGCGAATACCTGGCCGTGCCCTATCTGGACGAGGCGCACCGCCCCGGCAGCGAGGGCTTCGCCAAGACCCTGCGCGACATCTACACCTTCGGCAAGCTCTGCAGGGAAGCGGGCATCCAGCTGCTCTATCACAACCATGATTTCGAGTTCATCAAGATCAGCGGCGAATACGGCCTGGATTTCATCTATGACGCCGTCAGCGAAGACATCCTCAAGACCGAAATCGACGTGTGCTGGGTGAAGTACGCCGGCGAGGATCCCGCCGCCTACGTGCGCAAGTACACCGGCCGCGCGCCCATCGTGCACCTGAAGGACTACGTGGGCAAGAAGGGCGGCAAGCAGCCCTATGCGCTGATCAGCAAGGACGGCAGCGGCACGGACGACGGCAAGGCCGCCGACCCCAACGACATCGCCTTCGAGTTCCGCCCCGTGGGCTACGGCTGCCAGGATGTGCCCTCTGTCGTCGAGGCCGGCTTGGACGCGGGCGCGGGCTGGTTCATCGTGGAGCAGGATCAGTGGTATGACCGCCATCCGCTGGAAGCCGCCAAGATGAGCATCGACTATCTCCGGTCCATCGGGCTGTAATTTCAGAGAAAATAGAATCGCGCCGCCGCTTCACATGATCGAAGCGGCGGCGCGATTCATATATGTCTTTTCTCAGTCGTTGGCCGTGGCCACCAGCTTCACGCCGGTGCCCGCCACGTCCGGGTCGATCACGTCGCCGATGGCGATGGGCGCCTTCACGCGAACCGCGCGGATGGCCTCCAGCACGGCGGGGATGTCCGCCTTCTTCACGTTTTCGGCGGTCTTCACGGAGCACACCGGGCGGCGGCCGCCGTCCACGCGCACGGAGCTGGTCACGGTGCGCATGGGGCAGCGCATCTCCTGAATGCCGTATTCCTCGCCGCGCCGGCAGGTGTTGCCGGTCACGGTGAAATTGTCGCCGTCCTGGGTCACGGTCAGGCGGCAGCCCATGGGGCAGCGGATGCAGGTCATTTCCATCGTCTTCATTGCGGGCGCGCCTCCTCGATTTCAAGCGTGATGTCGCCGGTGATCTTCGCGGCGTCCACGGTGATCTTCTCCATTTCGCCGGGGGTCATGATCTGCTTTTTGCGGGTGAGAATCACCTCGTCGCCGCACTTCGCGATCAGCGTGGCCGGGCGATATGCGCTGCCCACGCGGAAGTAGATGTCCAGCTTGCCGGTCGCGCCTTCGCTGACCCGCTGGGGCACGGTGTAGCGCACGCCGTTGACGCCGGAGACCTTGTGATAGCCCGTGGCGGGGGCGGGATGGGTCACGTAGGCGGCGGCCGCGCGGCCGGCCATCATGGCCTCGTCGGACACATTGTCCACCAGGTCGTGCACGTGCAGCACGTTGCCGCAGGCGAATACGCCGGGGATGGAGGTCTGCCGGGTCTCGTCCACCACGGCGCCGCTGGTCACGCGGTCCATCTCGATGCCCGCCGCCTGGGTGAGCTCGTTTTCCGGAAT
>CADARO010000106.1 GCA_902790345.1 uncultured Eubacteriales bacterium | reverse complement strand
AGATATGCAGGGGCTTCATCGCTTCGATGTGGTGCTCACGATCGGCAAAGGCGAAGCCCGCGCTGATCGTGAGGGGAGGCAGCCCCTCGACCGGCCTGAGAAGCTGCGCGCTGATGCGGGCGCCGAGCAGCGCGACGCGTTTTATCACAAGCCGGTCAGTAAACATCCCTTGCTCCTTTCATCGGCGCTGCCGCCCGAATTCGCGGATTATCCGCGCTTTACCTATAAGGAAATCCACTACGACGAAGAAAAAATGCTCTACAACGGCCTGCTGGACGCCCTGTCGGCCCAGGCGGGCGGGCGCGAGAGCGTGCCCTCGGTGCGGGCCAACATGGGATGCGGCATCGTGCCCGCGCTGTTCGGGCTGGTTCAGGATTTGTTTGACGACAAAATGCCCTGGCTGCAGCATCACCTGAGCCCCGATCAGATTCGGGAAATGACGGCGGCAGACTTGTCGATCACCCCGGAATTCCGGCAGGCGCTGGATCATATGGAGTACATGGCCGACGCGCTTCGGGACACCGGCGTGCGGGTCTATCCCCTCGACATACAGGGCGCTTTCGACACGGCCCACCTGGTCATGGGCGACGAGATATTCTATCAGATGTTTGACGAGCCCGAGCTGGTGCATCATCTGATGGACCTGTGCTGCAAAGCCATTGACATCGCGTATCGCGAGTGCCTCAGGAGAATACCGGGATCGGAGGCGACGGTGCCGCATTACAACTATCTGGCCATTCCCAGAGAGCTGGGCGGCATCAAGCTGAGCGAAGACACGTCCACGCTGCTGAGTCCCTCGGCCATCGACGAGTTCGTAAAGCCCTATATGCATCGAACGCTGGAAAACGCCGGCGGCGGCTATATCCACTATTGCGGAAGAAACGACGCGCTGCTGAAAGCGGTACTGGAGGAGCCGCTGGCCTATGGCCTGAACTTCGGCAATCCGGACAAACACGACATGGCGGAGGTATTGACCCAGTGCGCGGCTCATGATAAGCTGTTTATCGGCGGCATGCCGCGGCTGGAGAACGAAAGCCTCCGCGACTTCATGAACCGCTTGGCCACGGCGTCCTCAAAGGACGGCGTCTGCTATCTGCTGTTGACCCAGTACGCGCCCGAGAATCAGAGAGAGGCATACTGCGCCGCATGGGATGACGCATGTGACGAGGCGCTGCGCTGTAACGCGTAAACCGAACGCGGGGGGAACGCATAATGGCTATAAAGAATGTGGATGTGACCTTTCATCCCTCCTGGTGGCACAGGAACGTGGGCATTGACTTCGATGAGCGCTTCTTCTTCGATGCCCCCTGGCGCATTGAGGCGGATCGGGCCATGCGGCGCGCGCTGTTCGACCGTTTCGGCGAATTCGGCATGGGGGAGAAGGACCCCGCGCCCCGGCCCATCCTGTTTTCAGACCTGATCGCCAGCGGGTTTTTGTATTCCCAGCTGCTGGGCTGCGAGGTGAAGTTCGCGCCGGACGACGCGCCCCAGGTGTGCTGCGCGGAGCTGGACGACGATCAGGCCGCCTCGCTGACCGCGCCGAATCTGGACGAATCACCGCTGTGGCAGAAGGTTGCCGGTCAGATCGACTACCTTGAAAAGCGCTTCGGCGGCGTGGAGAGCGCCATCAACCTGCAGGGCATTCAGAACATCGCCCTGGACCTGCGGGGCCAACAGCTCTTCATCGATTACTACGACGACGAGGACATCGCCCACAATCTGCTTTCCGCGGCCACGGAATTGAGCCTGGACATCGGGCGGCGGCTGTACGCGGTGTCGGAGGTGGTGTCCGGCGGCGTGACCTCCATCGTGAAGCAGGTAGCGCCGTGCGTGTATCTCACCAGCAACTGCTCCGTCACCATGATCTCCAACGCCATGTACTGCGAACACCTGCTGAAGTACGATACCATGCTGGCGGAGGCCTTCCCGCATTTCGGCATCCATCACTGCGGCGGCAACATGGAGACCGCCATCGAGGGCTATTTGCGGGTGCCCAATCTCCATTTCCTGGAAATCGGCGCGGGCAGCGATCTTGAACAGGTGGCGAAGGCCCTGCGGGCGCACGGGCGGGAGGACATCGTCTCCTGCGTCCGCTATTCGCCGGTGAAGCTGAAAGGCGCGACGGTCGAGACCATCTGCGCGGACACCGGGCGGGCCATCGAGGCGTTTGGGTCGGACGAGAAGCTATGCTTCTCCTGCGTGGGCATCGACGCGGAGGTGCCGGACGATCAGGTGAGGGCGTATCTTTCCGTGTTCAGGGGCGAATGAGAGAAAAGGAGCGATACCATGAAGGTGAACGTGGCGATCATCGGCGCGGGCAGCGTCAACTGGATGCGCAACATCATGCGGGACTTTTTCCAGATCGAGGAATTTGAGGGCGGCACGCTGCGGCTGGTGGACCCGAAGAAGGAATACGTGGCGGCGGTGCGGGAGATGCTTCTGAACTTCTGCCGCCTTAAGAAAAAGGATTTCAGGGTGGACATCTTCGAGGACCGGCGGGAGGCGCTGGCGGGGGCTGATTTCGTGGTGTGCACCTTCAGCCCCGGCTCCATGGACGCCTTCTGGTATGACCTGGAGCTGCCCAACATCTATGGTATCAACCTGCCCGTGTCCATGACGGTAGGCATTCCCGGCATTTCGGCGGCCATCCGCACGGTGCCCGTGGCGGAGGAGATCGTTCAGGACATGGAGGCGGTGTGTCCCGGCGCGTGGCTGTTGAGCGTCACCAATCCCATGACCGCCGTCACCACGGCCTACAATCGCGCGGCGAAGACGGTGAAGGTGGTGGGCATGTGCCATGAGATCCACGCGCTGCCTTCCTACCTTGGCCCCATGCTGAACCTGCCCAGGCCCGAGGACATGGACATCATGACCTACCTCTACAAATACCTGCCGGAGCAGGGGCTGGACTTCACCGTGGCGGGCATCAACCACTTCATCTGGCTGACCAGGGCCACGCTGAAGGGAGAGGATATGCTGCCGGTCATCCGGGAATACTGCGCCACCCACACCGAATGCCACGCGGACACCATCCATCATGGCTTTTCCGAGAATCCGCTCATCAACCACGGCGCGGCGAAGCTGGCCATGTGCCGCCAGTTCGGGTATCTGCCCCTGGCGGGAGACCGGCATCAGGTGGAGTTCTGGCCCAGCCTGTGCAATCCCCGCAACGGCTGGGGCCGCAAGTACGGCGTGGACAAGACCACGGTGGACAGCCGCCGCGCGGGGCTTGAAGTGAGCCTTGCGACGGTGCGCCGCTATGCCGCCGCCACGGAGGAGACCATGGAATGGGGCCAGTCCGGCGAGGAGATGTGCGCCATCATGCGGGGCATCCTGACGGGCACGCCGGTGCGCTCCATCGTGAACATGCCCAACCAGGGCCAGATCGGAAACCTGCCCCGTGGCGCGGTGGTGGAGACTTTTGGCACCATCACAAAGGACGGCATCGAGCCGGCGTTAAGCGGCGACATGCCCGGCGCCATCGGCAGCCTGTGCCGGCTGCATCTGGACGTGATCGACATGGTGGTGCGCGCGGCGCTGACGGGCGACCGCAGGCTCCTCGTGGAGGCCATGACGCTAGATCCCTCCAGCGCCAACGCGGATTTCGAGGACATCCCCAAGCTGTGCGACCAGCTGCTGGAGGCCAACAGACAGTATTTGCCGAGGTTCTTCCGGTAAAAGTAAAAAGCAGGGGCAGACCGAAAGGCACCCCTGCTTTTTGCCGTATTCCAATCGAAAGTGATATGCTTTCCGGATGGTCATTGAACCGGCGCGGCCGTTATTTCAGCACGTCGTACAGCGCGCCGAGAAGCGCGCCGGTGTCGTCGCATTTGTGCTCCCAGTAAAAGACGCCGCCGTAATCGTGGTCCAGCACATACTGCGCCTTGCACCGCATGGACTCCGGATCGTCATAGGAAATGAAGGTGCTGCCGTTAAAGAGCCAGGGCGCTTTAGCCTCGTCATCCCAGTAGCGCACATAGCCGTTCTTATCGATATACTCCTTTGCCAGCACGGAATAATCGGGGCCGTATCCAATCGGCTTGCGGCAAATCTGGAGAAGGCCGTGGTTCCTGTCCTGGATGCCCTCGGCTTTTCTGGAGTACATGGCCGCGCCGAGCAGGAGCTTTTCCTTCGGCACGCCGTAGGCGTGGAAAAGGCGCAGGGCCTGGTCGCAGCTGTTTCTGAAATAATCGCCGGTGGAGGAGTAGAGCGGCGTGTGATGGCCGGCCAGCGCGTGGAACCCGCACTTGAGATCGTAGGTCATCAGGTTGATGTAATCGAGGTATTCCGCGATTTTATCCAGCTCGGTGCACTCGGCGTAATACAGGTCCGCGCCGGCCGCGATCGTCAGGAGATGATGCTCGCCTATGGCGTCGAGATGTTCCCTGAGGGTCTTGATCAGCTCGGTAAAGCGGTACTTGTCCTCGGGGCAGGTGTCCTGCCCGTTGGAAGGCACGCAGGGATATTCCCAGTCCAGGTCGATGCCGTCGTATGGGGTCGTGTTGACGATCCTGACGGCTTCTTCGCCCATCCTGTGCATGTATTCCTTGTTGGCGCAGACCGAGGTGAACGAGTTGGACTGGGTCTGAACGAGGGACAGAACGAACTTCAGCTCCGGGTTCCAGCTTTTGTATTTTTCGATATCCCCTCCGGCCAGCGTCTGTTCACGGATGGTTCCGTCCGGCTCCAGCTGGCCGAACGCGACATTGACGTGGGTCAGCATGTTGGCGTCCTCCCGCGTCAGATGGCCGCTGCCGAGATACGCGATCAGTTTCTTCTTCATCCTAAAACCACCTTTCTGCCATTTCGCGCTTCAACAATAGCACAGGCCAGCCGCTTTGTCAAATGGCGCTGCCTCTTTTTCCGCGCGGCGGCGGTGGAGGAACGCTTCTCGTTTCCCATGTGTACGCGGCGGGCGGACGCAGGACGTACACAACGGCGCAACTGTGCTGAGCGGAACCGAGCCGCGAATCACGGAACAATGATTCGCGGCTCGGTTTTTTTTGCCCGTTTAGTTTTCGCTCAGCCAGTCCTCGTCCACAGGCACGAAGGTCAATTCGCTTGCGTAAGCGAAAGCCATGGTCGCGGAGCCGGGCACGCCGTAGACATATTGGACGGCGCTTCCGCTGAAGGGATTGCCGGAGATGTTCGTCACGCGCGGCGAGATGATCACCGCGGACACGTTGACGCCCGCGAAGGCCTCGTCCTCGATGGATGTCAGCGCGGCGGGCAGCTGCAAAACGCCGCCGGCGGAGGGATCGATCCACTTCGCGTAGAGGGTGACGTCCTCGGTCACAGCCGCCGCGAAATCGTAGGGCTCGCCCGCGCAGGCTTCGTCGGCGTACCAGCCGTCGAAGATGTAGCCCATGCGGGACGGCGCGGCGGGCTCGTCGGCGCTCTCCATCCAGTTGAGCGCCTGCGATTCGACCTGCGAGCCGCCCATGCTGTCAAAGACCACCGCCAGCTTGCAGAACAGCGTGGCGTTCAGCAGCGACTCGTTGCCGGTTTCGATGTTGATGGCGTTCCACTGGCTGCGGACGCCCTCGTAGTAGACGGCGGAGAGACTGGCGTCGCCGCTGAAGGCGTCGGCATGGATCTCCGTGACCACGGAGGGAACCGCCACGCTGGTCAGGTTCGCGCAGGAGCCGAAGCAGGCATTCGGGATGGACGTCATTCCCTTCGGGAGGAAAATGGACGTCAGGCCGGCGCAGCCATAGAAGCACGCGTTGCCAAAGCTTTCCACGCTTTCCGGCACGAAATACAGATCCTCGATCGAAGTGCAGTTCATGAAAGCGCCAGCCCCGATCACGGCCAGGTTTTCCGGCAAGGAAATGGTCCTGAGGCTTGTGCAGCTCTGGAAGCAGGAGCCGGGAACAGCTTGCACGCCGGAAGGGATGACGACGTCCTCCAGATTGGCGCAGCGCGCGAAAGCGCCGGTGCCGAGAGACGTGACGCTGTCCGGGAGAGAGACGCTGTTCATCGCGCATCGGTCGAAAACATACGCGCCAACCGTGGTCACGCCCTCCTCGATCACCACAGAGGTGATCTGATCCCTGATGTCATACAGGGGCGAATGGGCCGTGCTGGTGAAATCCGCCATGGCGCCGATGCCGCTGATGACCAGTTTTCCCGAGGGGCTGATGGCCCAGGTGATGTCGTCGCCCAGCGCGCCGCCGGTGAAGGGCTGGAAGCTGTGCTTATTGGCGACAGCATAGATCTCGGCCGTGGAGCCCGCGTATCCCCGGATGATCAGGGAGGCCGGCGCGCCGTTGAAGACATTGCTGCCAAAGACGGTATTCGCGCCCAGGAAGACGGCTTCCTCCAGGCTGTCGCAGTGGGCGAAGCTGGAGTTGCCCACGCTGGTCACGCCCTCGGGAACGGTCACGCCGCGCAGCTGCTCACAATGGGCGAAGGCGGAAGCGCCGACGCTCACCAGGGATGCTGGCAGCTTCACATCCTGCAGCCCCTTGCACAGATAGAAGGCATAGCTGCCGATGGAGGTCAGGCCTTCCGGCAGGTTGATCTCGGCCAGCACGCCGCAATGGGCAAAGGCGTTGGATCCGATTTGTGCGATGCTGTCGCCGAGGATGACCCGAGTCAGTCCATACTGCTGGAAGAAAGCCTCGTTGCTGATGGAGGTCACGCCGTCGCCGATGACCAGGGTGTTGATCTCATAGCGCAGGCCCCACCATGGCGTTGTAGTATAGGAGTTGTAAACCGTCATGTCTCCTTCGCCGCTGATGGTGAGCGTTCCCGTGTCGGAATCGTAATGCCAGGTCAGGTTCTCGCCGCAGTCGCCCGCGATCTGCCGCCACTGCGCGGTGAGGGTCACGTCTTCCGAAAGGAGGATTTCGTCGCCCGGCTTGCCCAGATCCCATCCGGTGAACTCATGATCCTCGGGCGCGGCGAAGCCGCACGCCGGCAGCGTGTAGGCCGGCTGATAGACGGTGACGGGATCCATGCTGCCCGCGCCGCCGTTGCTGTCGAAGCTGACGGTGCAGCTGAACACATGGAAATTCTTTTCGATCATCGCCACCGCCATGCCCTTCTGAGTGCAGGCGACGCCTTCGGAGGAACCGTTCACATAACCCACGGGATTGGCGGTGATGGGAAGGTTGACAGATTCCGGCGAGACGTGTACCTCGAGCAGATAGTCGGCGTTGGGCTGGAAGGTATCCTCCGCGCCCAGTGCTTCCTGCGTGGCCGCGTCGATCCACCTGTAACTGGTGATCCTCACCGAGTCATCCGCAGTATAAGGCGCGGAAGGCGCTTCCCCCGCGATGGGCTCCGCCACGTGAACGTACAGATCTGTCAGATACTCCCCTGTGTAGGTATAGTTGGCGTAAAGTTGCACACTGCGCGGCGGCATGGTGAAGGTGGTGGTGCTGGCCGATGCGTCTGCCAGCGTCACGCCTCCGGAAATCACCGACCAGCCGGAGAAGACATAGTTTTCCAGCTCGTTGGCGGTGATGGTCACAGTCTGGCCCGTCGTGGCGGAGGAGCCGCAGTCGGCCGAGCCGCCGCTGACAACTACCTTGTACCACCGGGGGCTCCATTCCGCGTGGCAGGTCGTATCCTGGGAGAAGGTGGAGGAGGCCGTCACGGTTTTGCTGCCGTTGTTCACGGGATAGTACCAATAGGCCAGGACGTAGCCTTCGCGCACAGCCCTGGGGATGGAGGGGAGCTTGCCGTCCGTGCCCGTCTGCAGGGAGGTGGGGGAGACTGTTCCCTCGCCGGGATCGAAGGTCACCGTCACCGGAATGTACTCAAAGTTTGCCCGGATTCGGACGTCCTCGTCGCCCATGACAAAGGTCGTGATTTCCTGGGTCGCGTCCGCCAGCGTCACATCGCCGGAGAGCACTTCCCATCCCGTGAATACCTCGCCGGCCTTCTGGTCGGCCGTGATGGTGACGGTCGCTCCGTACTCCGCTGGACGGCGGCTCGCGGTGCCATTCTCGATTTTCACGGAATGCAAGATCCGAGTCCAGCAGGCGTAAGCGGTGGCATTGTGCTGGAAAACGGTATCCGCGCTGATGACTGTATACTTGCCGTTGAAATAGGCAAACCAGTAGTTGAAGTTAAAACGCTCCCGGACGGGCGTTGGCAGGGAGGCAAGTTTTCCGTCCAGACCCGTTTCCATCGACGACGGCTCAACCGTGCCTCCCAGGGCGTCAAAGGTGATCACCGGCTTTTTGGAAACGAGCGTGAAAGCATGATGCTTGCAATGATTTTCTCCGTAGTAAAGCTCCAGACGGACCTCCTCGCCGCCG
>CADARO010000105.1 GCA_902790345.1 uncultured Eubacteriales bacterium | reverse complement strand
GTGGGGTTCCCCCTCCCTTATTCCGTCACGACGCCCTTTTTCAGAATGATGTTGGCGTACAGCGCCGTCTCGCCGGTCATGACCACGCAGTAGGCCTTCTTCGCCCGCTCGTAGAAGGCGAAGCGCTCCACGTGCTCGAAGGGAACGGGCTTGCCCTCGCTCTTGTCGCACAGGGCGTGGTAGGTGTCCCAGATAGGGGTCTCCACCTTGTCGCCGGGCACAACCTGCATCAGCGCCACTGGCGCCTCCACGTAGGGGTCCAGCGGATACAGCCGCAGGATGGCCTCCAGCACCTCGGGCACGCCGTGGCCGTCCAGGCGGACCAGGTTCCGCGCCAGGCCCGCGCCGGGGAAGTTGCCGTCGCCGATGACCAGCTCGTCGCCGTGGCCCATCTCCATGAGAATCTTCAGAAGCTCCGGGGAAATGAGGGGAGAAATACCTTTCAGCATGTTGCTTGATCCTCCTGACTTATGTCAATCCATTTGGGTTCGTGATGAACGGCGGGCAGAAATACGTTCAGAAAATCCTCCGTGGCCAGGGCCAGGGAATGGGTGTTTCGGCCGGGATGAAACGCCAGCCGGGGCTCCCTCCGCAGGGCGCTATCCATCAGCAGCGACACCCGGTTTTCTTCGTCGAACAGAAGGCCCAGCGGGCTGATGGAGCCGGGCTTTTCCCGCAGCAGCGAAAACAGGGGCTCCTCCGGCGCGAAGCACAGCCGGGAGGTGCCCGCCTGGGCGCTCACCTCGCCGCTGCGAAAGGGGGCGAAGGGCCGGGTGACCAGGAGATAAAACCCGCCCCGCCGCCGGGTGGTGAGAAACAGGTTCTTCAGGATGGGCGCCTTCAGCTGGGCCGCCAGGGGCAGACAGGCCTCGATGGAGGCCGCCGGCTCGTGCTCGATCAGGTCGTAGGCCACGCCCAGGCCGTCCAGGGCGGCCAGCACCTCTCTGACAACGTCCCCCATGTCACTTCCTCCGGCCGAACAGGCGCAGGTCCCGGCCCTTGAGCTCCAGCGTCTGCACGCTCATGCTGTCCATCAGTCGGGAGAGCACGCGCTCGCCGTAGCGGTTCATGAGATCCGTGTGGTTCAGGTTGGTGGCCAGCACCGTGTGCTTCTGCTGGGTCTGCCGCTCGTTGAGCAGGGTGAAAAGATACTCCCTGGTGATGTTCTGCATCAGCGGCTCGGTGCCCAGGTCGTCGATCAGCAGGATGTCGCAGCCGATCATCTGGCGGAACTCGGCCTCCTTCTCCGCCTCGCCGAAATGGGCCCCACGCATGGCCTCGAACAGGCGGTAGCCCGTCACCTTCACCGGCGCGAAGCCCCGCTCGATCAACAGGTTCTGCACGCAGTTCAGCAGAAACGTCTTGCCCAGGCCAGTGTTGCCCATGAGCAGCAGGCCGGGCCTTATGGACGCCGGGCAGCTGCGGGCGTATTCCAGGCACAGGTCCCGCACAGCCAGGGAGCGCTGCCGCTGGGTGCGCACCCCGTCCACCTTCTCGTCGTCCGGGAAGATGGATTCGTCGTAGGTCGCGAAGGTCTGAGCCGAGCCGGTGCCCATGTAGGCCTCGTCGTAGAGCCGCTGGGCCAGCCGCTGACGGAAGCAGGCGCAGTCCTCCCGCACCGGGTCGCCCACGTAGCCCTTGTCCCGGCACACGGGGCAGCGATAGATGGGATCCAGGTAATCCTCCGGATACCCCAGCGCCTTCAGCCGCGCCCGCAGAGCCCGGTCGTTGGCGGCGGCCTCCTGGCGGGTCTGCCGGGCCAGCGCCTCTGCCTGCTCGGGATGGGCCAGCAGCATCCGCGCCTGCCGCTGAAACAGCGCCGCGCCGCTGTGCACCAGGGGCTCCAGGGCCGGATCGGCGGCGATCACCTCGTCCACCCGGGCCTCGCGCCTGCGGATGTTCTCCTCCCGCAGGCGGGCGTATTCCTCGTTCAGCGCCCGAACGACGTCAGCTCTGGTCATGCTTGTCATCCTCCACATATTTCGCGAAATCCGCGTCGGTCAGGGCAGCCAGCTGCTCCTGGGTATAGGCCCGCTGCTCGAACTGCAGCGCGGCGGGGGCGGTTCGCCGGGCGTCCGCGGCGGGCGGGCGCATGGCCTCGTGCTGCCGGCGCGCCTCCTCCACGGTGGTGAAGCCCGCCTTCTTCCACTCCCGCAGGAGCTTCGACATGTACTGCTGGGGCAGCTTGGTGCCCCGGGCGCACTCGGCGGCGAACAGCACCACCGGGAAGGAGGCCATGCCCAGCCACTCCTCCATCTGCGCCGCGGAGGTACGGGTTCTGGCCCCGCTCTTTTCGTCCGCCCGGGCCGCCTGCTCCCGCAGCAGCTTCTGCCGGTCCAGGTATTCGGCGATCTGCATGTCGGTCATGATGTTCCGCTCCACGAAGCTGGTCATCTGCCGGTTCAGGTTCTCCATGGTGTAGCTGCCGGTCTCGCCCATGCTGCGGGCCACCCGCTGGATGCTCTCCGGCGAGAAGCCGGCGGCGATGAAATTGCGGTAGATGTCCAGCTCGGCGGGGGTTGGGGCCATCTGCTGGATGCCCAGCGCCTCGTGAATGGCCTTGACCGCCTCCCGCAGCCGCTCGCTCTCGTCCAGCCGGCCGGCCATGTCCTCCTGGGTGCGGGCGGTCTGGTTGCGGGAGAGGATGCCGTCCAGATAGCCGAAGGAGGGATTGCGGCCCTTCACCGTCTCCCGGCAGGCCACCAGCACCGCGTCCTCGCCCAGCTTCCACTCCTCCAGCCACTTGCGGGCCAGGTCGGTCTCCTCCTTGGTGGGGGCCCGGCGCAGGTTGAACCGGTCCAGCACCTTCTGGGCCAGCTTGTAGGCGGCGCTGTCCCGGGTGAGCATGTCCCGGGCGGCCTCGGCGGTGTTCACGCCCTGCTCGGCCCACTGCAGCGCGGTCTTTTCCAGCTGCTTGAACTGGAAGGAGCGCCCCTTGGTGCGCACGAAGTGCTCCACCATCAGCAGCACAACCTCCTCCGGCAGGCGCAGATCCTCCACCCACTCGCAGGCGGCCATGAACTCCGCGGGATGCAGCAGCCGGGTATCGAAGATCTGCTGCAGCCGGGTGTTGAAATCCCGGTGGCGGTACACCGCCTGCTCCATGGGGGATTCGCCCCCCATGACCGTGGCCAGGTTCAGGTATTCATAGGCGGGCGGGTTGTCGCTCACCCGCCGCAGCAGCCCCTGCCGCTCCCAATACTGGAAGGCGGCGGTCACGTTCTTCTCCTCCAGTCCCAGCAGATGCGCCATCTTCGCCAGCGTCATCTCGCCGCCGGGATGGTAGCACTGCATCAGCCCATAGAGATACACGCGCACGTAGTCCCCCGGCGCGTGGGGCAGATAGTGCTCGATGAATATATTCTCGACGGGCGTCACGCCCATCGCCAGATAGTCGTTCTGAAAAGCGCAAAGCGGCATTTTTTCCTCCGTAGCGGGCAGGCCGGTTTTCTTTCGTTCATCATATCACAAACGGCGCGGAGGCGCAAGCCGCTCCGCGCCGCGAAAGAAGGGGCGTGGGTATGAGGCGGGGCTATTGAAGCCCCCGCTCTTTTACGGATTCACGAAGGGCACGCCGTGCTCCTTCGCCCAGGTCTCCACCGGGCTGCCGGCGGCACACTCGATGACCACCCAGGCGGCATCCTCGAAGGCGCTCTCCGAGATGTCCACCGGGCCCTCGGCGGGAAGGCGCACCAGCACCGGGCCGGTGAGGCCGGCGAACGCCCGCGCGCCGATGAAGGTCACGCCGGCGGGCAGCTGATACACCTCGGCAACGGTGCCCGCAAAGGCCTCGTCCTCGATGTGGACCAGGGTGTCGGGCAGGTCCAGCGTGGTCAGATCGTCGTCCAGATAGGCCACGGGGCGGGTGCCCAGGGCCCAGCCATCGGCGAAGGAGCCCTTGTGGCAGCGAATGACCAGCGTGGCGAGGGTGTCGTTAAACGCGCTGTCCGCGATGTTGGTGACGCTGGCCGGGATGGTGATCTCCGTCAGGCTCCTGCACTTTCTGAAGGCGCTGCCGCCGATGGTGGTCACGCTGTCCGGAATCGACACGCGGGTCAGGGCCACGCACTCAAAGAACGCGTTGGCGCTGATGCTGGTCACGCCGTCGGGAATGACGATCTCCTCGAGGCTGGCGCAGTTCATGAAGACGCCGCCGCTCAGGCTGGTCACGCCGCCGCCGATGACGACGCTCTGCAGGCTGCCGCAGTTGTTGAAGGCG
The DNA here is from genome assembly GCA_902790345.1 of uncultured Eubacteriales bacterium. Taxonomy (GTDB): domain Bacteria; phylum Bacillota; class Clostridia; order Christensenellales; family Aristaeellaceae; genus Firm-10. The sequence goes on along the minus strand of CADARO010000105.1, from coordinate 4,182 downwards.
TAGTTGCCCAGACTGGTGACGCTGTCCGGAATGACGATCTCCTGGAGACTGCCGCAGTCGGAGAAGGCGCTGGAGCCAATGCTGGTCACGCCGTTCATGCCGGAGACGGCGAGCAGGCTGGCGCAGCCGGAGAAGGCGTTGGCGCCAATGTATGTCACGCTGTCCGGGATGAATACTGCCTCAAGGCCGGCGCAGCTGTTGAAGGCGTTGGCTTCGATCCGGGCCACACCGCCCGGGATTTGAACCTCCGTCAGGCTGTCGCATCCCCGGAAGGCGTAGCTGCCGACACTGGTCAGGCTGCCCGGCAGGTCGACGCTCTGCAGGTTGGCGCACTGGTCGAAGGCATATTGGCCGATGTTGGTCGCGCCTTCCTCGATGACCACGGACAGGATGTCGCCCGCGTAATCCGTCCAGGCCTGGGTGTTGGTCATGCCGCCGGCGCCGCTGACGGTCAGGAGGCCCTCCTCATTCAGGGTCCAGACCAGGTTGCCGCCGCCGTTCTGATTGCCGCAGGTGCCCCGGGCGACGACCCCTTCCTCGGAGATGTATTCCACGGCGATGCCCTTGCCCTGAGCCCAGGTATCGGCATAGGAGCCCTGCAGGCAGCGGATCGTGAGCTGCTCGCCGCAGTCGGAGAAGGCGCTGTCGTCGATGCTGGTCACGTTCATCGGGATGGTGACACTGGTCAGGCCGGTGCAGCCGGAGAACGCGCCGCCCTTGATGCTGGTGACGCCGTCCGGAATGACCACCTCGGTCAGGCCGGCGCAGCCGCTGAATACGTTGGCGTTGAGGCCCGTCAGGCCGGCCGGGATCGTCACCTCAGTCAGGCCGGTGCAGCCGGAGAACGCGCCGTCCAGCAGGCTGGTCACGCCGGCCGGCAGGTCGATCTCCGTCAGGCTGACGCAGTTGGCGAAGGCCTCCTGGCCGATGTAGGTCACGCCCTCCGGAATGAGCACGTCGCTCAGGCTGGCGCAATCCTTGAAGGTCTTGTGCTCGATTCGGGTCATATTGGCCGAAATGACGGCGCGGGTCAGGGCGGAGCAGCCGCTGAAGGCGCTCTGGCCCATGCTGGTCACGCTGTCCGGGATCACGACCTCCTCGAGGCCGGCGCAGACATAGAACGCGGCGAATCCGACGCTGGTCACGCTGTCCGGAATGGCGACTTCCGTCATGTTCCGGCAGCTGCAGAAGGCGTACCGGCCGACGCTGGTCACGCCGTCCAGAATGACCACCGACTTGATGTCCCTGCGGCGGTCGCTCCAGGGCTGATCGTTCGCGCTTTCATAATCCGCCATGGCCCCGACGCCGCTGATGGTCAGAACGCCGTTTTCATCCAGCGTCCAGGTCAGGTTTTCACCCTCCCCGCCGCAGGTGCCGCTGGCCACGATGGCCGGTTCACCGTAGAGCACCACGGTCTGGTCGTCGTCGGCGTAATTGACGGAGGACACCTCCAGCTGCTTGCCGGAGAACAGGCCCAGCGTCGTGTCGTCGTAGACATAGCTGGTGTTGTCGTCGCCGCAGCGGAACACATAGCCCTCCTCCAGGCTGCCGCTGTCATAGCCCGCCAGGAACAGCAGGTCCGGCGCGCCGATGGAGTTGTCGTCGCAGTTGGTGACGTCCGCCAGATAGGTCTTGTCGTTGGGCATGCGCACCAGGTTCCACATGTGGGCGCCGCCGTCCATCCAGCCGGTGACGCTGACGCAGGTCACGTCGTTGTCAAACGACGTCATGTCGCAGAGATACTGGAACGCCTTGGAGTAGCCCTCACAGACCACCTTCGTTTCGGGATTGTCGTCGAACACCCAGATGAGCTGCCAGGGGTTGCCATAGGGGGTGTCGGCGTTCTCGGCCGCGGGGTAATTGTAATCCGTCATGCCGCAGATTTCCGCCCGGTAGCTGTTCAGCCTGGCCTCGTCCGACTCGCCGGCGTGCCGGGCCACCACGGCGGCCGCCCGGGACACGGCGCCCTGGATCGTCGCGGACACGCTGGTATCGAAGGTGAAGTCCCCCACCGAATACTCGGCGGAGACGGGCAGGGAGAAGACCAGCATCTCGTTGTCGTCGAAGATGATCCGGTCCCCCTCCACGGCGATCTGGTTGAGCTTCAGCCCCAGCCCGTAGGCCTGAGCCTTGTCAAACCAGTACATGTCGTAGGGGCAGTCCGCCAGAAGCGCCGACACCACGGTGGAAATATCGGGATAGAGGCGCGCGGACAGGGCGTCATGCGCCTCGCTGGTGAAGTACCCGTCGGCGTCGAAAAGGGCGTCCACGCCCAGATCCCCGGCGGTGAAGGCCGTGGGAATGCCCATATCCGTCAGGCTCACCTCGAACAGGGTGGAAGTCCGCTGGCCGTCGGCCACCTCCTCCACCATGGGACGCAGTGCCCTGTAGGCCGCGGCCTCCAGCCCCCGCAGCGACGCGCCTATGTTGGCCGCGCTCCGGTCGGTCTCCTTTTCCAGGCCGGACAGCCTGTCGATGTACGCCTCCAGCATGGCGTCGCTCTCCGCGCCGCCCGCGCCGATCCCCATCACGGGATCGAGGGAAACGAAGCCCTCCGCCCCGGCCAGCGCCGGCCACAGGGCCATCAGCGCCAGGGCGCCGACCAGCAGAACCCGAACCAGTCTTTTCTTCATGAAATCATAGCCTCCCATGCATGCTCTCAGGGTTATTTTCATACCTTTTGAAGCGAAATCACCATCCTATTTTATTATAACACGCCCGGGGTGATTGGGCAACCGCAAAATGCGCTCATCGCGGGGTGAATGTATAGAGATCGATCGTGAGATCCTGAGACAGCTCCTCCGCCCGGCAGCCCAGGGCCGCACCCACGGCCGAGGCGTCGCCGCCGCCCGGGAAATAGATATACGCCTTGCCGTCCGCCACGATCTGCCGCTGCGCCAGCTCCACGGCCTCCGCCGTGGTGCGGGCAGCGAAGCCGGGGCGGCTGTAGTAGTATTTGTCGTCCACCGCCGCGGCGTAGGTGCCGGCGGGGCAGCAGGCGTCATCCCAGCTGCGGCTGCCGCCGAAGACGGTGCAGGGCAGGTTGAAGAAGGTGTGCTCCAGGGTGTTGCCGGTGCCCACCATGTCGTCCCAGGTCACGTCCACCACATACCACAGCCCGTCCAGCCGGATGAGGTTCCAGGCGTGGCCCTTGCTGCTGGGCAGATCCCGGGTGGTGGGCCCGCCGATCATCTCCACCTCCAGCCCCGCCAGCCGGGCCAGCAGCCGGAAGGTGTCCACGTAGCCGGCGCACTGGCACAGCCCGTTCTCAAAGAAGCCCCGGGCGCTGTTGGTGTCGTAGCCCCTGACGTAGGTCAGATACGCGCAGTGATCCACGATGTAGTCGTGAATCGCCAGCTCCTTCTCCGCGTCCGTCATGCCCGGGAACACCAGGCCGTCCACGATCTCCCGGGCCCGCCGGGCGATGGCCTTCTCGCCCTCGTCCAGGGCCTCCTCCCGGCCCTGCCGGATGGCCGAGAGCACCTTCACCCCGGTCTTGAACGCCACGGTGAGGCCCGGGCCGTCGGCGTCCACGGCGTAGGCGTCGAAGTAATTGCTGAACTTGTCGATGGTCTCCGCCACCTCCGCGTCGGACAGGGTCAGCGCCTCCAGCCGCGCCGTCTCCTGGCCGCTGTCGATCATCTGCCAGAACAGGCGGATCAGCGCCTCCCGGCTGTTCACCCGGGTCACCGGCCCACCTAGGTCCTCCCCGCCCAGCACCGGCTGGGTGGGCGCGGCGGTGGCCTCGATCACCACGCCGTCCGGCGCGCCGTCGGGCCGGCCGGGCGCGGGGGCCGCGGTGGGGCCGGGGGCGGCTGTGGGCAGGGGTTCCACCGGACGAGACGGGCGATTGAGCCAAATCGCCAGGCACACCGCCGCCAGAAGCGCGGGCGCGAGAATATACACCGCGCGGCCACAGGGCCATCCCGCCCGGGAGCGATTCCATGAGCGGGGCCGTTTTCTGCTGCGGCGAAAGCGGATCACGTCTCTTCTCAGGGCCATGCCTCACAGTCCTTTGCAATCAGGTCGCGCCGGCGCGCGGGCCGGCTCTGTCGGGGCGGTCTTTTCCTGTATTTTACAGTGTTCTCTTCACACTGTCAACCATCGCGCCCCACGGAAATAACCCATCCGCGGTTGACAGCGCCTTTTTTTTCGGCTACGATATATCAGTTATGTTTGTAT
>CADARO010000104.1 GCA_902790345.1 uncultured Eubacteriales bacterium | reverse complement strand
GCTCGAAGCCGCCGTACATGGACATCTCGATGGTCAGCGGCAGCAGCGCCTTCAGCGCCTCCGTGGACGCGTTTTCCTCCCAGGTCACGGGCACCTCCGTGCCGCCAATGGTCAGCTTCATGTTCTTCTCCTCCCATTCATTTGGAATACCCGTCGTCATGTCCGCGCCGATTTGCGCGCTGTCAAAGATGGCCTGAATGTCGTCCATGGCCTGAGAGTAGTTTTCGGGATAGGCGTTGTCGCCCTGGGCCAGGACGCGGGTGCCGTCGGTCAGGCTGAATTCAAGCCAGAAGCTCTCGCCGTCCAGAATGTCGGTCCGTGTTTCATCGAACCCATCCCATTGGGCCAGGCCGTACTCGTCGATCACCCGCGTCAGCTCCACCACGGACGCGCTGTCGATGAGCTGATTGGCTTCCTCGTTGATCGAAACGCGGTAGCCGTCCGGCCAGCGGATGATGTAGTACGAGTCGTAGCTGATGTCTCCGGTTCGATACAGGTAGAAGGTGGAGAGGGCGCGCTCGGGGATTAAGGTCACGTTCAGCGATTCGTCCACCGTGGCCGTATACAGGGCGTCGTCGTTCTCCAGAATCGGCGAGCGGCCATACACTGTCACCGTCGTCGTGCCCGGCTTCAGGCCCATGAAGGTGAAGGTCATCGTATACGCGGAACCGGTTTCCAGGCTGTGATCGCCCTCGCCGTAATCCCGGAGGACATCGCAGGCGAGGATGGTCGGGTCCTCAATATCGACGCTGTATTCGTAGCCGCCGCCGTCGAAGGAGGAGAAGGTGAGTGTGGCCTGTTCCTCAGCCAGAGCGCCGGCGGAGAGCAGCATGACCAGTAGAATGAGCAAAAAGCGTTTCATGTGATCGTCCTCCTCTTGATGTGTATCGCTCGCGCGGAACGGCGTTACATGAGGAACTGCAGCCGGTCGGTGTCGCCGGAGCGGAACTGCAGGGCGTACAGATCGTGATAGATGCCGCCTTTCTCCATGAGTGCCTCGTGGGAACCCTGCTCGGCGATTTCGCCATTGGCGATGACCACGATCTCGTCCGCATTCTTGATGGTGGACAGGCGATGCGCCACCACCAGGGTGGTGCGGCCCTTGCAGAGCTCGTCCAGCGCCTGCTGAATGAGGATCTCTGTGGTGTTGTCCAGGGCGCTGGTGGCCTCGTCCAGAATGAGGATGGCGGGATTCTTCAGGAACACCCGGGCGATGGACAGGCGCTGCTTCTGGCCGCCGGAGAGCTTCACGCCGCGCTCGCCGATCTGGGTGTCGTAGCCGTCTTCCAGCGTCATCACGTAGTCATGGATGTTGGCGCGCTTCGCCGCCTCGATGATCTCCTCCTCGGTGGCGTCCAGCCGGCCGTAGAGGATGTTTTCGCGAATGGAGCCGTTGAACAGGAACACGTCCTGCTGCACGATGCCGATGGAGCGGCGTAGCGACTTGAAGGTGATGTCGTTGATGTCCACGCCGTCGATGTAGATGTGGCCTGCGGTGGCCTTGTAGAAGTTGGGGATCAGGTGGCAGATGGTGGTCTTGCCGCCGCCGGAGGGGCCCACCAGCGCCAGCGTCTTGCCCTTCTGGATGTTCAGGGTGACGTCCTTGAGCACTTCCTTGGTGGCGTCATAGGAGAAGGAGACGTTTTCCAGCTTGATGGCGCCCTGTACGTTCTTGAGCTCCCGGGCGTTGGGGTTTTCCTTCTCGGGCTCCTGATCCATGATTTCCAGGAACCGCTCGAAGCCGGTCACGCCGTTCTGATACTGCTCCATGAAGCCGATGAGTGTGTTCACCGGGCCGATGAACTGGTTCACCGACACGATGAAGGCCACGTAATCGCCGAAGACGATGAGGTCGTTATACAGGAAGATGCCGCCGGCGATGAGGATGACCACGTTGAACACGTCTGTGACGAAGGAGGTGGAGGAGCTGAACTGGGCCATGGCGTGATACGCCTTGGATCGGGCGGTGATATACTGCTTGTTGCCGTCCTCGAATTTCTCCTCTTCCTTGTCCGCGTTGGTGAAGGCCTTGGTCACGCGAATGCCGGAAATGGAGCTCTCCAGCGCGGCGTTGATTACGGCGATGCTCTTGCGGCTCTCCAGGAAGGCCTCGCGCATCTTCTTGCGGAAGATCAGCGACACGGCAACCAGAATGGGCACGCAGGCGAAGATGATCAGCGTCAGCGGCACGCTGATGGTGCACAGGTAGATGAACGAGCCGATGATCATGATGCCGCTGATGAGGATGTTTTCCGGGCCATGGTGGGCCAGCTCGCTCACGTCCATCAGGTCATTGGTCATGCGGGACATGATTTTGCCGGTCTCATGCTCGTCGAAATAGGAATAGGGGAGCGTCTCCAGCTTGTTGAACATATCCGAGCGCATCTGCGCCTGCATCCGAACGCCCATCACGTGGCCGTAGAACTGCACGAAATAGCGCATGAGCATGCGGAGCAAATACAGCGCCATCATCGTGCAGCCATAGATGACCAGCAGCTGAAATTTCTTGTTTGGGATGAGGTCGTTCATCATGGTGCGGGAGAAAATGGGATATACCATGCCGATGACAGAGATGACCAGGGAGGCCAACATGTCCATGATGAACACCTTTTTGTGCGGCCGGTAGTAGGCGATGAAGCGCTTCAGCAAGGGAAAACACCTTCCTTTTGTAGTGGAAATGCGGGGATAGGGATCAGGCCTGCCGCGCCGTTCGGCAGCCCACCTGCTCCTTGGCGTCGCAGTCCTTTCGGACGGCGGGTGGTGTGGCCAGCTCGCGAAGGGCCAGAGACAGCGCCTCGAAGGGCTCTCGGCGGAGGCGGTAATGGGTGTAGTAGCCGTAGCTCACGCCCTCCACCAGGTTGACGTCGCGCAGCACCTTCATGTGCTGCGACACAGCCGACTCGCTGAGCCTCAGCTTCAGCGAAAGCGCGCGCACGCAGTATTCCCGGCCCGACAGCAGCTCCACAATCCGCAGCCGCGTGCCGTCCGACAGTGCCTTAAAGAGCTGCGAGTCCATCCGCGTCGCCTCCTTCGTCATCCTTATCCGCGGCTATTATACACCCGCTGTTCAATTAAGTAAATACTTAATTGATTAAGCACTTTATAAAATGAAAATGAAGTTTTTTTGAAGAGGAAAAGTCCTGTGCGGCCGGACGGATGAGGATGCTTTTGAGCAGGTGACCATCATCATTTCTTCATAGAATACTTCGCGGCGGGCCGTTGAAAAGGCGGCGGATCTGTGCTATGATAGCGGCAAGTTGACGGGGGAGGCGGAGCACGGTGAAGGAATTCTGGCGGGTGGTCAAGTTCGTGCTGTTTTCAGCCAGCGCGGGGCTGATCCAAATCGGCAGCTTTACGCTGATGAATGAGCTGTGTCACTGGCCCTACTGGGTGTGCTACCTCACGGCGCTGGTGCTGTCGGTTCTCTGGAACTTCACGCTGAACCGCAAATTTACCTTCCAATCCGCCGCCAACGTGCCCATCGCCATGCTGAAGGTGGTGGCGTATTACGCGGTGTTCACGCCGCTGTCCACGCTGCTGGGCAATTACCTGGTGTCCACCCTCAGCTGGAACGAATACTTGGTCACGGCCATCAACATGCTGCTCAATTTTGTCACGGAGTTTCTCTATCAGCGGTTCGTCGTGTTCGGAAACAGCCTCGACACGGCGAAAAAGCCGCCCCGCTCCTGAGAGAATGTGTTAAAACATGGCGCAGGCATTGACAACGGGGCCGGAATCAGATATAATAGCTCAAGTAAAGCAGAAGTAACCGCTTCTCACCCGGCGGCTCAGGCCAGCCGTGGTTGCCAAATATCGCAGTCTCCCTGTGGAGACGCGCTGATTTGTGAGCAAATGAGAGTGGGTTATTCTGCCCGCTCTCATTTTTTATTCATCCGGACGCTTCAAGGAGGGATTCACGATTAACACCAACGATCTTATGATTAATGAAGAGATTCGCGACCGCGAAGTGCGCGTGATCGGTCAGGACGGCGAGCAGCTTGGCATCATGGCTACCTCTGCCGCGCTGGCGCTGGCGGAGGAGAAGCAGCTGGATCTGGTGAAGATCGCGCCGCAGGCCAAGCCGCCGGTTTGCAAGATCATGGACTACGGCAAGTATCGCTTTGAGCAGTCCAAGCGCGAACGCGAGATGCGCAAGAATCAGAAGGTCATTGTCATCAAGGAGGTTCAGCTGTCGGCGACGATTGAGGAGCACGACATCGACGTGAAATTCAGGGCTGCCGAGAAGTTCCTGAAGGATGGCAACAAGGTCAAGGTGTCAATCCGTTTCCGCGGCCGTCAGATGGCGCACCCCGAAATTGGTCTGGACGTTATGAAAGACTTTGCAGAGCGATGCAAGGATGTCGCCGTGGTGGAGCGCAAGCCCCTCATGGAAGGCCGCAACATGACCATGATCCTTGCGCCGAAGCCAAAGGAGTAAATACGCTCATTACGAGAGGAGGATGTTTCCATGCCCAAGCAAAAGACGCATCGTGGCGCCGCCAAGCGCCTGTCGATCACCAAGAACGGCAAGGTGAAGCGCGCTCAGGCTTATAAGAGCCATATCCTGACCAAGAAGCCGACCAAGCGCACCCGTAACCTGCGCAAGGCCGCGTTCGTTTTCAAGACCGAAGCCAAGACCATGAAGAAACTCATTCCGTACAAGTAAGGAGGCGAAACCACCATGGCAAGAGTGAAGAGGGCTGTCAACGCGCTGAAGAAGCGTCGTAAGGTTTTTAAGCAGGCTAAGGGCTATTTCGGAGCGAAGAGCAAGCAGTATCGCGCCGCCAGCGAGCAGGTTCGCCGCTCCCTGCGCTATGCGTATATTGGCCGCAAGCTGAAGAAGAGGGATTTCCGCCGTCTGTGGATCGCGCGCATCAACGCCGCCGCCCGCATCAACGGCATCAGCTATTCCAAGCTGATCAACGGCCTGAAGGTCGCCGGCGTCGTCATCGACCGCAAGATGCTGTCTGACATCGCCATCAACGATGCCGCCGCGTTCGCCAAGCTGTGCGAAACCGCGAAGGCCGCGAAGTAATAAGCCTTTCATAAGAGCGCTTTTCCCATGAGGGAAGGCGCTCTTTTCATGTTCGCGCGTCGCGATTGACGGAAAAGCCCCGGCGCGTTATAATGACAGGCAGGGAGGGAATGCCCTGTGGAAAAGAAAAACGCCGCACGATTCTTCGGCGGCATGATCGGAAAAGTATGTAGAAATAAGCGGGGACAGACGCGGGCGGTTGTTGTTCTCGTAATCGCGCTGATGGTGTTGGCCGTGTGCGTGCCGCTGGCGGAGTGGCTCTACTGGAGCGGCTTCAACGCGCTGACGCGGCTCTGGGGCGTAACGGAGCGAAATATCGCCCGGGCGCCATGGCCGATCAGGCAGTTCGCACGCTATTCAGGCGTTCTGCTGACGCTGATTCAGGGCGGCCTGCTGCTGGCGCTGTCACGCCGCCTGTCGAAATCCAAAATCCTGGGAATGGAAGAAACGCCGGATCGCTTCACGCCCGGCCGCTGTCTGCGTGGGTTCCTTACCGGGGCGGGTTCGCTGCTGATCCTCTGGCTGGCGCTTCTGGCGCTAGACAACCTGCGGCTGGGCCATTCGCTGCTGCGGCCTGCCTGGAGCGCGAACACGCTCATCCTGCCGCTGACCAGCGCGCTGTGGGCCGCCGCCACGCTGACCTGGGGCGTGAGTATAATCTATCGCTTCCTGTCAAGCCGACTGCCGTGGATTCCGGCGGCCGCCATCAGCGCCGTTCTGATGATGCCGCTGATGCTCCATTCAAGTCAGATCGACGCGCTGTTGATCGTGAACCTGCTGCTGTGCGGGGCCCTGTGCTGCGTCTCGGCGCGAGAGAATGGAGGCTGGGACTGGGGCGCAGGCTTTCTCTTTGCCGTTTGGCTGCTGGAACGCGCCGTGCTGGGGTTCCCGGGGTATTCGGCGGCGCTCTACGAGACCTATCCCGTCAATTTCTATTGGCTGAACGGCGGGGAGAGGGGATTGTGGCACGGCGCGGCCATGACTCTTCTCCTGTTGGTCAACGGGCTGATACTTCTCCGCCCGCTTCATGGAAAATCCGCTTCATAATCAGGGCATCGTCGGCCTGGGTCCCGCGTGATTCGCAGATGATCGTGGGCTTCAGGCCGTATTTGATGAGCACCGGCACCAGGTGAGCAAACTTCGGGCCGTAATCCGCGTCCGCGAATGTCATATGGCATTTCTCGCCCTTCGCGGTGTAGGCGATGCGGCTGAAATGCGCGTGAAAATGGCGCATGCGCTCGAGGCCGAGGGCGTCGATGGACCGGGTGATGATCGCCTCGAAATCATCGGCGCTTTTCATGCCGCCGCCGCTGGCCGCGTGCAGATGGGCGAAGTCGATGGTCGGCAGCGTGCGTTCCACCGACCGGCAGATGAACAGCACGTCCTCCAGCGTGCCCAGCAGCGACGGACGGCCCATGGACTCGGGGCAGAGGATGATATCCTGAAGGCCCGCGTCGTCAAGCCGTGTCCGGGCCTGGGATATGGCGTCCAGCGCGACACGCAGCGCCTCGTCCCGGGGCTGATCGCCGGGCGAGCCGGGGTGGAAGATCACCCTGCGGCCTCCCATCCAGGAAACAGCCCGCGCCGCGCTCATCAGGTAGCCTATGTTGTTTTCCAGCTTTTCGGGATTGCCGCAGTTGATGTAATACGGCGCGTGGATGGACACGGCGACGCCCGCGTTTCTGGCCGCGTCGCCGATCTTCCGCGCCGTCGCCTCCCGGATGGTCACGCCGTGCCCGGCGGCGTATTCGTAGGCGTCCAGCCCCTGGGCGGCGATCCAGGCGGGAGCCTGCTCGCTGGATTTGTATCCCTCAGCATAGAAGCGGTCGCAGCTTCCCGCCGGGCCGAATTGTATCATGAGTATCCTCCGTTCAGTCTGTCGCGCATTTTCTCCAGCGCCTTTTTCTCGATGCGGCTCACATAGCTGCGGGATATGGCCAGCAGCGTGGCAATCTCATTTTGCGAGTGTTGTTTTCCGTCCGCCAGGCCGTAGCGCATCAGCACGACGGTCCTCTCTCGTGGGTCCAGCACTTCCCGCAGCACGCGGACGGCCCGGCCGGATTCGATTCGCAGCGCCACCGCGTCGGGCACTTCGTTTTCATCGGTGCCCAGTATGTCCGAGAGCATGATCTCGTTGCCTTCCTTGTCCGTGCCCACAGGCAGGCTGAGAGATACGTTGCCCTTGGTCTTTCGATTGCTGCGCAGCGCCATGAGGATTTCGTTTTCGATGCAGCGCGAGGCATAGGTGGCCAGGCGACCGCTGTCCGGCTTGAAGGAGCGCACCGCCTTGATGAGCCCGATGGAGCCGATGGACACCAGATCGTCCTGATCGATGCCGGAAAGCGCGTATTTTTTCGCGATGTGAGCCACGAGCCGCAGATTGTGCTCGATCAGCTCCGTGCGCGCGGCCTCGTCGCCGGCCTTCATGCGGGCCACGACGGCCTGTTCCTCCTCCGGCGTCAGCGCGCGGGGGAAAGAGGAGCGGCTGGCCACGTGGGAAAAGAGGAGCCAGGCTTCCTCGAAGAGGTTTATCAGTTCGCCGAGCAGATGAAAAAACATAGGGCAACCCTCCCGGACGCGGCCTGCGCGGCCGCCGTTGATCGCCCTATCAGTCTATTCGGGTTTTTTGTGGTTTCTGCATGTCCCCCGGATCAGGTCGCCTTCCTCGCAGGCATGGGGAACCGGCATCGTCACGAGCGCGTTGGGCTGCGCGCACACGGAAACGGCTGTGCCGTCCTCGAGCCGCAGCTCACGCAGGGAAAAGGGGAAGATGCCCGCCGGCGTCATGAGCTCCAGCGCGTCGCCCTCGATCAGCTTGCTCTTCACCTGAACCACCGCCCGGCCCTCTTCCCAGCTCATCACGCGGCCGAACAGCTCCATGCTCTGGGTGAAGGTGTCCCGATCGCCGGGATGCTCGGGTGGGCCGAAATAGAAGCCAGTGTCATAGGGCCGGTGGCTGATTTTCATCAGCTCGGCGGAGAGCTCGTTCCGCAGGTCGTCCGTGAAGCGGCCATGACGCAGGGCGTCAAGCCCTCGCCTGTACGCGCCGACAACGGTGGACACATAGTATTCGTTCTTCATGCGCCCTTCGATTTTCAGGGAATCCAGACCCGCCTCGCACAATTCGGGCAAATGGGGAAGCATATTCATGTCACCGGCGCTGAAGATCTGCACGCCTCGCTCCGTCTGCTCCACAGGATAATACTCGCCCGGGCGCTTTTCTTCTTCCAGGCGATACGTCCAGCGGCAGGCCTGCGCGCAGTCTCCGCGATTAGCGTCCCGCCCGGTCAGGTATTTGCTGAGGGAACAGCGGCCGGAGTAGGACATGCACACCGCGCCGTGAACGAAGGCCTCCAGCTCGCAGGAGGCGGGCAGCAGCTCCCGCA
>CADARO010000103.1:10397-11361 GCA_902790345.1 uncultured Eubacteriales bacterium | reverse complement strand
TGCCGTTCGCGGCGGCATGCCGGGCGTGCGCGTCGTCTCCTCGCCCCTGCTCCAGCGGGAGGAATATCGACTGCGCATCGACGAAGACGGCGTTGAGCTGACGGCCAGCTGCGACGAAGGCCTGTTCCGCGCTGTCACCTCGCTTTGGCAGATGCTGCGCCGAACCGGGGGCCGCCTGCCCCGCGTCTCCATCGAGGACGGGCCCGAGCTGCCCCGCCGTGGCTATATGCTGGACATCAGCCGGGGCAAAAAGCCGAAGGTGGAGACCATCAAGCGCATGATCGACTTCCTGGCCGCGCTCAAATACAACGAGCTGCAGCTCTACATGGAGGGTGACTGCTTCAAATACGCCGCCTATCCCAAGGAAACGGCAGATTTCGACTGCCTCACGCCCCAGGATATCATCGACCTGGACGCCTACTGCAAGGCCCGCTTCATCGACCTGGTGCCGAACCAGAATTCCTTCGGCCACATGTACACCTGGCTCAAAAAGCCGGATTTCCGTCACCTGGGGCTGTATGGCGACGAGGACGAGGTGCCCTCCACCCTGAATCCCCTGCTGCCCGAGAGCTTTGAGTTCATGAAGAATCTCTACGCCTCGCTTCTGCCCTGTTTCTCCAGCGAATACGTCAACATTGGCCTGGACGAGGCGTATGGCCTGGGCAAATACCAGATCGAGGAATATTGCCGCGAAAAGGGCAAGGACGTGGTGTTCATGGAGTGGCTCAACAAGCTGAACGACCACATCCGCGACCATTACGGCAAGAAGGTCATGTTCTGGGCCGACATGATCTACAATTACCCCCAGAGCTATCACATGGTGCCGAAGGACGCCGTGGCGCTGGAATGGGGCTATGAGCTGATCCAGTCTCAGCGCATGACCGCCCACTGCATCGACTACAAGAACGCCGGCGTGCGCTACTATGTCTGCCCCTCCACCAACACCCACGGGTGCTTCACCGGG
>CADARO010000103.1:0-10355 GCA_902790345.1 uncultured Eubacteriales bacterium | reverse complement strand
ACGTGACCACCTTCAACATCAGAACCTGCGCCGAGCTGGCCGTGGAATACGGCGCGGAGGGCATCCTGCTCACGGACTGGGGCGACGGCGGACATCCGCAAAGCTGGGTCTTCAGCATGAACCCCATCGCGCTGTGCGGCCAATACGGCTGGAACACCGGCAAAAAGCAGGACGGCGAGACCTTCAAGGCGGACTTCATCCGCGACGCCGAGACCTTCGTGGACGAGTATTTCTTCGGCGGCGCGTCGCTTTCACGGCTGCTGTATCGCATGGCGAACTATTACCTGCTGGAGCCGGAGCGGGTACATGTGTGCACCATGAGCTTCAAGGAGCTCACCCTTCCGCTGGACGTGACCCGCTACGCCCATCTGTTCGACATGAAGGATTCCGGCGACGACTTCTACTTCGACAACGTGATCTGTTATGTGCGCCGCGTCATGGAGGACATCGAGAAGCTGTCCTTCGACAACACGTTCAAGCGGGAGATCCGCCTGACGGCGCGGCTGGTGGAGCTGGGCGCCGAGGTCTGCAAGGTCAAGCTGCATCCGGAGAGCTCCCGGGGCAAGGCAAAGGAGCTGGCCGAACTGATCGACGACCTCCTGCCGGAATACGACGCGCTATGGAACGTGTACAACTACGAGCGGGGCATCGAGCGATTCCGCTCCATCCTCACCGCGCGCCGGAATGAACTGGCTGCCGTGGCGGCGGAATGACAAATCGGTCCCCGCGGGCGCAATCGCCTCGCGGGGACCTGACCATTCGGAGGAAAACGATGATAGAAGAACTGGCGACATTCGCGAAGGCCCAGGGATGGAACCTCTACGACCTGGCCATCATCCACGGCGGGAAGGCCGAGAGCGCCTACCTGCAGGACTGCAACAAGTGCAACAACAGCTATTCCGTCGCCAAGGCGTTAACCATGACGGCCATCGGGATGCTGCGGGACGAGGGTCGGCTCGATCTCGACGATCGCGTCGCCGACATCCTGAGAGACCAGCTTCCCCCGGCGCACGACCGGCGCTGGGACAGGGTGACCGTCCATCACGCCCTGAGCCACACCACCGGGCTGGCAGAGGGGCTCATGGACATCGACGTGGACGACGTGACGGAGTACGGCACGCGGGATTATCTCCATTATGTCCTCCGCCACAGTCTCCCCTTTGACCCCGGTGAGCGCTACGTCTATACCGACGCCGCCTACTACATCCTGTCCCGCGTGGTCTCCGCGCTGACCGGCCAGACCCTGGCCGCCTTCCTGACGCGCCGCCTGTTCGCGCCACTCGGCTTCACTGAAATGGCCTGGAGCAGCTGCCCCATGGGCTATACCATCGGCGCGACGGGCCTGTATATCAAGGCGTCGGACATGGTCAAGCTGGCCTGGCTTTATCGCGGCGGCGGAACCTGGGCCGGGGAGCGGCTGCTGTCGCGGGAATGGGTCGATCTGGTTCGGGCGCGCCGCTATGAGCTGGCCCCGACGGGTCTGGGCGACTGGCAGGGCAAGGGCGGCATGTATGGCCAGATGATGGCGTTTTCTCCGTCGCTCGATTTGGCCATTGCCTGGCACGGCTTCCAGCGCAAGGCAGACTTTCGGCCCCTGCTGACCTTCGCGGGACAGCTGGCCGGCGCGTCCTGAACTGCCTGTGAAGGCGGCGTCGGTCAGACGGCGTGCTCCGCGTCGTATATCTCGCGGTAGAAAGGCGCGTCGTCCGCCGTCAGCATGGCCGCTAGATCCCGGCGCAAGCTGTCCTCGCCCAGAAACGCCGTGACCATGGGCGAAAACCGGGTTCCCTCCTGGCTCAGGACGGACTGGATCGCCGCTTCCGGGCCGTCCTTGGCCTGTTCGATCAGATGGGCTACCACCGCGACCACGTCCGTCATCTGCCGGTAGGGGGACTGATTGCGCACGTAGTTCTCCGGGTAGCCTCCGCCCTGATACCAGCTGTGATGCCCCAGCGCCACGTCGGCGAACATTCGGGTGGATTCCCGGTGAATGAACTCATCATAGGCCGCCTGGGTGTGCAGCATGGCCATCTGATGTTCCTTTTCAAAGGGATTGCGGATCAGCCAGACCCGCTGCATGTTCATCTTGGCCTCCCCCAGATCGTGGAACAGGCCGCAGGCCAGGGCGTAGTCCCTGAGCGCGGCGCGCTTCCGCTCCGGCGAGTCGCAGACCTTCAGGAACGGAATGTCGTCGAAGAAGTCAGGGCTTTGTTCGATGATCGTCTCGCAGAATCGGGCCAGCATTTCCCCTGTCCTGCGGCTCCTGACATACAGCCGCCCGAAGAAATGCCGGAGCAGCTTTTCCAGCACGGAACGGTAGCTCTCCAAGCCCCGCATTTCAAAATAGTCGCACATCACCAGCCGCACGTAGTATTGAAACAAGTCGTTGCTCTTCTCGCCGGGATAAGTCATCATGGTGCGCATCATTTTTTCATACGCTTCCGCCAGGAAGGCCACCCTCGCGGGATTCTCCTGAAGGGACGGATTGTTCCGCATCAGCTTGCCGTAATTGATGGGAAGCTGCACGTTTGCGTAGAGCCCCGACACGTCGTACTGATCGTATGACGCGCCGCGAATCAGATGCTCCAGCCGCTCCGCCGTGGTCTTCACGTCGGCAAAGCCGCAGGTATATTCCATCTCGTAATAGGGCCAGAGCCAGCGCACGTTGGGCGTCGCGCTCTCGGCCTCCGGCTTGAACACCTCGACGCAGCTCTCCAGCACCTGCATCAGCTCCTGAGGGGACAGATCGCCCCGGCCCATCACCTGCCGGTTCGAGCTCATCTGCTGATGCGTGCGCCGGAGAAACGTGTCCCAGGGCAGGTCCGGGGCCATGGCGCGGTAGTCCGCGTCCTGAACGATGTTCAGTATGCGGGCGCTCACGCGGATGCGGCGCTTGTAGTCAGGCGTGCAGATGGCGATGTTCGCCAGACAGCGAATGATATAGCCCTTGGTGGCTTCCTCCTGAATCTCCGGAAAGAACTTCAAATAGGAACCGCCCTCGGTGAACACCATCTCGTTCTGGAAAAAATAAGGGTTGGTGTACTTCCTCTCGATGCCGGAAAGGGATCGGTTCTGGTAATACAGGCCCATGCCGAGCAGATACAGCTCCTTGATGACATTCGTCCGGTCCCGACGAATCCGATACATGCTCAGCAGCGAATCGTGGATCAGCACGTACACGCCGCAGTCCAGATTCGTCGACCAGTCCATGAGTACCGCAGCAAAGGCCTCCAGATCGGCGATGGCCTCCGGCGCAGCGTCATAGATGCCGTCCAGCTGGGGAAACAGATGGTCGTTCAGGAGACGAACATTCTCCCGGCGCAGCGCCTCCATTTTCTCGTCGGCCTGCCGTCCGGTTTCGAGCCATTGGGAAAACTCGCCATCCGCGTCAAAGCGGCCGTTGTTCAGGCGGCTGATTTCCTTCGTGTTTTCAATATACTGCTCCTGATAGGGCTGCATGGCGGCGATTCCCCCTTTCTCCGCGCGTCAAATCGTTCTGAGGGCGCGCATGAACTGCTGAATGTCGATGGGCTTGGACAGATGGCCGTTCATACCCGCGTCAAAGGCCTTGGCGATGTCCTCTGCAAAGGCGTTGGCGGTCATGGCAAAGATCTTCACGCCGGCCGCGTCGGGCCTTCCGCTGTGGCGAATCTCCTTTGTGGCGGCGTAGCCATCCTTGATCGGCATCTGAATGTCCATCAGAATCAGATCGTAATGGCCGGGCTCGGAGGCGATGAACCTCTCCACGGCCTGCTGCCCGTCTTCGGCCTCGTCCACCTGAGCCTGCGTGCTCTTCAGAAGCTCCAGTGCGATCATGCGGTTGATTTCGTTATCCTCCACCAGCAGGATATGCTTGCCCCGCAGATCGGGCGCGCCAAAGTCATCCGTCCGGGCTTCCTGGCCGCTCAGGGCGCGATTCAGCCCGTTCACCAGGGATTTGCGGAAGAAGGGCACCGGAATGAAGGCGTCGATGCCGCTGCGGTTGGCGCGGTATTCGATGTCGCTCCACTGATCCTCGCTCACCAGCACCAGAACGAGGTTCGGATACGCCTTTTTAAGGTAGGCGGCCATATCGAAGATGTTGTCCGCCTCCTCCACCTTTTTGCCAATGATGGCCACGTCGTACTGTCTGCCGCCATAGTCCGCCTCGGTCAGGGCGGAAATGGCCTCCGGGAAGGAGGGCACGATGTGATACGCCAGCCCCGCCTCCCCGAGATAATTGCGGTACACCGTCTCCACGTCTTCGTCCGCCTCGATAATCAGCATGGATTTCCCCCTGAGCGCGGAGGTGTCCATCCTCACGTCCTCATAGGCCATGGGAATGGTCACCGTTACGGCCGTGCCTTCATCGAGGCTGCTGGTGATCTCGATCGTTCCGTCCATCGCCTCGATGAGCTTTTTCACGATGCTCATGCCCAGGCCGGTTCCCTCGATTTTGGACGCGGTGGTAGACTGGACGCGCTCGAAGGGCTGAAAGATGCGCTGCAAAAAGTCCTCGCTCATGCCCACGCCGTTGTCCTCGCAGCGGAATATGAGCGCGCACTGATCCCCGCGCATTTCCTCCCCCACGAAGATCGTGATCTCGCCGCCGTCGGGGGTGTATTTCACGGCGTTGTTTATCACGTTCACATAGATCTGTCGCAGGCGCAGCAAATCGCCGAAGAGATACTCGCTCAGGATCTTGCCCCTCCTAAAGCGCAGGGTATGCCTCTTCTGGGTGGCCTGGGGCCGAACGATGATGAGCAGATCATGCAGAAGATCGCTCAGGAAAAACGGCGCTTTCGCGATCTGCATGCGGCCGGAATTGATCCGGGACATATCCAGCACGTTGTTGATCAGGCTGAGCAGATGGGCGCTGGCCGTTTCGATTTTGTCCAGCGCGTCGGCCACTCTCGCCTTTTCGTCGATGTGCTTTTTGGCCAGGGCCGTCATGCCCACGATGGCGTTCATGGGGGTGCGGATGTCGTGGCTCATGTTGCTCAAAAACGCTTCCTTGGCCGTGTTCGCCGCCTCCGCTTCCAGAAGCAGCTGGCGCAGCTTTTCGTTTTCCTGCTCCATGTCGTCGTTGCCCGAGATCCAGATTTGCTTTTGATCGCACAGGTCGATTTTTTGCGTCACCGCTCCCGCGTCAAAGCCCGGCGACGAGAACAGCACTTTGCCGCGCCCCTCGCCGCAGTCGATCACCGCGTATGCTTTACTCATAAAAACCCTTTGCCTCCTGGCTGCCGCTCACAGTCGTCAATTCCTGGTCATATCCCATGGAGGTATGCTTTGCCCTATTTCACCACTCTTATTATATGCTATTATCCGATCTTGCGCAATATGAAAAAAAAAGGCCATCGCCATTATGGAAACAGCCGCGGCGAAAACCGCCGCGGCTGTTGATTGGGCTAAACCGATTGATTATAGTTCACAGAGCCTCAGTTGGCATACTGACGCTGATAGGCGCCGTCGGCAACCTCAAGCAGGTGAGTCAGACCGATCTTCTCCAGCTCAGCCTTGAAGGCCTCGGGATCGGTGATGGTGGACTCGTTGCCCAGGATGTACTGGGTGCGCTGCTCGTTCACATAGCTCTTGATGGTGGCGCGGATCTCGCCGATGTCTTCCAGCTCGTCCGTGGTGAAGTTGAGGTTCGGGCAGTACACATCAGCGCCCGGAATATGCTGCTGATACACGCCGGTGATGGCGTTCTGGCGGATGCCGCCGGAGGTCTCCAGGCCCTGCACGGTGCCGTCCTCATACTTACTGACATAGGCGCCCAGGTAGTCCAGGTTGCCGGAGAAATACGGCATGGCGTCGAACCAGTTCACGTTCTGCGCGGTCAGGAACACGTTGACGATGTCGCCGTCCTTGGTGGCGTCGTAGAGGTACTTGCCCTCATAGCCATCGAAGGTGGTGGTGAGCTCGGCGTTGGGATGCTTGGCCAGGTAATCCTCGGCGAACATCCAGTTGACGTCCTTCACGCCGAAGCGGCCCAGCAGGTAGCCTTCTTCGCTGAAGCAGAAGTCGCCCACGCGGAAGGCCAGCTCAGGATTCTCGCAGTCAGCGGTCACGAACCACTGGCAGCTGGTGGAAGACTGGTTGTAGGAGACATACTGCACGCCCTTGGGGCCAACCAGCGGAGCAGCCGGCCAGTAGCGCAGACGGGCCTCGACCAGTTCCTCGGTGTCGGTGCCGAAGAAGCCCAGGGAGGAATCGAACAGCGCGCCGACCTTGTTGCCCGCGGTGCCAGCCACGGCCTTGACCTCGGGACGGCCATAGGTGAAGGATTCGGGAGCCAGCAGCTTCTCATCCGCCAGCTTCTTCAGGTACTCAACGGCCTCGAACCACTCGTCCTGGATGTAGGAAGCGGTCACATGGCCATCCTTGAGCAGCCACATGTCGCGGTCATCCTCGGCCACGAAGGCGTTGGTGATGAACTTCACCGGGTTGGAGCCCCAGCTGGTGGGAGAGCCCAGCAGCGGGATCTCGTCGGTGGCGTCGCCGTCGCCGTTGGCGTCGTTGTCGCGGAAGGCGATCAGCATGTCATAGAACTCCTCGGTGGTGGTGGGCATTTCCAGGCCCAGATTGTCGAGGTAGGTCTTGTTGATCCACAGCTTATACTTGGTTTCGTTCTGGGGAGAAGCCTGGATCTTCGGCACGGCGTAGATGGAGCCATCGGAGTTGGTGATGTTGGTGATGAGGTTCCAGCTGGGATAATCGGCCACCGCCTTGTCGGCGTTCACGGCCAGGCCGCCCTCGTAGTAGGGCTGCAGATTCACCAGCGCGCCGGCCTCGCCATAGGTGTAAGCCTCGGCGACGGACAGGCCGTAGTTGATGATGTCGGGCAGCTCTTCGCCCGCGGTGATCATGATGTTGAGCTTCTGCTTGGGCTCAACCTCGGGCAGGAACTCGAACTGCAGGTCCACGTTGCAGTTGTCCTCGATCCAATGGGTGAAGGTGTTGTCGTCCCAGTCGGTGACCTGCGCGTTGGGCGCGGTCAGAACAGTCAGCACGTAGGGCTCACTGCCGGTCCAGATGGGGAGCACGCCGGGCTCGCTGAGTTCGCCCTCAGCGAAGGCCGGCACAGCCAGCGCCAGCATCATGAGTGCCGCCGTCAGCAGAGCGACGAGTTTGCGAATCTTCATAACGAGATCCTCCTTCAAAATAATTATTCAACGGAGCCTTCGCCCCGTGTGAATCAACCCTTCACGGCGCCGATCATGACGCCCTTCACGAAGTACTTTTTCACGAACGGATACAGCACCAGGATCGGCACCGTGGAGACCACGATGAAGCAGTACTTCAAAAGATCCTGCAGCGACTGGTTGTAGAGCAGTTCCTCGGCGGAGGAGCTCAGGTTTTCCGCGTTGAAGGAATTCTTAATGAGGATGGCGCGCAGGATAATCTGCAGCGGCATCTTGTTCTGATCCTTCAAATAGAGGAAGGCGGTGAAGTAGTCGTTCCAGTGGCCCACCGCGTAGTACAGAGCCAGCACTGCCATCACCGTGCCGGAGAGCGGCAGCACCATGTTGAAGAAGTACTTGAAATCCGAGCAGCCGTCGATCTTGGCCGCCTCCTCCAGCTCGGATGGAATGTTGTTGATGAACGTGCGGGCAATGATCATGTTGTAGACGCTCAGCGCGCCGGGCACGATCATGGCCGTGCGGGTGTCGATCATGCCCAGGGAGCGCACCAGCAGGTAATTCGGGATGGTGCCGCCGCCGAAGAACATGGTGAACATGAACAGGCCCGTGATGATGCCGTGCCCCGGCAGGGATTTTCTCGCCAGCGGATAGGCGCAGATCATGGTCATGGCCAGATTCAGCGCCGTGCCCACCACGGCGTACAAGAAGGTGTTGCCGTAGGCCGTCCAGATGCCCTTGTACTCAAACACGGCCTCGTAGCCGCGCACCGTGAAATTCACCGGCCAGAAGGTGACCCAGCCGAAGGCCACGGCGTCCTGAGAGGAAAACGAGTTGGCCACCACGTTGATGAGGGGCATCAGGATAATCAGGGTGAACAGGCCGAGTATGAGCGTGGTGACGGTGTAGTACACTTTGTCGCCGGAGGAAATCTTGATGACGTTCTTCTTCGGCGTTCTCGTCGCGATTTGCTGCGCCATTCGCCCACCCCCTTACCACAGGCCGCTGCCGCTGACCCTGTCGGCGATCTTGTTCACCGTCAGCAGCGCGATCAGATTGACCACGGAGTTGAACATGCCGATGGCCGTGGCGTAGGACAGGTTGCTGGGCCCGCTCTCGGTGGTCAGGCCGATTTTGTAAACGTAGGTGGAAATCACTTCGGAAGCCACCAGGTTGGTGTCGTTCTGCATCAGATACGCCTTGTCGAAGCCGATGCTCATCAGGGAGCCGCAGCGCAGGATCAGTGTGATAGCGATGGTGGGCACGATGGTGGGCACATCGATGTACCACACGCGCCGCACCCGGGATGCGCCGTCGATAGTGGCCGCCTCGTGCCCAGCCCGTGCTCTGCCACACGCCGGACAGGATGTACAGCATGCGGAAGTTATGGCCGCCCATGAAGAAATTGGTGTCGTACTTGATGCCGATGGACTCCAGCAGGTTGTTTATCATGCCGGTGTTGATGTCCAGCACCCGGTTGAGGATGCCCACCAGCACCACCGTGGAGATGAAATGCGGCATGTAGGTGATGTTTTCCACCGCGCTCTTGAAGCGCCGTCTGCGGATGGAGTTGAGCAGCAGCGCGAAGATGATCGGAATGGGAAAGGTCAGCACCATCTGCACCACGGACAGATACAGAGTATTGCCCACCACCCGGCCAAACTGATAGGAATTGAAGAACTTGATGAAGTTCTCAAAGCCGATCCAAGGGGAGCCCAGTATGCCCTTGCGGATGTTGTATTTCTTGAAGGCGATGACCGTGCCGTACATGGGCTGATACTTGAAGATCAGCAGCCAGATCAGCGGCAGCGCCAGAAAGACGTACATCTGCCAGTTGTCCAGGATGCGCAGGGTTAGTTTTCTCTTTTTGGGTTTAAATACAGAACGAGCGCTTTGTTCTGATTTCATGGCCCCGCCTCCGTCCGTCGCGCTGTCGTTTTTTCGGCGGAACCCCGCCTCCAACGTTATATATTATATATGCCTTTCACATGAATTTCAAGACTTTTTTACCAAAATCAGCAAATAATGTGTTTTTCGTTAGTTCGCCGTTCATTTTTTGTGCGAGAATCATTACAAGGATAAATCGGTAACAGGCTCAGGCTTCACGACGAGTGTTCCGTTTACCGGCGCGAGCAGCGGGCCCTCCGCATTGCTGACGACGCGCCCCTGAAGCACTCGAAGCGCGTATCGCGTCCCGTTGAACTCATAATACAGCCCGTCCGCCTCGGCCCGGCGAAACGCGGTTCTTTGAGGATTCCAGCGGAACGCGAGGCACGCGCCGCCCGTGAGGCTCAGCCCGTCCTCCCTCAGGACAAACGCACCCGTTCCGAAATCGACATTCAGACCGACGTCGGTTTCTTTTGCCGTCATGTCAGATGAGGCCAGCGGCCTGCCCTGTTCGTCGGTCACCCACGCCCCCGCCAGGATGCCTCCGCCGCTCATGCGGTTGCCGTCCATGACGGGCAGATTGTCATAGATCAGGTATTCGGTCTCGCAGACCCTGTCCAGGTAGCGCTCGCGATAGTTTTCATCAAAGAGGAACAGATCCCGCACGCGAAGGCCCTTTTCATCCCAATACAGGTTGGCGCGATAGTTCCGGCAGTCGTACCACACCGACTGAGCCTGCCGTTCCTCGAAGGGCTCCAGCGCGCACACGGCGGTGGCGGGCGTCAGCGGGAAACGCGCGCGATACCAGCGGCCGGTGTCCTCCAGCCGCTCCACCCGCAAGCCCTTTTCGTCGCGCCATTTCGCGAACAGCGGAAACTGGTATTCGAGGCCCTGCTTCATGGCGGGCCAGCCGAATGAGTTTTCCTGTCCGGCCTGGGCGTAGGCGAAGGCCAGGCTCGCACCCTGAAAATTCTGGTGCATGAACCAGTTGATCCAGTCGGGCTTGCCGCCCTCGTTGCCATATACCGGTTCCAGCGAAGCCACCCGCTGAATAGCCGTCGCGCCGTCCTCGATGGTGAGGCCCAGATCGTATTGGGCCACCGGGTCGCTGCCCAGCATGCGGAACACGGGCACGGGAATCTGATTCCCCGCCGTCTGAGCCGGGCAGAGCGCATTGTTCACACTGGGATAGTAGCCCTGGTTCCAGTAGCCGCCCCAGATCGTGTAGCCGTCCGTGCCCCACTGATCCTTGCAGTTGCAGCTGGCGACGATGCCATACCGGTCGGACAGGTATTTCAGCGTCTCGGCGTCGATCATCCACGCCCCCACGGAACGGGCTGGCCG
>CADARO010000102.1 GCA_902790345.1 uncultured Eubacteriales bacterium | reverse complement strand
AACGCACGGGTGCCGACGCCATGGAGCGGCTGATAGAGGAGCGGCTTGGCACGCAGGTGGACATCGGGCGTGCCAAGATTGCCGTGCCCGCACGTCTGGTGCTGGACGATGTGGATATCCGGGACGAGAACGACTCGCTGGCTCTCCATGCCTCGCGAGCCAGCGTGAGCGTAGAACTGCTGCCCCTGCTGGCCGGGAAGGGTGTCAGGCTGGGCGGTGTACAGCTTTTCCCCGGTCGATATCTTTTTCGGCTTATGCGCGATGGCCTCGGCCATGCTCATGCCCTTTTTCATGCGCAGCCGCAATGCGTACTCGCTCACGCCGATGATCTCCGCCCATTCCGCGGCGGTGTGCGTCTGCCCGTTCACCGTGTAGCGCGCGGGCGCCTTGCCTGTACGATTCGACGATCGCATACGCCGCGCCTCGATAATCGCGTCGCATTTGCCCGGGCACTCTGCCCGGCGGCAGTTGAGGCACATCCTGACCGCCTCCGGCGGATCGGTGATGTTCGTCAGGTGCTTCAGCTGATTCATGCCCTGTTTTTCCTCCCCATCGATACGGCCTGCGCCAGGGTCTTGCCCTCGGATATCCGCGCGTAGAGCCTCGATTGCGACACGCCCGCGATCTCCGCCCACTCGGCCATGGTGTGGAACACGCCGTCGATCTCGTGCATCTGGCCCCGCCTGTTCACGCGAATGGCCTCGGCCATGGTCAGGCCGCGCCGGATCCGCTTGGACAGGGTGTACTTGGATATGCCCGTGACCGCCGACCACTGGAGCAGCGTGCGTGAAACGCCGTCCACGTCGTACAGCTTCCCTCCGTGGGGAATCACCGGGTGCTCCTTTGCGATCTGCCGCGCCAGCTGGCTGGCCGCGCCGCATATGCCCCGGCACTCCGGCTTGTCGCAGCCGGTGCACAGCGCGATCATCCTCGGGTCCCGCATGATCTCGCCATTGTCGTATACGTCCGACACGTTAAGCCCTCCTTCGGATGGCAATTTGAAATGTCAAATGGGAAATGCCAAATGGAACAGCCCGACGCCGTTGCCCGGCACTCTGACTTTTGCCTGTTGCCTGTTGCCTAATCCCTCCGCCGCATCTTCGCGTAGATGTACGCCCCGGCGACAAAGTCCGAAAAGCGCACCTCCGGCAGCTCCTCGCACCGATAGCCGGGATAGATGGCCTCCATGATCTCGCGGCCGGAATACATCACGTCCATGGCCACGCGGGCCGCCCGGCGGCGGGATACCTTGCGGTCGCTCACCGTCACCGTCGGCTCCTTGAGGTTGCGCGAGTGGCAGAAGGAGCGGTGCCGCTGGCCGTCCTCCCCGCTGCCGTATTGCTTGGACAGGTACCGTGACAGCCGCGCCGCGCCGCCGTGGCGCCGATCGAAGTGGTCGCACTGGGTAAATCCCTTGTCCCACAGGGCCTTGAGCTCCCGCGCGGTGAGCCCCGGTGCGGAGATCACGCCGTGGAAGTGGTACCGCCTGGGCAGGCCCAGCTCCCTGGGCTGCTTGCCATGCTCGATCACGTAAAGGTACTTGACCATCTTCGGGTCGCCGCCCCGCTTCTTCACCAGGCGCTTCACCCGCGCCAGGTAGTTCACCACGTCCCGCTTTGCGTCCCGCTCGTCCCATGGCAGCCTGTCCGCCTCGTAGATCCGGCGCACCTCGTCCAGGTCCATGAACCCCGGCACGTATTCCGGGTACGCATAGGTCCCGGTGAACACGAAATCCTCCGGCGTGAAGTTCGCCTCCAGCAGCCGCTCCATGCGCCGCTGGGCGTTCCGCCTGTTCAGCCGCGCCTGTGCCGTGGTGGACCTGCGCCGCTTCGCCTCCCTCCGCGCCTCCCGGTTCGCCTGGGTGATGGGGTAGCACTCCACCTCCAGGATGTCCCCCGCGCGGATCGTCCGCGTGCGTATGCCGCCCACCCCGGACGGGTCATACTCTCCCTGGGGGCGGTCATACAGTATCTCGTAATCCTGCAGCTTCATCTTCCCTGCTCCGATGCTTGAATAATTAATACCGCATACGAGCCCGCGCAGGGCCCCCTACCTATATAAGTAAAAATCAGTAAAAATAAGTAATTCTTGAGCCCAAATACAGGCCGACGGGATTGCGATTGTGAAAGCGACCTATGGATTTTGCACGCTCAAAGGGCACCTGTCACGTTGTTGCTTGTATATTTTTGTCCACGCCCCGTCGGCTGGTATTCGGGTTCTATGCCGGGCCGCTCTGCAACCGCGTCCGGCACTACCCATCTATCAGATCAGCCTCTTCATCATTTCACCTCGCTTCCCTGGTCACTGTTGTGCACAAGTTCAAACGCGGTGCGCCGCTTGCCGTCCCAGATCGGGATGTCGACGACGCGCCGCAGGAACTTGACGATGGTTTCGGCGCTGACGGGCGCCATTGGCGGGATGAGGGCGTCGCAGAACATGCCGTTGTACACGGCGATCATCATCGCCTCGGCGTCCACGCTGCCCGCCGGCGTCCATCGCCGCGCCCGGAACTCCGTATCGTCCGTCACCTTCACCGGCCCCAGGGCCGATCTCGGCAGGAATACCAGCCGCTCGGGTTCCGTGCCCCGCAGGGCCAGAAGCTGCTCATCCCACATGGTGACATCGCCCATCGGGATCAGCGTCTCCTCGATGCCCGCATAGCGTTCGCCGTCCCAGCAGGCGTGTGAGGCGTCTTCCCGGGTGAAGGTGCACTGTCTGACCTGTTTGTTGGACAGGTCGAATACGTGGGGCAGCGCTTCCTCGTCCAGCCGCATGCCGCATACCTTCCAGGCGTTGTAGCCGTCCGAAATCCACTGCCCGCCGTCCATGGCGTCGATGATGGCGAAGCGCCGCATGCCGTAGCACAGCCGCCGGATCTTGCTAATCTTCATCCTGATCTCCCTTCACGCCCGCACGATCCAGCGCGATGGCCTGGGCGACGATGGCGTTTTGCAGCGTGTCGATGGTCTTTCGCAGGTTGTCGTTGATGGTGGTCATGCGGACGCACTCCGCCTCCATCTGCCGGTTCTCCCGCTCCAGGTGCTTGATGGCGTCGTGCAGCGTGGCGTTTTCGTTGGCCAGGGCCAGCACGTCCTTTTCCGTGTACTTCGTGGCCTCCTCCATGTTCATACCTCCTTGATCTCGATGTGCCACAGCTCCCTGAGCTGCTTTTTCTTGTTGATGTAGACGCGGTTCTTCCGGGTGATGGGGCTCTTGGCGTCGATCACCTGGACCTCGCCGTCCGCGGTGACGATCACGAAATCCGCCACGTACCTGATGCCGCCGGGCAGGTCGAAGGGCACCTGCCTGCACAGCAGCTTCAGTTCCCCCGCCCGCCAGCGGATCAGCAGCTCGCCGTAGACCTCGGCCTCGTGCTTCGAGTCGAAGGTCTTGCCGTCGATGGTGACGCGCTCGTTCCTGTACTTCCGCTTTGCAACGGCCGCGCCCCTGGAGGCTGGATAGCAGTCGCGCCGTTGCGCCTTCGCGCAGGCGCGACCAGCCGGGGCGAATCCTCCGGATTCCAGCCCCGCGCTGCCGGCGCTTCCGCTTTGCGGAGTAGCGCCGGTGCGTAACTTGCCCTCCGCCCGCTGGGCGCGCTCCTTGGCCTCGGCGTCCCGTGTCCTCTGCTGGTAGCGCCGCCGGAGCTCCGCGTATTCCTCCTCTGTCATGCGCAGGGCCATGTCTATCCCTTCCTCGGCTTCGCGTCCCCGCAGAAGTACGCCCGGGCGTCATAGTGGGGCGCAAACATGTACGTGTCCCAGGCTTCGCCGTAAAAGCCCTCGGCGCCGCCGTTCCACGGCGTCATGGGGTCGGTGTCCGCAAGTTCAAAGCAATGGGCGCACCGCGCGCAGGGGATCAGCTTCGGCTCCCAGGCCTCGTAATCGCCGGCGGCGCACTCCGCTTCAAGATTGATGCGGCAGTTGTCATAGCCGCCGCCCAGGCCGTGTATACAGGTATCGCAGCACTTAGCCATGTGCCTCGTCCTCCTCGATGCGCTCCCGCAGCCGCCTGATCTTCTTCCACTTCCACCGCCCCACCTTATCATGACAGTCGGCGATCATCTCCAGCTGGTCCAGCATGATGCGCACGTCGGCGATCTCCTCGGCCAGGTGGTTGATGGTCTGCTTCGCGTGTTCCGCCTCGGCGTCCGACATCGCCGGTACAGGCAAAGCCGTGTACTTCGCCACCGCCTGCACGAGCTCGCCCGATTCCTCCATGGCCTTCAGCAGCTGGGTGCCTTCGCCGAAGTGGGCGATGGCGCGCTCATACAGCGCGCGGATCTGGTTGGTCATATTCGTCACCTCATGTATCTGGCAAAATCCGTCATGAGCACATGCTCAAAGGGCGATCCCGGGGCCACCCGGTCGCGGGACCTCTTCCCGCACTTGATGCACTTGTATTCCACCTCCGCGCCCCTGTCCCCGCGCGGATCGCGCGCCCAGTGCCACCGGGTGAGCACATAGGCATGATGGCAGCACAGGCGGCGGATGATCCTGAACATGGTTAAATCACCTTCTTCTGTGGGCAAACCGCCGGAGGATCATTCCTCCGGCATTACCTTTGCTTTCATCGCGTCGCACAGCTTCATCACGGCTCCGCAGTAGTTCTTCCCCTTGTCCGGGTCGCGCTGGTTCAGCTCGCCCACCAGGTGGGTCAGCTCCTCGAAGCCCTTGGTCAGCTGGTACCAGCTGATCCGCAGCTTGATCTCGATCTCACGCACGGGCGTCACGGTCTCGCCTTCCTGGTACTTCTGCAGCTCGTCCTTCAGGCGCTGGAGCTCCGCGGCCACGTCGTCCGGCACGCGTTCCACCTCCACGGTCTCGGGCTCCCGGGCCTTCAGGTCCTTGATCTTCTGTTTGGCCTTCCTGAGCGCCTCGGCGTTGTTGTTGGCGCGGGCCACGGCGTCGCTGGCCTGGGCCTCTGCGGCCTTCCTTGCTTCCTTCGCGGCCTTCACGTCCCCGGCCATCTGCTCCTGCTCGGTGATAAGATCGTGGATCTTCACCTGGGCCTCGGCGCGGTCCTCCCGCAGCTTTTTGATCTCCTCGCGCAGCGCCCGGGTAGACAGTTCCTGCTCGGCAGCCTTCGCGGCGAGGGCGTCCCGATCTTCCTCTGGCGCGCGCAGCAGCTCCACAAGGTGGCTCGCGTCCAGCTTGCCGTAGGCCTCCGGCAACTCCCGCGCCCCGTAGGTCTGATACAGCTGCATGGCCTGCTGGGCTGTCCGATCAGGGCACCCGGCCTCCCTGTTGAGCCACTCCAGCCACCGCCCCTGTGGGCAGCGGTTCCGCGCCTCCATCAGCAGCATGCCGGCGTGAAGCACCCGTTCCTTCGCGGCGTCAAAGTCCGACCGGATGCCCGCCGCCAGGTAGCGCAGCCGGTCCGCGTCCTCGGCGGGGATCACCGCGTAAACATCCGGATTATAATCCATGAGGTTCCCGTTCTCGTCGTAGCCTTCCTCCACCGCGGGCGTCTGCGGCTTTTCCGCCGCAAGCATCGCGCCCATGTCAAGCTGTCCCTGCAATTCGCTCATGTTTCCTGCTCCTTTCAAACGCGGCCCAGAAGAGCCGCAGCTGCACCCTGGTCCCCGGATCTATGCCGCCCCTGCAGTCGTTGTGTTCGCCTCGGTCCTGCACCAGCTTCCCCGTGGCGGCCGAAAATTCCACGGCGCGCCATGGCACGTCCGGCTCCTCCTCCCGGCGCAGACAGCATATCACCGTTCCGCCGTTGATGTACCGTTCCGCGTAGCTGCCGATGCAGATGTGCAGCGTCCGGCCCTCCGTCTGCACCTCCAGGACGCTCTCATACGGCCTGAGCACCAGCCCGTGGGCGTGGAAGAGGTACTCCTTGCGCAGCTTCGGCAGCCGCTTGTTCGCGAATACCCGCGTCCGCGCAGCCTCGGCGGCGTTTCGTTTCGCCTCCGCCTTCGCCGCTGCCTCGGCCCGCAGCGCGTTCTCGCGCTCGATCATGCGCTGGTGCATGGCGTGCATGTCCTTCGGCAGGCACAGCGCCGTGTCGGTGAGATCCTCACCCAGACGCCGAAGCTGGGCGAAGTAGTCCCGCCACTCCGTTGCGTGGCGCAGATCGCGCAGCGCACGGCGCAGGATCTTCCGCTTCAGCTTGTCCGGCAGCCGCTCTGACGTGAGGATGTCCGACAGGGTATCGGCGGCATAGCGCGCGGTCGATTTCGTGGGCGCCAGGGCCTCCAGGTGCCACAGCGCGCTGCTGTCCTTCATCATGTCCTGCAGCTCCGACATGTGGACGCCCCCGAAACCCATGGTCCGCAGCGCATACATACATCTGAGCATATCCACTGTCAGGCTGATGCCTTCGCGCCTCGTCTCGTGCCACTGTGCTTCCGTGAGTCCCAGCAGCGCCCTGGGCGTCTTGGCGCGCTGGTTGGGCACCACTTCCCTCGGGATCGTCCGCCACCGCATCAGCCGCGCCGCCAGCGCCTTCTGCCCCGCCTTCGCCAGGTATTCCAGCCATGGGCGCTTTGCGCAGGCCGCGATGGCGTCCAGCTCCAGCGTGTCCCGGCGGTTGGACGCTTCGTTCAGCATTCTGAACAGCCTCCCGATCCGCGTCCCCTCTATGGCCTGCACAAAGTCTCCATGGTCCAGCACGATGTCCATCTTTCCGCCCATGTATTCGGTGTGATCCGGGGCGCAGCTGTCGATGCGCACCCAGTCGCGCGCCTCGTTCCGGTACCAGGTGTGATTCTTGTATACCGTCACCGCCATGCCCGGGCGGAACAGATAGATGGCGCTGGCGTGGGTATGCAGCGGCTCCCGCTCGGGGTTGTCCCTGGATGAGTCGCGCCACACGTGGGCGGCGGTCAGCACCACGGCCTCCGGGTCGATCAGCGATTTCCGCCACTCGTACAGGCAGAATTGCTCAAAGATCCGGCCATGGCCGCGCGCCTCATGCTTGAACAGCACCTGCCGCCCGCATAACGGGCATTTCACTTCATCGTTGTGCCGCGCCCTCATGTCGCCCACGTCCCCGCCGCAGTAGGTGCAGTAGCCGTGCCCCGGGTACTTCCATATGTAGTCCCGCCGGTGGATGTCGATCATGTGGCGTCCCCCGGCGCTTATCAGGTTGTCCATGCCGCCCACGTGGGCGACGGTCTGTTCAAAGGTCAGCCGCCTGCCCTGGGTGTAGTCTGCCGGCGGCATGATGGGTATACCGCACATGTCACGTTTCCTTCCCTTCTGCGATGATCCGCATGATCTTCTGCTCGGCCCTTCGAGTGCGGGTCCGCTCGGCGCGGGCGTATGCCGCCGCCATGTCCCCCCCACATTTGTGGATGTGCCAGTAAGCGGTGGACAGCGGGATGTTCAGCGCCTCGGCGAAGCGCTTGACGCTCATCCGGCTCCCGTGCAGGTCGTACAGTCTGGGCTTCATGCCCCGTCTCTTCTGAGGCATGTCACAGCCCTCCGAGCATCGCGTCCAGGTCGAACTCTTCGTGCTTCACGGGCTCCGGCTGCTTCTGTTCCCTGGCCCCCGTCGCGCGTCCGGATCCGGCCGCCCCGACATCCGCGGGCGTCTGCGGCACATCCGCGCCCAGCATCGCCATGTTGACCTCGGCGGCAAGGCGCTTCACGTCCCCGGCTTTGATGCCATAGTATTCACAGATGGCCTTGGTGGACATGATCGGGTCGCTCACGCCGCCCCGCGCACCGCGCCGAATGACCTCCAGGCACCCGGAAAGCGTCTTTCCCTCCGTCGCTATGTTCCCGGAGTATTCCGGGTGGATGCCCAGCAGCGCCGTCACGCCTTCGCCCAGGAAGGTGATCTTGGGATCCCTGGTTTTCGCCATCTCGTCGCGCACCTTATCGATCGCCTGCATCGTATCACTCCCCCCTGCGTGATTCAGTCGTCCTCCTCGCGGATCCTGGACACGAGCGCTTCCAGCGCCTTTCCGCTCTTCATCTCCCGCGCCATGCGTTTCGCCTCGGCCATGGCCTTGGCGATGATCGCGGCGGAAAGCAGCTCTTCGTCGTTGGCCAGCGCCGCGGCGATGTCCACTGTGCTCATCATGTGTATGCTGTAGTCCGAACCGTCCTCCAGGTCGCCGATGATGGTGAACCCGTCGCACTCGATGCCCATTCGGTATTCCGCGCGGAGCTCCTCTGCGGGGTCCAGCGCCTCGATCCTGATCCTGTACTTTGCCATGTTCAGCTTCTCCTCTCTCTTCTGTCCTGGTTATTCCATCCGCACCAGCCTGTCCGTCATGGGCGGCATGGTGTACTGTCTCCCCTTGATCCACGCCCTGAACCGGCCGCGCCTGGCGTCCAGCACATCGAACTCACAGTAGCATTGCCGGGTGTTCCAGCCCCAGCGGTTCGGCACCTCCGAAAGCCTGCGCACCTTATACCCGCCGTTGCCGTAGGTGTAGGTGAGGAAGTACCTAAGCACCGTCGGCATGTCCCCGTACAGGTCCGGGTTGCGCTTCTCCATGGCGCCCAGCCCGTAGCTGCTCTTGTGGATCGTATGGTAGTCGATCATCTGCGATCAGCTCCTATGTCTCTCAGTATCTGCCGCACCGCCCGGTCCTCCCGCTTGCGGCGCACATCCGCTACCGCGGCCGCC
>CADARO010000101.1 GCA_902790345.1 uncultured Eubacteriales bacterium | reverse complement strand
TTCAACCCTGGCGTTTCCCCTGCCGAAGCCTTACTTCACCCCTTCCACTGACTTACCGATGTCCTGACACAAAACACTTACCTATGTGCTGACACAACAGCCTCAATCGGGGTAATCAGCCCTTTCCCCTGCACCCCTTCCCCGCAGGCGGGGACGGGGAAAAACAGCTGTGGGCTTCGCCCGCACTGAGCAGGGCTCCGCCCTGCACCTGACCGATGCGAAGCAAAATGCCGTTGACTCAAAAAGCCATGCAGGGCGCAGCCCTGCAAACTCAGTTTCCCCCGTCCCCGCGTGAGCGGGGACGGGGTATTAAGGGGGAAAGGGCAGATACAGCGTTGCGCCGCCAGACTCAATCCCCTATGGATTTCTCAAACCATTTCGCCTGCGGCTTCACCGGCCGGTAATCGAAATCCTTATGGATGCGCAGCAGGAACTCCGCGATGAGGTCGATGCAGCCTTCCAGGTCCCGCCAGTCGGCGATCTCCACCGAGCTGTGCATGTAGCGCAGCGGCACGCTCACCAGAGCCACGGGCACGCCTTTGCCCGTCTTGAACATGGTGTCGCCGTCGGTGTAGGTGCGGCCGCCGGCCACCTCGTACTGCACGGGGATGTTCTTCTCCGCCGCGATTTGCTCCAGCAGGCGGTTCATGGGCTTGTTCACCATGCCGCTGCGGCAGAGCACCGGGCCGCCGCCCAGCTTGACATGGCCGGTCTCGCCCGGGTCGGTGCCGGGGCAGTCGCTGGCCCAGGTCACGTCCACGATGATGGCGCAGTCCGGCTCCACGTTGGCCGCCGCGTAATACGCGCCCCGGCCGCTGGTCTCCTCGCCCACCACGGTGTTGGCGTATATGCCGCAGGCCGCGCCGGATTCTGCCGCCTTCTTCGCCGCCTCCAGGATCACGAAGGCGCCGGTCTTGTCGTCCAGCGCGCGGCAGGAGAAGCGCCCGCCCAGCAGCTCGTGAACCGCCGTGTCCGCGCACACGGGATCGCCCACGCTCACCACGGCCTCGGCTTCCTCCTTCGTGGACGCGCCGATGTCGAGGATCAGGTCGCTGTCGGCCATGTCCTTTTTCTTCAGCAGGTCGTCGGTCACCACGCCTACGCCCTCCACCTTGTGGCGGACGATGCGGCCCTCCTCCTCCGCCTCGTGGATGATCTGCATGGGCGCGCCCATGTACAGCGCGGCCCGCACGCCGCCCGCTTTCTGCACGCGGATCAGGCCCTGATCGTCGATGTGGGTCACGCGGAAGCCGATCTCGTCGATGTGGCCGCCCAGCAGCACCCGGCAGGGGGCCTCCGGGTTCACCACGGAGAGGGCGTTGCCCGCCGCGTCGGTGATCTGTTTGTGGGCGAAGGAGCGCCCGAAGGCCAGCGCCGCCTCCTGGGCCGCTTCCTCGCAGCCGCTGACGGAGACGATGCCCAGCAATTCTTTCAGGAAGTCGCGATTCATGGGGATATACCTCCCTTTTGCGTATCAGGTTTGGGGTGGATTGTTGTCGTCCGGCTTGCGGCCCAGCAGCTCCAGCAGGCTGCCCGCGCCGATTTGCAGGAAGCGGCCCAGCAGCTGCCAGATCATGCGGCCGGTGGCGGGGTCGATGCGGCGGGTGGCCTCCAGGATGGCCGTGGCGCTGGCGCGCACGTTGCGGCGCATGTCGCTCAGCTGCACCGCGTTGGTGGATTCCAGGATGTCGAACAGGGTGTTCACGAACACGCGGCGCTGTTCCGGCGTGCACTGCCTGAGCCACTCGTGCATGGCCTGATCCATGGCCTCGCTGCCCCGGTCCACCTGCTCCGCCTCGATGAAGCGCGGGCCCTCCACCTGCCAGGTGAAGGGATCGTGCTGGCTGATGCCGCCCACCGCCGTGGATTTCACCACCGTGTAGTCCGGGTGATACGCCAGCAGCAGCCCCACGATGGAAGCCTGGGGCACATAGGAGCGGATGCGGGCGCGCACCCGGGCGTAGCCCTCCGAGCGGATGGAGGCCTCGTCCAGCCCCGGCCCGTCGAAGCTGTAGATCGCGTCCAGCCGGGCCTGGGCGGCCTCGGGCAGGTTCATGGCGGCGTACACGGCCAGGTTGCCGCCCTTGCTGTGCCCCACCACCCGCACCGGCCCCTTCGCGGCGGCGACCGCGCTTTCCAGATACGCCGCGGCGGCGGCCTGGGCAGGCACCGGCGTCTCGAAGGCCATCATGAAGTCCTCTTTCCAGCCCACCAGGGTGGAATCGGTGCCCCGGAAGGCCACCAGCGCACTGCCGTCCGGGCAGTCGGCGGTGACGGCGGAAAACTGGATGCTCCGGGCCATGTCCACCTCGTTCACGAAATCCCGCAGCATGAGCCCGCTGTAGCGGCGCGTCTTCGCCATGCGGTCGAAGAGGACGCGGCGGGCGGCGGCGTGGGGATTGTCCGTGGTGGGCGGCAGCATGGGCGCCAGCTCTTTGACCGACCAGCGCGCGCCGGGCAGCGCGGCGTCCGGAAAGTTGATGTAGCAGGCCGTGGCCATGACGAGGGCGTCGATTTCATTCCAGCCGTCCGCCGTCAAGGGCAGATCGCCCCGCCAGGCCAGGTAGTCGAGCAGATTGGCCATGAAAAAGCTCCTTTGATATGTACCGTTTATAAATTTTCCCTGATGTATCTGACGAAGTGGGGGAATTCCTCGGCGGCGTCCCGCAGGTCGGGATGCCATTTCTTCTCCCATTCCAGCGACACGAAGCCGGCGTAGCCGTCCTTCTCCAGCGTCCGCAGGATGGGCAGCAGCGGGATGTCGCCCTGGCCGGTGGTGCACAGCCGGAACGTGCCGTCCGCCTCGCGCTTGTGATCCTTGAAGTGCACGTGCTTCACCAGCGGACGGATGGCGGCGTAGAACTCGGGCCAGTTGTCGCCGTAGGTCTTGTCGCTGTGGGCCACGTCCCAGAGGATGCCGAAGTTGCTTCGCTGAACCTTCTCCGCCACGCCCATGATCCGACGAGCCAGGTTGAAGTTGCCGTGCACCTCCTGCAGCACCATGACGTTCGTGCCCTCGGCGTAGTCGCACAGCGCGCGAATGCCCTTCGCCACCCGGGCGATGATCTCCCCTTCGTCGTCCTCCGGGGCGATCCGGTCGCCGAACACGCGGATGAAGCTCATGCCCAGCCCGTGGGCCAGGTCGATGGCGGCGCGGCCGTCGGACAGGGCGTTTTCCAGGTTGGCCGGGTCGTGGAAGGAGGAGGACGCGCCGAAGCCGATGAGCTTCACGCCGGCGGCCTCGGCCATGTGCCGGGCCTCCTGCTGACGGCCGATGGCGAAGCAGGGGATGCTGTCCGCCCGCATCTCGCCGGCGACGCCCCGCACCTCCACGCCCTCGTAGCCGTCCTTCGTGGCTTCTTCCAATACGCGCTCATAGCTCCAGTCCGGGCAGCCCAGGGTGGAGAAAGACAGTTTCATGGCACAGGCCTCCTTCTTCTCGTCGTCAGATCATGATTTCCATATACCGCCGGTAGGTGGTGAAGCCCAGCGCCTCGTAAAAGGCCAGGGCGTCTTCGTTGAATTCCCACATGTTCAGCTCCAGCCGGTGAAAGCCCTGCTCCTTCGCCCAGTCCCGGACGAAGGCCATCAGCTCCGCGCCGACGCCCTCCCGCCGGTGTGCCTCATCCACGCCGAACTCGTCCACGTCCAGGAAATCCCTTACCATCATGAAGGGCGTTTCCGGCCTAACAATATGATGCAGCACGGCAAAGCCGCAGATGACGCCCTCCCGCTCGACGACCGCGATTTTTTTCTCCGGGTCATTCCAGATGGCAAAGATGTAGTCCCTCAGCTCCTGCGGAAATCCCGGCTTGAATACCTCCGGCTTGCCGGCGACATGAACGTCGTTCACCTGCTTGCGCAGTTCGTTGACGCGCGGCAGCTCCTCTTCCCTGGCAAAACGCGCGGCCATGCGGTGGCCCCCTTTCAACGCGATATTTATGTAATTGTATTGTACCACAGATGGCGGGCGGTTTCAACGGGAGAAGAGGGGGAAGATCGAACAAAACTATTGATAAATTCGTTCGATTGGCTTATAATAATCATGCGAAATGTGAGATGAGGAGGGATCGCCGTGCAGATCACAGCCACCGAATTGAAGATGAACATGGGGAAATACCTGGCCATGGCGGGAAAGCAGGACATCTACATCACCAAGAACGGCCGGACGGTGGCCCGGCTGACCAGTCCGTCGGCCGACCGCGTCGCCATGCTGGACAGCCTTGTGGGCATCGCCCGCGGCGCGGACATGACGCTGGACGACATTCGGAAGGAGCGGCTGGAAAACACATGAAGGTTATGATAGACACCAACGTGGTGCTGGACGTGCTGCTGAAGCGCCAGCCGTTTTTTCAGGCGTCCTATGAGGTCATGAAGCGCTCCGCCCTGGAGGAAATTGAAGGCTGCGTTTCCGCCACGGCGGCGACGGACATCTTTTATCTTTTGCGCCGCGCCCTTGGGGAACGGCGGGCCGCGAAGGAAAGCCTTGAGAAGCTGACGCGGCTGGTGGGCTTCGCGGACGCCCGGGGCGAGGATGTCTACGCCGCCATGGCGTCCAACATGGAGGACTTTGAGGACGCGCTGCTGGCCGCCATTGCCCAGCGCTGCCGCATGGACTGTATTGTGACCCGCAACACGAAGGATTTCCGGGAATCGCCCGTCAGGGCGCTGACGCCGGAGGAATTCCTCGCGCTCTGAGTGGGGAGGAGCATCTTTTGGCCCCTTTCCTTTCCAAAATTTTGCTTGACAGAAACAATTCGATCCTCTATACTAAGATGGTTGTTTTGTGAAATACGTGTTTTCGGACACATAGATTGAAAGGGTGTATTATCAATGGCAGCTTCCGTTCGTACTTACCAGCCCAAAAAGCGTCAGCGTTCCAAGGTTCATGGCTTCCGCGCCCGCATGAAGACCAAGACCGGCCGCCGCGTGCTGAAGACCCGTCGCCTGCGCGGCCGCAAGGTTCTGACCGTCTGATCCAACGTGAAAACAGCAGACAGCAGCTCAAGCACAAGCCCCGTCCCGCCTTCCGGGGCGCGGGCTTTGGTCCATATATACCGTTTGGGCCGCCGCTATTCCCTGGGCCGCAACAAGCAGTATACTTACGTCTACCGTCGCGGCAAGTCCTATCCGGGCTACCGCATGGTGCTCGTCTATCTGAAAGCCCGCGAACTGAAAGTGGGCTTTTCAGTGTCCTCCAAAGTGGGCAACGCCGTGACGCGCAATCGTCTCAGGCGGCGCATGAAGGAGGATTTTCGCATGCTCCGGCCCATTCTCAAGCCCGGCAAGTATATCTTCGTGGCGCGCACGGCCGCGGCCTCGGCCGACGCGGGCACCATGGCGCGGGAAATGCGCGCGCTGCTGAAGAAGGCTTCCCTCATCGACACACCGGAGGCGAAGGGCGATGCGTGACGCCGGCAAGAAGGCCATGCTGGGCCTGATCCGATTCTATCGCGGGGCCATCAGCCCCTATACCCCCGCCGCCTGCCGCTTCACGCCCACCTGTTCGGCCTACGCGCAGCAGGCCATCGAGAAATACGGCGCGCGAAAGGGCGCTTATCTCGCCGCGCGGCGGATCCTCCGCTGCCATCCGTTCCATCCCGGCGGCTATGACCCCGTGCCATAGCGCCCATCACGTCAACCGACGGCGCGCCGCTGGGCGCGCACACCGATTAACCCAGGAGGTAACAACATCATGTGGCGATTTGGCCCCATCGGCGACTTGCTTCGCTGGATTCTGGACGCGATCTATTCACTGGTCGGCAACTACGGCTGGTCGGTGCTCATCTTTACCCTGCTCATCCGCCTGATTCTCATGCCGCTGGATGTCAAGAGCAAGCGCAGCATGAAGCGGATGCAGGCGGTTCAGCCCCGCATTGACGAGCTGAACAAGAAATACGCCAACGACAAGGACAAGCTGAATAAGAAGATGCAGGAGCTGTATCAGAAGGAAAAGATCAGCCCCCTGTCCGGCTGTCTGCCCATGCTCATCCAGCTGCCCATCCTGTTCGCCATGTTCGCCGTCATGCGCGAGATCGCGAACGAGGAAACCGTGGCCATGATCCTCAGCATCAAGGAAAACCTGGAAGCCGGCATTGCGGACTTCAAGCCCCAGCTGCAGGGCCTTCTGTGGATCAAGAACGTGTT
Organism: uncultured Eubacteriales bacterium; assembly: GCA_902790345.1. Lineage (GTDB taxonomy): Bacteria > Bacillota > Clostridia > Christensenellales > Aristaeellaceae > Firm-10. The sequence goes on along the minus strand of CADARO010000101.1, from coordinate 2,536 downwards.
CCAGCCCGATTCCTTCATGTCCACCGTGGTGCCTGCGGCGGGCGACGCCCTCATGGGCATCACCAGCGCCAGCGGCCAGATGACCACCGAGATGATCGAGGCCGCCAAGGCCTTCCTGCAGACCGATCTGTACCGCACCTGGGCCGACGCCTACGGCAACGCCATCGTGTACACCGCGCCGCTGCTCATGTGGACCATCAACATCCCGAAGGTGTTCAACGGCCTGTTCCTGCTGCCCATCATGTCCGCGGTGAGCCAGTTCTTCGCCAGCCAGTTCATGAACGCCGGCCAGCCCCAGACCACCGAACAGCAGAAGCAGAGCTCCAACAACGCGGTGATGAAGTGGTTCTTCCCCCTGTTCTCGCTGTGGATCTGCGCCAGCTCCAACGCCGCCTTCGCCCTGTACTGGGTGTTTATCAACTTCTTCCAGATTATCCAGCAGTTTGTGATTGGCAAAATCATCGACCGTTCCGATGAAAAGAAAAAGCTCACTGAGGAGGCAGAAACCAAATGAGATCTATTGAAAAGACCGGCAAAAAAACCGAAGACGCCATCAACGCCGGTCTGAAGGAGCTGGGCTGCGACCTGGCTGACGTGACCATCGATATACTCGATGCCGGCAGCCCCGGCCTGTTCGGCATGTTCGGCCGGCTGGCCAAGGTGCGCCTGACTGTGAAAGAGGAAGACCCCGAGCTGGATTTTGAAATGCCGGCCTTTTCGCTGAACGCGCAGAAGCAGAAGAGCGCGCGCAAGAGCGAGGAGCCCAAGGCGGACAAGCCCAGAACCGAGAAGCCCAAGGCTGAGAAGCCGGCCCCCAAGGCCGCGCCCACGCCTCAGGCGGAGGCCGCTGAGGAAGCCCCCAAGCCCGTGGGCGAGGAGAAGGTCGAGGAGCCTGAGAAGGCCGAGACGCCCGCCCCGCGCCGCGAGAAGGCGCGCCGGGAGCGCCCCGCGAAGGCCGAACGCCCCGAAGCGCCCAAGGCGCCCGCGGAGGAGGTTCCCTTCGAGCCCACCGACCCCGCCACCCTGGGCGAGGAAGGCCGCGTGGCCTATGATTTCCTGAAGAACGTGACCGAGAAGATGGGCGTGCCCGTGGCCATCCGCGTGACGGAGGAGCCGGATCACCTGTCCGTCGCCATGATGGGCGATACCCTGGGCATCCTGATCGGCCGCCGGGGCGACACCCTGGACGCCCTGCAGTACCTCACCAGCCTGCAGGTGAACAAGCATCGCGACGCCTATATGCGCGTCTCTCTGGACACCGAGAACTACCGCGCCAAGCGCGAGGAAGCGCTCACCAAGCTGGCCCTGCGCATGGCCAGCCGCGCCCGCAAGACCGGCCGGAAGGTGACGCTGGAGCCCATGAACCCCTACGAGCGCCGCGTGCTGCACTCCGCGCTCCAGGGCCATCCCTATGTCACCACGCACAGTGAAGGCGAGGAGCCCTATCGCCGCGTCGTCATTACCCTCAAGGGCGAAAATGATGAAGATTGACCTTCACGTTCACACCAGCGAGACCAGCGGCTGCGGCAAGGTGCCAGCGGCTCAAATGGCTCGCCTGTTCCACGAAGCCGGCTACGACGCCATTACCATCACCGATCATCTGATCGCCGGCAAGAACATCGACATGCCCGTCAGGGAGCGCGTCGAGTGGTATCTCGGCGGCTACCACGCCGCGAAGGCCGAAGGCGACAAGCTGGGCCTCACCGTGCTGCTGGGCGCGGAGGCGCGCATGGCGGACGGCAACGAAGACTTTCTCCTGTTTGGCGTGCGGGAGGATGATATTCCCTGGCTGATGGGTCTGCTGGACAGCGGCATCCGCGAGAAGGAGTTCTACGACATCGTTCACGCCACGGGCCGCTTCCTGCTCATCCAGGCGCACCCGTTCCGGCAGGGTCTGCGGCAGATGCCGCTGGATCAGCTGGACGGCATTGAAGTCTACAACGGTCATCCGGACCATGACAGCCACAACGACCTGGCCCTCGAACGGGCCTCGCACGGCGGATCGGCGTTTATCCTCACCAGTGGCTCAGACGCGCACAGACTGCATCACATCGCGCGCGGCGGCATGCTGACCGACGAGGACATCCGCAGCGAGGCGGCCCTGGTCGACTGGCTGAAGCGCAATCCCAGGGGACAGCGAATCGAAACGCATCCATAATTGATCAGGCGGGGCCGACGTCTCAGGCAAAAGAGCGTCAGCCCCGCTCTTATTATATATTGTAGGGAAAGAAAATGATGAATTGAATGATTCATTTGTTTCAACTATATGGATATTTGACATTCATTTTTGTTTTTGCGGACGAAATTAACAACACTTAACAATCGAAAAAGACGCACTATCTGACAATATATAAATAGGAAATGATAAAAATGGAAGGCCGGCAAAAAAGTGCTTGACATTTGGGACCATCATGAGTATAATATCTACTGTTGTCGTGAGCGAGGCCCCCACGGGGCAGCGAGAGACACGAGCGCGATCCTTGAAAACGATATAGAGAAGAAAGAGCAAGAAACAGTCAGATTCCGAAATGAGTGA